>JBGAUM010000051.1:0-22734 GCA_044228625.1 Usitatibacteraceae bacterium | reverse complement strand
ACTTCTCGAAGGCGAAGCGCGGCACCTTGGTGACCACGTAGTCGATCGACGGCTCGAACGAGGCGGGGGTCGCGCCGCCCGTGATGTCGTTCTTGAGCTCATCAAGCGTGTAGCCGACTGCCAGCTTGGCCGCGACCTTGGCGATCGGGAATCCGGTCGCCTTCGAGGCCAACGCGGAAGAACGCGACACGCGCGGGTTCATCTCAATGACCACCATGCGGCCATCCTTCGGATTCACCGCGAACTGCACATTCGAGCCACCCGTCTCGACGCCCACCTCGCGTAACACCGCGAGCGAGGCGTTCCTCATGATCTGGTATTCCTTGTCGGTGAGCGTTTGCGCGGGGGCCACGGTGATGGAGTCCCCCGTGTGCACGCCCATCGGGTCCAGGTTCTCGATGGAACAAACGATGATGCAGTTGTCGTGCTTGTCTCGCACCACTTCCATCTCGAACTCTTTCCAGCCGAGCAAAGACTCCTCGATGAGCAACTCGTGCGTGGGTGACGCCTCCAGTCCGCGGCCACAGATTTCGATGAATTCGTCGCGGTTGTAGGCGATGCCGCCCCCCGATCCGCCCATGGTGAAGCTGGGCCGGATGATTGCGGGGAACCCGATCGCGGCCTGCACTTGCAGCGCCTCTTCCATCGAATGCGCAATCGCCGAGCGCGCCGATTCGAGGCCGATCTTGGTCATCGCCTGCTTGAATTTCTCGCGGTCCTCGGCCTTGTCAATGGCTTCCTTGGTGGCGCCGATCATTTCCACGCCGTGCATCTGGAGCACACCGTGCTTGGCGAGATCCAACGCGCAATTCAGCGCCGTTTGCCCGCCCATGGTCGGCAGCAACGCATCGGGCTTTTCTTTCTCAATGATCTTCTCGACCATCTTCCACGTGATCGGCTCAATGTAGGTCACGTCCGCCATGTTGGGGTCGGTCATGATCGTCGCCGGGTTGGAGTTGATCAGGATGACCTTGTACCCCTCGTCACGCAACGCCTTGCACGCCTGCGCGCCGGAATAATCGAACTCACACGCCTGCCCAATGACGATGGGGCCGGAACCGATGATGAGGATGCTTTTGATGTCCTGGCGCTTAGGCACGATTCTTCTCCATCATCGCAACAAAGCGATCGAACAAATAGCTGACTTCATGCGGCCCCGGGCTCGCCTCCGGGTGGCCCTGGAAGCTGAACGCCCTCGCGTCGGTCCGTTCGATACCTTGGCAAGAACCATCGAACAACGATTTGTGGGTCAAACGGACATTGGCAGGAAACGTCGATTCATCCGCCGCAAACCCATGGTTCTGGCTGGTGATGTACACCTTGCCGGTGTCGAGGTCTTGAACCGGATGATTGGCGCCATGATGGCCAAATTTCATCTTGACGGTCTTGGCACCAGAGGCGAGCGCCAGCAACTGATGCCCGAGGCAAATGCCGAACACCGGAAACTTCGCGGCAATGATTTGCTGGATCGCGCGAATTGCGTAATTGCATGGATCCGGGTCGCCGGGACCGTTGGAAAGAAACACGCCGTCCGGTTTCATCGCGAGCACGGTCTCGGCCGGGGTTTGGGCCGGCACGACGGTCAATCTGCAACCACGGTCCGCGAGCATGCGCAAGATGTTGTGTTTCACGCCAAAGTCATAAGCCACGACGTGGAAGCGCGGCGTGTCCAGTGCGCCAAATCCGGCACCCAAGGCCCAGGTCGATTGGGTCCAATCGTAGGGCGCGGTGCAACTCACCACTTTCGCCAGATCGAGGCCCGCCATGCTGGGGGCGCTTTGTGCGCGTTCGTGCGCGTGCGTTGCGGCAGCGCTCAAGTGGCTACCGGTGACGATGCAACCGTTTTGCGCGCCCTTTTCCCGCAAGTGGCGCGTGAGGCGGCGGGTATCGAGATCGGCAATCGCCACCACACCGTTCCTCGTCAAATACTGCGGCAGCGATTCGTTCATGCGCCAGTTGGAGGCCAGCGTCGGCAGATCGCGAATGATCAATCCGGCCGCGTAGGTCTTTGCGGATTCCTGATCCTCGGCATTGGTGCCGGTGTTCCCGATATGCGGGTAGGTCAGCGTCACCATTTGCCCGCAGTAGGACGGATCGGTCAGGATTTCCTGATACCCCGTCATGGACGTGTTGAACACCACCTCGCCCGCGGTTTCACCGGCTGCTCCAATGGACGTGCCTTTGAAAACCGTGCCATCGGCGAGCAAGAGCAGGGCGGGGGTTGGTGGCAACAAGAGAAGCTCCGGGACGAAATGCGGGACGGGAATCACTCCCGCGCCGGAGATATGTGCCAATTGCTGCACACATAAAAAACGGGAAAGGCCGTGAAGACCTTTCCCGCTTGGCGCGATTAAGAGGCCATTCTACCGCAATTGGCGCGGTGCAGCAACGCAAACCAATCGATCAGCCGCGCAATCCCAAAACATCGCGCATGTCGAAGAGCCCCGTTCGCTTGTCCGCCAGGAACCTCGCGGCGGCCATGGCCCCGTTGGCGAAATTCGAACGGGACGTCGCGACGTGGCGGATTTCAATGCGCTCGCCCTGGCCGGCGAAAAACACCGTATGGTCCCCCACGATGTCGCCCGCCCGAAGGGACGCGAACCCGATGGCGCCATGTGGGCGTTCGCCAGTGACGCCGTGGCGATCATAGACCGCCAAGTCACCGAGCGGCTTGCCGATGCCGCGCGCCGCGGCGTCACCCAGCATGAGCGCCGTCCCTGAAGGGGCATCCACCTTTTTGTTATGGTGCGCTTCGAGGATTTCAATGTCGTAGTCCGCATTCAAGGCGCGGGATGCACGTTCGACCAAGTCTGTGGCGACGTTGACGCCAATACTCATGTTGGCCGCAAACACGATGGCGATGTCCGACGCGGCGTCGGCAATCGCGCGCTTGCCCGATTCGTCGAAGCCCGTGGTGCCAATCACCATGTTGACCTTGGCGGCACGGCACGCGTTGACGTGTTGAAGCGTACCCTCTGGGCGCGTGAAATCGATGAAGACCTGGCACCCGCCAAGTGCCGCAAGGACGTCGCTGCGAATCAAAACACCTGAAGCCGCTTTGCCAATTTCGACACCATCGTGCCCCAGCAATGCGCTGGCCGGGTGCTCAAGCAGCGCCGCCACCTCGAAGCCACCGATGCCGCCTGCGGCGTCCACCAAGGCGCGGCCCATTCGGCCGCCCGCCCCCGCGATGGCCAAGCGCAGCACGAGGTTACTCTCCGCGTTTCTTCGGATCCGGCGGTGCACCGGGGATGGTGGTGTCCGGAAGCTTGCGGCGATCACCGCCCCCAGTCAGGATTTCCTTCGGAGCGCCCTGCCCCTCAACGCGCTCAACCTTGTCATCCTTGAAGTACACGGTGACATGGTATTTCTCGCGCTCGCGACCGAAGGGTCCGAATTTGGTGGCCAAGTCATGGGAATAATAGTAATCCCAGCGGTTGCCATGGAAGATATCCGCCACCAGTGGCGTGCCCAGCACGTTGGTCACTTCAACGCGGCTCATACCGGTCTTGACCTTGGAAACCTGTTCGACGGTGACCAGGTTCCCCTGCTGAATATCAATTCGGTGAACGCCAAAGCCGGCGCATCCGGCCAACATGGCCAAACCCAAAACAATAACCCCACGAAACATGATGCCTTTCCCGCCGCGCCAAGCGCGGCCTGCAATGAAAACAACGGAAGCGGAATTATAGCTTCGCCTCTGGGGCCGCCGGTTTCGGACTATGATTGACCTCATGAACGAACAGGACAATCTGCGCACCATCGGCTTGAAATCCACCTTTCCCCGCCGCAAGGTGCTGGATCTTTTTCATCACGCAAAGCAACGGCACCTGTCAGCCGAAGACGTTTACAAGCTCCTGATGGACGACAACGCCGAGATCGGCCTTGCGACGGTCTACCGCGTGCTCCAACAGTTCGAACAAGCCGGACTGCTGATCCGACACCATTTCGAAAGCGGCAAAGCGGTATACGAACTCAATGAAGGCGCGCATCATGACCACATCGTTTGCGTGTCCTGCGGCTATGTTGAGGAATTCAACGACCCGGAAATTGAAAAGCGCCAGGAGAAGATTGCCCGCCAGCTGGGTTTCCAGATTCGCGACCATCACATGGTGCTGTATGCCGAACATTGCCCGCACTGCCCGAAGAAATAGGTGGAGGACACTGTCATGAAACGTTTGGTGCTTCTCTTGAGTCTGTTGGTGATGTACAACGCGCCAGCCGTGGCGTTCGACGCGGGCACGACAAAAGCCCTCTCCGCGATCAAGGTTGCAGAACTTCCCAAGGAAGGGCGAGAGACGCTGGCGCTGATCCGCAAGGGCGGCCCGTTTCCCTATGCCGCCAAGGATGGCAGCACCTTTTCAAATCGCGAGCGCACGTTGCCGAAGCAGCCACGCGGGTATTACAAGGAGTACACCGTCAAGACGCCCGGCTCCAGGGACCGCGGTGCGCGACGCATTGTGTGTGGCGGCAAAGAGCAACGCGAGTGCTACTACACTGCGGACCACTACAAGACTTTCAAGCTCATTCAGGAGTGAGGTGACCCATGCCCTCTGCCGAACTCAAGAAGTTGCTTGCTCACGACCGGCCCGCCGGCGTGTTCTGGTTGAAGTCCCATGCCGCCGTGGATGAACTGGCCAAGGCCTTCAAAGCCAAGAAAATGGCCTTTTTCCACTTGGAAGGCGAAAAGATCGAAAAGAAGGACCAGTTCTTCAATCATGCCGCCGTGGCGATGAAGTTCCCCTCCCACTTCGGCAAGAACTGGGATGCGTTCTACGATTGCCTGACCGACCTGGAATGGATCAAGGCCGATCACTACGCCATCTACTTTGACCACACCGACGCTTTCGCGGAACACCACGAGAGCGAACTCGAAACTTTGATTGAGATCTTCCAGGATGCTGTGGATTTCTGGAGCGGCGAAGACCGTGCGATGTTGGTCTTGCTGTCCGGCAAACACCCGGCGGATGGTGTAGCGAAACTCTAATACACAAGGACTGGCGCGGCTTTTCAGCCCATTTGCGCCTGTGATGCCCGCGGAATATGGAGTTTACCTGCGTCGGCGCGTTCAATTGTCCTGACGGGAAAGCTTGAGATCCCCGTAGTACGCCAGCGCCATCGTCCCGGTGGCATTGGAATCGGTCATGAGCCCGACAAAGATCACCGGACCGGGGGGCTCCTTGAACAAGCGCTCGTAGTCGGCCTTGATGTTGCGGCGAAACTCAAGCCACTGGCCGGTTCGATCCGGTCCGCTTTCCACCACCAGCATTTTTGAGCGTGAGGTTTTTGCGTTGTCGAGCACGGTTTCTTTGGGCAACCTGTTTTCCCAGATGTACTGGATCGTCGCGTACGGCATTTCGCGACCGCTGAACAATTTCACCAGGCCCGCAAAAGAGTTGTCTTCGATATCCCACTTTGACTTGTCGCCGTCAAAGGCCACGATGACGCGGACGGCCGAGTCGTCGCCCGTGCGGCTCGCATTGTCGGCGCCCGGGATCAACTGGGGCACCTTCCACCGCCAACTGAGCCATGGGTAATCCGCAGGCGAAACTCGAATAGGTTGCAGCAATCCCGAGGCAGACGAATTGGCATGCGCGGCCAACACGCGTTGCCCGTCGACCTCCACGATCCTGTAATCCGTGCGCCCCAGGAATCGGGACAATACCCACGGTTCCCAGCCCATCGGATGCGGGTCACCGACAGGAGTTTGCGAAAAGGCCTGCACTTGTTCCAGGAGGCGCGTTGTCGCCACCGGCGCGGGACTCGGTGCGGCGCAGGCGGCCAGCAAAGCCAGCATCCCCCAACCCGCCTGCCGAGGGCCCTTCATTCGGAACTCGCGATCAACGCGGCATTGCCGCCGGCCGCGGCGGTGTTCACTGTAAACGTTCGCTCCGACGCGAACCTGAAAAGGTAGTGTGGCCCACCCGCCTTCGGACCGGTGCCGGACAAGCCTTCGCCGCCAAACGGCTGGACGCCCACCACCGCACCAATCTGGTTGCGATTCACGTACACATTGCCAACGTGTGCGCGAGCGCGAATGGCTTCAATGGTCTCCTCGATGCGTGAATGGATTCCCAGGGTCAGTCCATAGCCGCTGGCGTTGATGCGATCCACCACGGACAACAATTCGTCCGCCTCGAACGCGTAGACGTGCAGGATCGGTCCGAAAACTTCGGATTTGATGGCATCAAACGCCGGGATGGCAAACGCGCAGGGCGCAAAGAATGTTCCCGCGGGAATGTCACGCGGAACGGGGGTCTCGCCAATCAGGCGGTACTGTGCCGCCATTTTCTGGCGGTGCGCCACCAGCATGGCGTGCGCCTCACGATCAATGACCGGCCCGATGTCGGTATCGAGCCGTGACGGATCGCCGAGTTTCAATTCCTTCATCGCGCCGGCCAGTAACGTCTCGATGCGCGGTGCGATGTCCTTTTGGACGCACAGGATCCTCAGCGCCGAGCAACGCTGGCCCGCGCTGTTGAACGCCGACGCGATCACATCATTGACCACCTGCTCGGGCAATGCCGAGGAATCCGCAATCATCGCGTTCAGCCCCCCCGTCTCCGCAATGAACGGAATGATCGGGCCATCGCGCGACGCCAATGTGCGATTGATGATCTGCGCCGTGTTCGTTCCCCCGGTGAAGGCCACGCCCGCAATCCGGGAATCCGCCACCAGCTGGGCGCCCACTATTTCGCCTCGCCCCGGCAACAGGGCAATGGCCTCTTTGGGCATGCCCGCTCCCAGAAGAAGCTTCACGGCTTCGAACGCGATGATGGGCGTCTGCTCCGCCGGTTTCGCGATGACCGCGTTGCCGGCTGCATATGCGGCCGCGACCTGGCCCAGGAAAATCGCCAGCGGAAAATTCCACGGCGAAATGGAGACAAAGGTGCCACGCCCCTGAAGGTACAAATCATTCGACTCGCCCGTCGGCCCGGGCAAGCGGTGCGGTGCCGCAAAATGACGTCGTGCCAGCGCCGCGTAGTACCGGCAGAAATCGATGGCTTCGCGAACCTCGCCCAATGCATCCGGGAGGGTCTTGCCCGCTTCGCGTACGCAAAGGGCCATGAAGAACGCACGTTGCTCCTCGAGCATGTCCGCCGCGCGATCCAGCACGGCGGCGCGTTCGTCGCCGGGCTGTGCGCGTGACTTCACGGAAAGGGACAACGCCAGCTCTGTCAACGCCGCGTCGGCTTCCTCCACGACACCGATTTTTTCTCCGGTGACCGGCGACACAGCATCGATCGCCTTGCCGGTCATCATCTCCCCGGCAATGATCGGCTTGGCTGAGAGGTCGCGACGACCCAGCGTCTCGCGCATTCCCGCATACAACGCTTCCGTTGCCTCGACTTCGGCAAAGCTGAATCCATGGCTGTTGGACCGCACCACATCGGAATTTGCGTACAGGCGCTTCGGGTTATGCAATTTCGGGTTTTGCTTGGAAGCATTGGAGTGGCATACCGCCACCGGGTCGGTGATCACATCGTCGATCGACACGCTCGGGTCGGCAATGCGATTGACGAACGAGGAGTTGGCGCCGTTTTCCAGCAAGCGGCGCACAAGGTACGGCAGCAAGTCCTCGTGGCTCCCCACGGGGGCGTAAACACGGCAAGCGGTGCCCTCGCGCTTGAGCACGGCTTCGTACAACTCCATGCCCATGCCGTGCAATCGCTGGAATTCAAACGCCGTATTGCGACCTGCCCGTTCCAGCACGGTGGCCACGGTGTGCGCGTTGTGCGTGGCGAACTGCGGATAAAACACGTCGGGATGCGCCAGCATCTTGGCTGCGCATGCGAGGTAGGACACGTCGGTGTTGACCTTGCGCGTGAACACCGGATAACCGGAAAAGCCCTGCATCTGTGCGCGCTTGATTTCGGTGTCCCAATACGCACCTTTCACCAGCCGGGTCATGAGGCGGCGTTTCTTGGCACGAGAAAGCTCGATCAGCCAATCGATCACATGGGGCGCACGTTTCTGGTACGACTGCACCGCCAGCCCCAGGCCTTCGTATCCCTCAAGGGCAGGGTCTCCGTAAACGGCCGCCAACAATTCCAGCGAAATCTCGAGCCGCTCGGTCTCCTCCGCGTCCAGCGTAATGCCGATGCCACCTTTCATCGCCTGGAGCGCGAGTTCCTTGACCTTTGGGAGCATTTCATTCAACACCCGGTGGCGTTGCGCGAGCTCGTAACGCGGATGCAATGCCGAAAGCTTGATGGAAATCCCGGGGGCACTGAACACATCCTGTCCCGGTTTCACCGCCCTTGAAATGGCCGCAATGGCATCCGTGTAGGCCTGGAAATACCGCTCCGCATCTGCCGACGTCATGGCCGCTTCGCCGAGCATGTCATAGGAATGCCGGTAAGGTGCCTGGTCACCTTCAGCCGCGCGCTTCAGTGCATCTTGAATGTTGCGCCCCATCACGAACTGCTCGGCCATCAACTTCATGCCTTGCCGCAACGAAGCGCGCACGATCGGTTCCCCGACCCGTCCCGCAAGCTTGGTGAGCCATCCGCCGACGTCCGCGATACCGTCGACACTCGGCGCGACCAATTTGCCGGTCAGCATCATCCCCCAGGTCCCCGCATTCACCAGCAATGAATCGGACGCGCCAAGATGCCGCTTCCAATCGCCTTGCGCGAACTTGTCCTTGATGAGCTTGTCTGCCGTCGCGGCATCCGGAATCCGCAGCAAGGCCTCCGCCACGCACATGAGCAGCACGCCCTCTTGCGTTGACAGGTCGTATTGCGTCAGAAACGACTGCATGCCCGCATGGTCGCGCTGGCGCCCCCGCACGGCTGTGACCAGCTCGCGCGCGATGTTGTCGACACTCTGGTTGATGGAGGGAGGGAGCGTGGCTGCCGCCAACAAGGGCTCCAGGGCGCTGGCCTCGTCACTCAGGAAGGACGCGCGCATGGCCGAAAAGGAGGGAAGCGAATAACTCATGTTCGAGGGCCGGATAGGGGAAGCGCATTATCGCAAAAGCCACTCGACTGCATGCGGGGGCAGTGCCGCCCTCGGCAGACCGCTAGAATGCACGCATGCAAAAGAGATCCACCCTCACCCTGAAACCTGCTGCGCGCAAAAGACCGCAGGCGGCCAGCCGCCCTTCCACACCGCGGCCCGCGGCACCACCGGCGCCCCAACAGAAGGACTCGCCGTCGGCGGGTGTTCGCCTCTCCAAACGCATGTCCGAGTTGGGATTGGCGTCTCGGCGTGAAGCCGACGAATGGATTGCCAAGGGCTGGGTGCGCGTCGATGGCCACGTAGTTTCCGAGTTGGGTTCGCGCGTGGGCCCGGATCAAACCATCACCATCGACAGCGCCGCAAAAGACGAACAACGCGGCCGCGTCACCATCTTGATGCACAAGCCGATGGGCTACGTGTCCGGGCAGGCCGAGGACGGCCATCAACCGGCCTCGGTCCTGTTCAAAGCGGAGAACCGTTGGGCGCAGGACGGCTCACCCGTCAAATTCCATCCGCTGCAGGCCAAGGGCCTCGCGCCCGCCGGACGCCTGGACATCGATTCCACGGGCCTGATCGTGTTCACGCAGGATGGACGGATTGCCAAGCAACTGATCGGCGAAAACTCCGCCGTTGAAAAGGAATATTTGGTCCGCGTGTCGGGGCAGATCGCGGACGGCGGGCTGGAAAAACTGCGCCACGGGCTGGCGCTCGATGGCATCGCGCTGAAGCCCGCCAAGGTCTCGTGGCAAAACGAGGACCAACTGCGATTTGCATTGCGCGAGGGAAAGAAACGCCAGATCCGACGCATGTGCGAATTGGTCGGCTTGAAAGTCACCGGCCTCAAGCGCATTCGCATCGGCAAGGTGACACTGGGCGCGCTGCCAGTCGGGCAATGGCGCTACTTGGGGCCGTTCGAATCGTTCGATTGATCGACCCCAGGCATCCTACTGCTTGACCAAGATGTGACTGCCGTTGGTGCGTGTGAGGTAGTCGATCCAATCCACGCGCACGCGCTTGCCATCGGCCATCGGTTCGAGCTTTTGCACCAGTACCGTCTTGCCGTCGCGCTTGTAGGTTTCTTCCAGTGTCTTCTTGGTCGATTTCACCGACACATGCGTGAGGCCCGGGTCTCCCGCGACCGGTGCATCCGCACCATTGAGCTCGGCCTTGTAGGTCACGCCGGTCGGTTTCGTCATCGACAATGACTTGTCCTCGCTCTTGTAGCTCACCTTCAGGCCGTTGTCCGTCACGCGCTCTTCCTTGATGCCTTTCCAAGAGCCGGACATCAAGTGTGGCGCCGTCTTGTCGTAGGCAGTGCGGTGATACGACGTGGCGCCCTTCACCGTTTCGCCATTGGGCCAGGTGTTTTCGTAACTCACGGTCATGGAGTTGGTGTCCACGGATATCGCCACCTTGCGCTTGCCCACCACCTTGCCCCCCTTCTTGCCGGTCATCTCCAGATTGTTCTTGTCGATGATCTTCACCGCCAGCGTGTCGATGTAAGGACTGCCCTCGACCTTGTTGTCCTTGCCGTCCGTCTTCACCGAATACTGCACGGCGCAGGTCTTGCAGGTGTACTTGCCGTCGCGGAACTCATAGGTCACCGGCTTGGCCGGATGATCGATGGTCATCACATCGGCCTTCCAATCGCCGTCAAATGGCGTTTGCGCGTGAACTGCAAAAGGCAGGCAAAACCCCAGGAAAATCAGCCGAAAGTTCATATCCCTCTCCCGTTTTTTTGGTTGGTGCCTCCTATTTGACGCCTGCAGAGGCCGGAAACGCAAAAGTCCTTACCTGGCGGGGCCATCAGGCCGTTTTTGCCCCAAACGCGTTGCCAGTCCTTGCGTTTTGGATTTTGTAGCGCTGCATCCATACTTTATCGGTCACTCCGCCGGATCCTTCTCATGTCAAATCGCTCGCTCGATGTCATTGTTTTTGGCGCCACCAGCTTCGTCGGCCAAATCCTCTGCCGATACCTGATGAAGGAATTTGGCACACCCGCGGCGCCGGGCCAGCGGCGCTTGCGCTGGGCCATTGCGGGCCGTTCTTCCTCAAAACTCAAGGAGCTGCAGTCCGCGTTGGGCAGCGCCGCAGAATCGTTGCCCGTGTTCACCGCGGATGCCAGCGATCTCGACGCGCTTTCCAAAATGGCAGTCCAAGCTACCGTCGTTGTCTCGACCGTCGGTCCGTATGCACTGTACGGCGATTCGCTCGTGAAGGCCTGTGCCGAAACGGGCACGGACTATTGTGACCTCACCGGCGAAGCGCACTGGGTCAAGAAAATGATCGACGCACATGAAACCGCAGCACGCCAATCCGGCGCGCGCATTGTGCCCTGCTGCGGGTTTGATTCCATTCCTTCCGACCTCGGCACGTGGTGGCTGCAGCAGCAATCGCTGCTTCACTATGGCGAGCCTCTCAGCAAGGTCAAGATGCGCGTCCGGTCGATGCGCGGCGGCGCCTCCGGAGGCACAGTGGCCAGCATGCTCAATATCATCCGGGAGGCAATGAGCAACCCGGTCATCCGCAAGATCTATTCAAATCCCTATTCGCTTTGCCCGGAGTCGCCGAAAAATTCGGCGCGCCAGCACAACGTGAAGGGCGCAGAATTCGACGCCGACTTCGAGGCATGGGTGGCGCCTTTCATCATGTCTGCCATCAACGCACGCGTCGTTTTGCGAAGCAACGCCTTGCAAGACAATGTGTATGGCCACTCTTTTCAATATGACGAGGGCATGATGACGGGGCGCGGCTTCAAAGGCCGCACCCGGGCGATGACGTTTACCGCCGGACTTGCGGCTTTTGCCACCGGTGCGGCCATTGCCCCGACGCGCTGGCTGATGGAAAAAACCATCCTCCCCGCGCCCGGCGAAGGCCCGAGTGAAGCCGCACAGAACAGTGGCTCCTGGGATTTCCGATTCATCGGGCGCACCGCTGACGGCCGCGACTTGCGCGCAAAGGTCGCCGGCATCGGTGACCCCGGTTATGGATCCACGGCGCGCATGCTGGGTGAGGCGGCCGCCTGCCTCGCGCTGGATATCCCCAAGACCAGGTTGTCCGGCGGATTCTGGACGCCGTCAACGGCAATGGGCGAGGCGTTACAAGTGCGGCTGATCCACCATGCGGGTGTCACTTTCGAACTCCTCGATGCGCCCTAGACGCACACATGCGACTTCAATGATTTTTGAGGGCGGCAGGCCACCCTCTTTCGTCCCCGCTGCCGATCGTTTGCCCTTCGCGCCTCCGCGAGGCTTCTGATCCATCGCACCGACGGCGGACCTCGATATTCCCGACCACCTGCGGGTCGAGGCCCTTTGTCAGGGCTCAACAAGCGGCGCGACCAAGTCTGGTGAGGCACGCAACATTTCCATGGCGGATGCCCCATGATTCCGCCAGTTCAATTGTTGACAACCATGGATTTTCCGCGCAATCTTGTAAAAGCCATCACGATTGTCACTGCTATGAATGATTTGTCGATTCGCAATGCCGTCAAGCTATTTGTGGCGCTGGCCATCCTCTGTTGCATCGCAATCGGCCTATTGGGTGCGGACCTTGGTGCGGGCACGGCGGATCGGACCCGAATGTCGATCATCGTGGCGCTGGCGGTTGGCGCCCTCTTCGCCGGAGCCGTACTCTTGCTGAGGCACATCTCGCGCCGCATCGATGTGCTGGCGGAAGAAGCCGAAAACCTGCAGTCGAGCGATTGCGACCTGACGCGCCGGCTTCCCCGCATGAGTGGCGGCTTGGGCCGGGTGACTGCAGGACTCAATGGGTTTGTTGCCCAACTTCAAGCGCTAGTCATCGAGGTCACCGCGCGCGGTGGAGAAATTGCCGCGGCCTCGCGGCAGATCAGCGCCGGCAGCATCGACCTGTCTTCGCGGACAGAACAACAAGCTTCCACGCTGGAGGAAACCGCATCGAGCATGGAACAATTCACGATGTCGATGAAACAAGTTGCCTCGGCCACCCGCCGCGCCAGCGAATTGACGGCCGCGGCGGCCAACGCCGCGTCGCGGAGCGGCCAAGTGGCGGGAAAAGCCGCCGCGCGCATCGAGGCGGCCAACGACAGCGCAAGGCGGATCAGTTCGATCATCGGCACCATCGATTCCATCGCTTTCCAGACCAACATCCTGGCGCTCAATGCGGCGGTTGAAGCGGCAAGGGCCGGCGAACAAGGCAAGGGATTTGCCGTTGTGGCCGCAGAAGTCCGCGCCCTTGCCCAACGCAGCGCAGCCTCGGCCCGCGAAATTCGCGGGCTCATCGAAGACGCGACATCGCGCGTCGATGAAGGCACTCTGCTCGTCCAGGAATCTGAGAAAACGATGGCCGACGTCGAGCAGGTGATTTCCGAGGCCGCCCGCGTCGTCGATGAAATTGCTGATGCAGCACGCGAACAAGCCGCGGGTATTGATCAGGTCAAGGGTGCCATCGTCCAGATGGAAGGGGTGACGCAACAGAACGCCGCCTTGGTGGAGCAGGCCAGCGCGGCCGCTGAATCCATGCGCGATCAGGCCGAATCCCTGATGGAACTGGTGGCGCGATTCAAGGTGGGCAGCGTTTCCGTTGCCCAGGACAACCCACGCCACGCTCTATCGACCATGCGCGCCAGGCCGGCGACCCCGTTGATGGCGTCCCGTCTAAGGCAAGTGCTTTAGTCGGTCCACCGCGCTGCACGCCGTTCGCGCATTGCCGCCATCTTCCGTACCCCTTCGATAACCGTGGATTGCTGCGTTGCGCTCAGGGTGTCATAGAAGTTCAACAGCTGCGCCTGAACGGATTTGCGAATCGCTTCTCGTTGCGGAGCGAGGCTGTCCTGCAATTGGGCCAAGGTGCGCATATTGGGTTGCGGTTTCGCAAGCTCCGCCTTCATTTGATCGACCGTGGCTTTGGAAGCCTCACGCGCAGCCTTTGCTTGCGATTTGGCGCTGGCGAGAATGCCGTCGAGTGCCGCCGATTGCTCGGTGGTCAGGTTCAGCCTGGCGCGCGCGAATTGCAGCGCGCCTTCGATGCCCGGGCCACCTTGCGATGCGCGGTGCGCGAAATGCGGCGGCACGGCCGGGGTTTCCGCCATTGCCGGGGCCATGCTCAACAGGGAAATGCTCGCCGCCACAGCGGCAGCCAAAATGTTGAATCGGGAGGGGCGCATGAGAGTCTCCTGTGTCGTTGTGGCGGTGCAACGCGCACCGTCTACGAGTCAGAATCCATCTTGCCCTGCAAGTTTCCTTTTCGGCGCGCGAGGTTGTAACCAGTTGCTTCACGTGACGATTCATCACCTGCGAACAGGGGATCGCGCATTCCTCCACGGCAAGTATCGGGGCCCACTACAATCGTTCCCCTCGTGCAGCGAAAGGATTCCACCATGCGCATCGCGCAACGCATCACGCCCTGCCTCTGGTTCAATTTCAATGCGGAAGAGGCCGTGGCCTATTATCTCGGGGTTTTCCCAAACAGCCGGATCATCCATACGTCACGTTACGGACCCGAATCTCCCGAGCATAAGGGCAAGGTCCTGATGATTGAGTTCGAGCTCGACGGACAACCGTTTCAGGCATTGAATGGTGGCCCGATGTACCGGTTCAACGAGGCGATCTCGCTGTCGGTCGATTGCGCGGATCAGGCGGAGGTCGATCGAGTTTGGGCGGCGCTCACCGCCGACGGGGGCAAACCCGTGCAATGCGGCTGGCTCACCGACAAATTCGGGGTTTCATGGCAGGTGGTGCCACGTGTGTGGTGGGACATCATGCATTCGTCCGACAAGGCCGGGGTTCAACGCGCCTTCACTGCCTTGTTCGGGATGCAAAAGATGGATGTGGCGGCGCTTGAAAAAGCGTTTGCCGGATAGGTGTGACAGGCAACCAGGGTTCGCTCGCGCCGGCCGGACCCCGCCGCCGTTGTCAATCTGTTGAAATGCAATCTGCGGTGCACCGCGCCGGATCAGCCCGCCACCAGCACCACATCCCAGCGCAGGTTGAGCGCGCCTTTCTCGGGTGCACTGGTTGCCGCATCCAACTTTGCGGTGACAGTGTCCTTGTTGCGGATGCTGTTCAAAATGCGATCCTTGGCGTTCATGGGGTCGCCCTCGAAATACATTTGCGTGATGGCCCGGCTCTTGTTGCCGCGAATGTCGAAGTGAATATGCGCCGGTCTCACCCAATCGCCCTCGCCGGTCGGATATGCCCCCGGCTTGATGCTCTTGAACTTGTAGGTGCCATCCGCTGCAGTTCGTATGCGTGAGAAACCCTGGAAGTTCGGGTCCAGCGGCGCCTTGTTGGTATCGGCCGGATGTGCGTAACGCCCCGCCGCGTTGGCCTGCCAGATGTCGAGCGTTGCGCCCGCCACCGGTACGCCCTGCATGTCGAGCACTCGGCCCGAAACGTAAATCACCGTGCCGGCTGCGCGTTCCTTGTTCGCCCCGAGAAGGGTCATGTCCGCATCCTGGTCGGCGGGAACGTCGATCGGATAGAAAGGCCCGATGGTTTGGAACGGTGTCAATGGCAACTTGCCGCTGAGCGACTGGGCCATGGCGTTCATGGCGCCGCCTGCAAACGCGGCACCCGTCAGGACCGCAGCGCCCGTCAGGACACGGCGACGCGTCAAGGACGCCGAGACCGCCAAGTGCGGTCGATGGTCCGCCTCACCATGAAGATGGAAATCCGGGACATTGGGGGTCGGCTCGAGCATGGGTTCTCCTTGGTCGGTAGATTTTTTGAAATTGCGCGTGTCGAAGCATACTCCGCAGCGCCAAACGACGATCAATAGGGACGCATCGCGGCACGATTACCCGTAGGTATTCGTCAGTGTGCCGATGCCTTCAATGATGATGCTCACGGTACTGCCGGGTTTCATGGAGCCGACACCGATCGAGGTCCCGCAGGCGATCACATCGCCCGGCTCCAGGGTCAGATCCTGCGAAATGCGGCTCACCAACTGTACGGGGGAAAAAATCATGTCGGAGACGGCAAAGTTCTGCCGCTCCTGGTCGTTGAGGATCGTGCGGACGGTCAGCGCGGAGGGATCGAGGCCGGTGGCGATCACCGGGCCAAACACGCCAAACGTGTCAAACCCTTTGGCGCGCGTCCATTGCGCGAAGCTTCCATCCTTGTTCAGGAGTTCCGCGGCGGTCACATCATTGATGCAGGTGTACCCAAAGATGCAGGAGGCCGCTTCCACTTCGCTGACCCGCTGCGCACGCTTGCCGATCACGACGCCCAATTCGCCCTCGAACACCACCTTGCCCGCATAGGAGGGTGGCACGCGGATCTGCGCACCGTGCGGATGAAAGCTGTTGTTGGCCTTCAGAAAATACAGCGGCTCGGGCGGAATCGGCTGCCCGAGCTTGGCGGCCAAGGCGTGGAAGTTGTTCCAGAGCGCCACCATTTTGGTGGGAACGCAGGGGGTGAGCAGCGACACGCTCGACATGGGGACTGTTACGCCCGTCGGCTGCGCGCCGGAGAAAAGGAAGGTAGCGGGGCATGAGGTGTTGTGATCGTATTGTGGAACGCGTCAATGCGTTGGGAATTCCCAACCCCATTGTAAGCGCCGACGCCTGCACAAAAAGAAAGAAGTCCACTGACCAAAGTCAAGATCTGGCGCGGCGTTTCGGCCGATTTTGCCCTGATCGGCAATCCGGGCGGAGGGTCTGCGCAGCGTGCTGGAGCTAAATGGTGGCCGTTTCTGATTTCAAACGAAACCGTTGAAACACGCTGCCCGCACCGTAATCGCCTAAGATGTGAACCGTCAAATTTTGAACAATTCCGCATTGCAATGAACAAGGCCCAGCTCAAGGCTCTGGAGGCGTATTTGTCCCTGTTATCGAATCACAACACAGGGACTGCCGACTACGCCTTGAAGGAGCACTTTGCCCAAGAGATCGTGGCGCATTTGCCGACCGGCGATCTCACTCCGGCCTTGTACCGCCAGGCCGTCAACGACACCTTGACCGACATGCCCCTGGAGTACAAGAAGCAGGCGGTTGAGGTGGCGCGCGAATTTTTCCCGTTCCTGCAATCTGACTTGAAGTTGGTTGCGGCAGCCGTCCAGTCGGGTGGCTACCGCGGCTTCAATGAAGCGAGCGGTGTTCAAACCCAGCAACGCATCCGGACGATGCCGGACCTGATCGCTGCGGTGGTTGCCCATGCACACCCACCCGCTGCCATTGAATTGCACGACCGGTATGTCGCGGTATTGCGCGCCAAGGGCCTGGACCAGCCCTCAGCCGCCATGCGCGGTCGTATCGCCAAGGCGCTGCTGTACCTCTGCCGGGGGAAGACCATCAATTCCGACCTGTTTCGCACCGTCATCGACAAGGTCATGCCCGCCCTCACCAACGAGCCTGCGCGGTTGTTTTTCATCCTGGTCGCTCGGGAGTTTTACCATTTCGCGGTGAACAATCCCCGCGCACCGGAAGGTGTCAAAGTCACTGCCCGCTACAGCGGGACCGACATGTTTGGCTGAGACGTCCTTCTCCATGCACTAGGCGGTCGACACCTGATTGCGTCCGCCTGCCTTGGCCGCGTAGAGCGCGGCATCGGACCTTGCAATGAGCGCCTGAACGGAATCTCCCGGCCGATAGCTCGCCACCCCGAAGCTGGCGGTACAGGTCCACGCCTGCGGCGAGACCTGGTTTTCAATCGCCGTGCGCATCTTTTCCGCCACATGCCTTGCCGCCTCCGCGGAGGTATCCATGCAGACCACCAGGAATTCTTCGCCCCCCCAACGCCCGGCAATGTCCGTCTTGCGCACGTTGTCGCGGATGATCTGGGCAACCCTGCACAGCACCGCATCCCCGACGGGGTGCCCGTAGGAGTCGTTGATGCGCTTGAAGTGGTCGAGGTCGATCAGCAGGACCGCGAATTGTCCCCGACTTCGCTCGCAACGGTAGAGCTCCGCCTGCAACGCGTCATCCAGCTTGAGCCGATTGGCCAGGGCGGTCAGGCGGTCCGTGGTCGAGAGACGCTCCAACTCGCGATTCTTTTCGAGCAACTCCTCTTGCGCATTCCGCAAATCCTGCAAGGCCCGGGCAGTTTCTCCGCGCGCTTTCTCCGCAACATTGCGTTCTTTCTCCGCCGCGGCCAGGGCCCGGACATTGGCCAGTGCAATGGCGCCATACGCACACAGCGTTCGAAAGATCGCACTTTCACGATCTGCGTAGGCGTTGGCGCGCGGCGACTGAATCGTCATGGCACCGAGCAGCTTCTGACCGGCGGTCAGCGGTGCGAACATGAGACTCAAGCTGGGCTGCGTCCCCGGGATCGCGTTTTGAATGGCCAATTGATCGTCGGGTTGGCGCAGCAACAGGATTTCGCGGTTTTCACGCACGCATTGCGCGAGCAGTTTGCTCGGATGGTCCAATTCGACGCGCCGCGACGGAAGTCGGCGCCCGTCTTCTTCCACGAATGTTCCGATCAGCGATTGCGCATCGGCATCCAGCAAATAGATGGCGAAATGGGTCGCATCCAGCAAGCGGTGCACGTGACGCTTCAATGCCGCAAAGACCTCTTCCGCGCCAAGGCATCCCGTGATTTCGCGGCCGATGACGCCCAAGTCCTCAAGCGTGGCGTTGGCCGACTGCAAGTCCTCTGCGCGCTTGGCCTCGGTGGCGGCCAACTGCTGGTGGTAGTCCATTTCCGCGCGGATTCGCACCGTCTCCTGGCGCACATGGAGTGCCACCGCTCGATTCGCCACGTCGCGCGAGGCAATCACCCGGCGCATCTCCGTTGCGCGCTCGATGGCTCGAAAGGCCTTTTCAAAATCTCCTGACCGGGCAAATTCGCGGGCGATCGCTCCCAGAAGACCGGGGGGCACGTGGTAGCCCTCGATCCCCTCGGCAATGGCCAACGCACGTTGCAGGAAGTGCATCGGCGCGTTCGATGCCTCCGTGCCGGCGCGGGCCGGCAAGGCCGCGCGACGATGCAACTCCGCCGCGGCCTGCAATGCCTCGACATGCTGGATGCGGTAGCCCTGCGCCTCACAAAGGGACAGACACTCCTCGATGGCTGAAAGTGAGCGCCCGGAATCCCCGCGCAGCATCAGCGCCTCCGCCTGCCCACGCAAGGCTTCGGCGTGCAGTTCCTTCCAGCCCAGGCTTCGATACTGGCGTTCCGCACGGGTAAACCAGTCCAGCGCACCTGCATGGTCCTCCAAGGCGATGGAGACCTCGCCCAGCGCCTTGAGCACGGCGGCATGGCTGCCGGACCCTTCCACAGCGCTCAACGCGTTCCATGCTTCCAGCAAATGCACGCGCGCCGCGTCAAAGTGGCCAAGGCGCTGGAGAATCTGTCCCATGCGGGCCAATGCATCGCCGACCAGCAGCGGCCAGCCCATTTTCCGTGCGATCGCCAAGCCGCGCTCCGCCCACTCCAGGGCACTGGACAAGTCATTGAGGCTGAGGAACGCTGCGCTCGTGTTGGTTGCCGAGACGATCGACTGACGAATCTGCCCCGACACTTTGGAGGACGCAAAGGCCCGCTCGTGGTGGCGGGCCGCCTTGCCGAAGTCACTCTCGGCACCCGCCAACGCGCCCAAGGCCGATTCCCACCACGCCACAATGAGCGGGTCGTCCGCCAGCGAAGTTGCGCCGAGCGATTGCATGGCACGCCTTGATTGCGGTGCGTCGGTAAAGGCATTCAGGTAGATGCCGCGCGCCTGGGCCATGCGCACACGTTGCGGATCTCCAGCACGCTGGAAGCTCGCCACCGCCTGATCGATTTCGGCGCCGCGTTGTTTCGGGTTTCCCTGGTCAACCGCCAGATGCGCGCGCAACCAATGGCAATCGCCCGTCCCCAAGGCGTCATCGCAACGACCAAACGCGGCCAGCGCCTGCGCGGCAGCAGTTTCTGCGCCGGCAAGATCGCCATCCAACCAAGCGATTTCGGCACGGATCAGTTGTGCGCGGGCGGCGGAAGCGCCATGGGGGCCGTGAAGGTCACCGGCTGGCGGTGCGCCGGCCGATCGCCGGTCCCACTCGTCGAGGATTGCCAAGGCGCGGGGCGGATCGCGCTGGCGCATGTGCCACGCTGCACCCAGCAGGGACGCAGCGTCCACCTGGTGCAGGCCGGCACGCAGGGCGTGCAAGCGCTGACGGAATGCGTCGTCCAACTCGAATACCTGCAAAGATTCGATCGCCACGCCATGCCTACGGGAACGCGCCAGGGGCGCATCGGCATCCAGTGTAGCGAAAGCGCACGGGGGCGCAAGGGGTGGCGCATGGGGTGGCGCGAAAGCCGTCGCGAAAGGAAAAGGGGTTCGTGCGGTACTCCCGGATTGGAATACCGCGCGCGGTCCAGCTCGAAAGGCCGATCAGCTCGTACGGCCGCGGTCAGGTCAACGCCTTGTCCCGGCCTTGGGCGCGCACAGATCAGCTGCCATGCCACAGCTTCATGAAAATCACGCACGTGATGCCGCCGTAGATTGCCGCATCCAGCGCATCCTTGGCCGTGCTTACCCAGGTCTTTCCCATCCACACGGAGTTGCAGGCACTGCCCACGAAGTAGGCGAGGAAGGTCATCGCACCGGCAAGGCAACCGGCGTTGGAGGCGTGTACTGCACCGGGGGCGACAACGCCGGCGGTGATCACGGCCACGGCTGCGGCCACCACCAGGGTCAGCACGAACCACTGCCCCAGATACGCACCCATGTTGGGCATGCCGTTGGCGCGGACGGTGATGAGTGCATTGGGTCCTTCGACGAACTTCTTCTGCATCGCCTCGCTGCCCATATCCTTCATGTCCATGCAATGCGGCACCGTGTAGAGCCCGGGCGCGGGCGAGCCGGCGTTGATCGCCGCGCGCACGGCGTCTTCATTGGCCAGTGCGCGGTAGTCGCTCTGGTGCCACTTGAACACCATGTGGATCAGGCTGCTGGCGATGAAGATGCCGACGGCGGTGGCGAGGATGGGGATCCAGAGGGTTGCAAGTGCAGACATGGGGCCTCCTTGACTGAAAGCGAAGTGGGACTGCTGCAAACGACTCGTTCACGGCACCGAGCACACCTCAGCAGCACCGAGTTCGACCGAACAAAAATGTTGCATTTTGACGCCGACGGACTCTCAGTAACTTCCGCCCATCCTAGGCGCCGTACGGCACCCAAATATTCTTCACCTGCGTCGCCTCGCGCAAAACGGCTTCTACCTCCGGCAATGCACCACACGCGTCCATCACCCACGTGCGCTTCATATTGCCTGCCGAAGTCTTTTGCACCGCCGCCTGCCCTTCCGCCGGGCCTGCGTACCAAATCGCATCCACGTCTTCGTGTTCGCTCAAGGTCTTGGCGAGTTCGTCGCGTTTTCCGGTGACGATGTTGACGGTGCCATGCGGGACGTCGGAGGTTTCGAGCACTTGGTAGAGGTCGGTGACACTCAAGGGGTGTTTGGGCGAGGGGACGACGACGAGTGCGTTGCCCATCGCCAGCGCAGGCGCGGCCAGCGCCGCAAAGGCGCGCAGGGGTTGGTCGTCCGGCAGCAGGATGGCGAGGACGCCGATCGGTTCATTGATCGCAAGCGTGACATTGCGTTGCGGCACGCCGTGGATGGCGCCATCGTACTTATCAGCCCAGGCGGCGGCGGTGAAGAGGTGCTCGATGGAGGCTTCCACTTCCGCATGCGCGGCCTTGTCGCTGGCCCCGGTCTGGGCACTGATGCGGCGGGCGAATTCGTCCGCACGCGCGGCGAGGTTCTCGGCGAGGAAGTAAAGAATCTGCGCCTTGTTGTGCGCGGTGGATTTGCGCCAGCCTTCGGCGGCCGCCCGCGCGGCCTCGACGGCGTTGCGGATGTCCTTGCGGTTGCCCGCGCCGACTTCGCCGATCAAGTTCTTGTTGGGTCCATAGACGTTGATCGAGAGGCCGCCATCCGGGCGCGCTTGTTTGCCGCCGATGAACATTTTGGCCGTCCGGTCGATGGAGGGTGCACCCACCAATGAAAGTCCAGCATTGGCGCGGCTATTGGAAGCATTTCGGCTTACGAGGCGCGCGGGGTCTGGGGTTTTGGCGGATTGTGCTTTGGATTTGGCCCCTCGTCCGGCATCCGTGGCCTTCACGTATTCGTACAGGCCTTCCTTGCCGCCCTCTCGCCCGAAGCCGGATTCGCGATAGCCGCCGAAGCCTGAGGCCGCATCGAACTGGTTGGTGCTGTTGATCCACACGGTGCCGGCCTTGACTTGCGTGGCGAGGTCGAGTGCCAGGTTGATATCCTCGCTCCAGATGCTTGCGGCCAAACCGTAGCGGGTGTTGTTGGCGAGCTTCACGGCTTCTTCGGGCGTGCGGAAGGTCATGGCGGCGAGCACGGGGCCGAAGATCTCCACCTGCGCGATGGTGGATGTGGGCGCCACGTTGGTGAACAGCGTGGGCGGATAGAAACAGCCTTCTTTCGGGTAGCTCCAGCTTGGTTGCCAACATTCCGCGCCTTCGCCTTTTCCTTTGGCGACCAGCGCTTCGATTTGTTTCAACTGCACGGGCGCCACGATGGCACCGATGTCCACCGCTTTGTCGAGCGGATCACCGACGCGCAATTTTTCCATGCGCGCGCGGAGCTTCTTGTACACCTTTTCCGCCACGCCCTCCTGCACCAGTAGGCGCGAACCTGCGCAGCACACCTGGCCCTGGTTGAACCAGATGGCATCGACCACGCCTTCGACGGCGCTGTCGAGATCCGCATCATCGAACACCATGAAGGGAGACTTGCCGCCCAGTTCCAGCGAGAGTTTCTTGTGCGTGCCCGCGGTGGCCTTGCGGATGATGCGGCCCACGTCGGTGGAACCGGTGAAGGCGATCTTGTCG
>JBGAUM010000050.1:0-23034 GCA_044228625.1 Usitatibacteraceae bacterium | reverse complement strand
CCACTCCCATTGCCGGCGCATTTGTTGTGGAGCTCGAACCACGCACCGATGATCGTGGCTCTTTTGCCCGCGCATATTGCAAACGCGAATTTGCAGCCGCCGGGATCGAGTTCGATATCGTGCAATGCAATCTCGCACGCACCCATCACGCCGGAGTCGTACGTGGCCTCCACTATCAACTTCCGCCGGAAGACGACAGCAAGCTCGTGCGTTGTGTCGCTGGCGGCGTGCTCGATGCCATCGTTGACATGCGCGCCAATTCACCCACGCGCGGCAAGGTCTTTTGGCACGAATTGAATGCGCGGAATCGATTGGCGCTTTTCGTGCCTGGAGGTGTGGCGCATGGCTACCAATCGCTGTTGGACGGCACCGAGTTTCTCTATATGACCGATCGCTACTATCAGGGGGGATTGGAAAAAGGCGTGCGATTCGACGACCCGGCCCTCGGCGTGCCGTGGCCATTGCCAGCGCGCGATGTGGCGGACCGCGACCGGACATGGCCGCTACTTGGGCTGGAACATTTCATATGACGGACAATCTGCTCCCAAAGGTGTTTGTCGGCATGCCGGTCTACAACGGCGAGCGGTTCATCGAACAGGCCATCGCTTCAATTCGCGCCCAGACGTTGAGAGATTTTGTCTTGTTGATAGCCGACAATGCCTCGCAGGATGGCACTGAGGCGATATGCAGGGGACACGCTGCAGATGATTCGCGCATCCGGTATGTTCGGCATCCGCAAAATATTGGTGCGCCCGGCAATTGGAATTACGTCCTCGATCACGCACAGGGCACTTATTTCAAGTGGGCCACGGCCAATGACACCATCGCGCCTGAAATGCTTGCCAAATGTGCAGCGGCTTTGGACGCTCGGCCGGACGCTGTATTGGCGCAGGGCAGGACCGTCCTTGTGGACGAAGATAGCGGAGCGCAGCAACACTACTCGAAGGATTTGGCGATTGTCGGGGACCGGCCGTCGCAGCGCCTGCTTGAATTGGTCCGGGGTCTCGCGCTCAATAATGGTCAGTCCGGACTGATACGACTTGATATTCTCAGGAAAACCCGCAAGGAACGCTCATATCCTAACGGCGACGTAGCACTCATGGCGGAGCTTGCCCTGCACGGAAAGTTCGCCGTATTGCCGGAATTGTTGTTGATGCGCAAAATGGGCGCTACAACGTTTGCGCGAATGTTGACCGGCAATGCGTTGAACGCCTTCTATGGCGGTGCGGGCAAAGCAAATGTCCGCTTCCATGCAATCCAGTTGCATATGGATATTATGCGGTCGGCGATTGGTGTTCCTTCGAAGCTATCCGAAAAGGCCCGGTGTGCCTTGGCGGCCCTGCGGTACGCAAAGTGGAATCGTCGCGAAATCGTCGGTGAACTCCGTTGGTGGCTTCGCGGATCTGGTCGCACATGACGGCTTCATGGAAGCGGTCCAATGGGTTGCGGATCGCATTGTTAGGACCCTACTACAGCCGGAATTTGGGTGATACCGCGACGCAGTTGTCCATGGTACAAAACCTCAAACGGCTGCGTCCGGAAGTCGATATCGTTGGCGTTAGCCCGGACCCGGCAGACGCGTTTTCGGCGATTGGCATTGCAGCATTTCCGCTAAGCGGGACTGGACCATGCTCGGGAATGTTAGCCGCGATTCTCCCCACGCAAGCTGCGCTGCGGCCGCCGTACCCCTTGCGACTGGATGCCTGTCCGCGCATCCTTGCGTTCCTGCGCGGTATCGACCTTCTGGTTGTGTCAGGAGGAGGGCAGCTTGACGATTTCTGGGGAGGCAACTGGGGGCAACCCTGGACCCTTCTTGTTTGGGTGCTGCTCGCGAGGCTGAGCGGCGTGCGCGTGGTGTATTTTGCAGTGGGTGTGGACAAAATCCAGTGGAGGTTAAGCAGGCGGTTATTTGCTTGGGGTGTTCGCCTGGCCCACGCATGCAGTGTGCGAGAGGCCGAGGCGTTACGGGTATTGCGTGACATTGGTGTGCAACGCAATGTTGGCCGGTGTCCGGACGCGGTGTTTGCCTGGGCTCCCGAACTCCCATCGGTCTCCGGCGCGGCGTCACCACGCCCCTTTGTCGTGCTGAGTCCGATTTCCCGCAAGACATGGTCGCATGAGGAGGATGCCGCGCACGAGCGCTATTTCCAGATGCTTGTTGAACTGGGAAAGCTGTTTGCCGCTCGGGGATTGGAGATCCGTATCGTGTGCTCGCAATCTTCCATGGATCTCATGGATGCAGAAAGGCTGCTGACAACCCTGAAAAAGGAAGGCATTGTGCATGTTGCCCACGTCAGTGCGCCGCGTCCGGTCGATTTTGTCGTCCAAGTCAACGGCGCTCAAGCCGTGGTCGCTTCGCGTTTGCACGGCGTGATCCTCTCCATGCTCGCAAAGGCACCTGTGCTTGCGGTCGCGCACCTGAACAAAGTGCGCGAAGCAGTGACCGGTACGGTTTTGGAGCCATTTTGCTTTGATCTTCAAGCATTTGATATCCAAGACGTGAAAAACGCTGCGGATCGAATGCTTGACCAGAGCAATCTTCTTGCGGCAAGACTTGCCGAATCCAATGCAGCGCGCCAAGCGGAGCTCGAACCGCTGTTGCGAAGCCTGGTGGCTGTGCCCCCAACACGGCAAGGTGAAGGCAACGCCGTTCCGTGAAAGAATACGTTTCGCGGTCCCTGCCGCGCCATCCCTTGACGGTGGCCAAGATGCCGGAGGAGCAGAGATGAAAGTCGTATTGTTTTGCGGTGGTTTGGGTACTCGGCTGCGTGAACACTCGGACACCATTCCCAAGCCGCTGGTGCCTGTCGGCCACCGTCCAATCCTTTGGCATTTGATGCGTTATTACGCGCATTTCGGCCATAAGGAGTTCATCCTTTGTTTGGGATACCGCGGTGACATGATTCGCGACTATTTCCTGAACTATAGCGAGTGCCTGTCCAACGATTTTGTCCTGAGCGAAGGTGGACGCAAAGTCGAACTCTTGAGCCGTGACATCGAGGATTGGCGAATCACCTTTGTCGATACGGGGCAGAATTCCAACATTGGCATGCGTCTCCTGCGTATTCGCCACTACCTTGAAGGCGAGGAGATGTTTCTTGCCAATTACGCAGACGGATTGACAGACTTGCCCATGAATGACCGTATCGCAGACTTTCACGGGACCGATGCGGTCGCAAGCTTTGTCGCAGTACCCACACCAGCGAGTTTTCATGGTGTCACTGCGGACGACAACGGAATCGTCACCGCGTTCGGCGCAATGAGCGATTCGATGTTTGCCGTGAATGCTGGGTATTTTTGCCTGCGCCAAAAGGTGTTCGACTACATTCGCGAAGGCGAAGAGCTGGTTGAGGCGCCGTTTCAACGGCTGATCGCAGCACGCAAGCTCAATGCCTACCGTTATCGAGGCTTCTGGCAGCAGATGGATACCCTGAAGGACAAAATGGCGTACGACCGAATGGCCGATACGGGGCAATGTCCTTGGATGGTATGGAAGCGGTAGCCGAGCGGCGCGTTGGAGTGACCGAAGGGACGCGCGGGCAGGCGCTGGATTTGCGGTGCAATTGCTGCAGATTCAGCACCAGAACTAAAATTTCGCCAATCTCGCTTTCAGATTAAACGCCAAAAATTGGAGCGACCATCCTGTTCGTGACGGCATTGAGCACTCAATTGCCTTATCCAATAATCCTTGCGCCCTGAAACCATAGGCAGCCTCACGAAAGCGATGATGCTCCATTTCTTTGCGCAAGGTGGGCCAGTCCCCTTCCAGCAACTGGGGATTGGCACGAATGAGATGTTCGGCAAGGGCAATGATTTTTGCGCGCGTTTCCAACAGTGTCGCGGTCTTTTTCGAAATGTTTCCAGCGTGCACCCGGTACTTCAACACGATTTCTTCGTCATAGTGAAATTTCGCGCCGCGCGCAAGTATTTTCATCCAAAGTTCCTTATCAACCAGGCAAGGAAACTCCTCTCCGAAGTAGCCCACCTCGCGGATCGCGTCGCGGCGCACCACCGCACTGGCGGCATTGATGAAGTTTCCCTCCAGCATGCGGGCAAATGTCTGCGGCCCGGTCAATTTATTCAGGTCTGATTGCACCGGGTTTGGGCCCACCTCATGGCTTTCGCCGTCAATGATGGTAGAGCGCCCGTGTGCCAGCGTTATCTCCGGTTTGACTGCGAGCACGGCAACCTGCCGTTCCAGATGTGCGGGCATCCAGCAATCGTCGGAGTCAAGCAGCGCGACAATCGGTGCGTCTCCCGCACGAAGCGCCACGTTTCGCGATCCTGCGGGTCCCTTGTGGTCGGAAACGAGATAGCGATAGCGCGAATCGCGATTGGCGTCTAGGTATGCTTCCAACGCGGCGGTGTATTCCTCCGGTGAACCGTCGTTGACCAACCACGCTGTCCAATTTGTGTAGGACTGCGATTGAAGGCTCTTGAGTGTTTCGTCCAGAAAGCGAAGCGGAGTGTTGTATACCGGGATGATCACGTCGACTGGCAGGGCGCTCATTCCGGCTTCTCCAGCGCCGAGGTCAGGATCTGTTCGGCGTTCTTGTCCCAGGTGTGGCGTTCAAAAAGGACTGCCTTGGCTCGCTTGGCGATGCCCGAGCGCACCGACTCATCCTGGAGAAGGACCGCAATCTGCGCAACAAAACCTTCAAGATCCAGGGGTTTGAACAGCAAGGCAGTTTCGCCGTGCACATGCACATCCTCAATTGGTGCGAGCCGTGGTGCTACGACTGCCGCCCCCAATCCCATGAATTCGAACATGACCACTGGGGAGCCAAAGTCATTGGAATGAGGTATCAGCGCAATGTCCGCTTGTGCAAGGTAGTGCAGTACGTCCCTCCTCGCGACCGCGCCAGCAAATACGATGCGCGAAGACACGCCTGCCTGTATTGCACGTTCCCGAGCTTTGGGCAGTACTGGTCCGTCGCCGACGACCAGCAGTTTCGCTTGAGGAAACTGGGGCGCAAGCTTTGCAAGCGCGTCGATCAGGAAATCCAAGCGATCCCATTTGTCAAACCAGCCGCAGACCGCCAAAACTTTCGCGCCATCCAACCCCAGTTTCGCAGTGAGTTGGGGGTCGCGGGAAATGGCGAGAAATTTCTCCACCTCAACCGCATTGGGGACCACCTCCACACGGTCCGGTGTAATTCCACCGCGCTTGAGAATCATGTTGCGCAGGTGACTCGACACCGTCAGGATGGCCGTGCAATGTTCAAACAATTTTCGCTCGAATCGATTGCAAAGTCGAAGAAACGTCTGGGGCCGGGCGCGATCCTTGATTCCACTCACTTCGTTCGCTTCAAGTACGAACGGAATTCCATGGCGCTTGGCAGCCTTGGCACCTGCCGTGAGATAAAACGCGTAGCGCTCATAGACAAGGTCAAACTTGCCCTTCCGCAAGGCGTCTTCCAACCGCCGACGTGCGGGAATGTTGTAGGCGGAATGTTGTAGGCGATCTCTGCCAACTCGAACAACGCATTCGGCAAATGCTTGCTGATCCACTTCCAGAGCGATTGGACGCCGCTGGTCGCTACCGTGGACTTGTCTACCGGTGCGTCTCCGGCAGAAGCCAATGGGTCGATGCCGGCGGGGGAAAGCACGGTCACACGGTGTCCCAGTCGTTGCAGCGCGTGAACAATGCTGACGATATGGACACCTTCAGCCCCGCGGCCTTGGGTGCGGTGATGGTAAAGGATATGGAGCGGCTTTGAAGGATTCATGCGGTTGGGGGAATTGCGTAAATTTCCAGATAGCGGCGAACCATATTCTCAATGGAGAACCCGGCGAGCATTTTGGCGCGACCTGCGGCCCCAAGGCGAATGCGATCGTCCCTTGAACGGCCCAGCTTGCGCATTGCAGCGGCAAGCGCAGAAATATCTGCAGCCGGGACAAGTTCTCCAGTTACTCCGTTCTCGACGGTCTCATGCATGCCCCCGACGGCAGTTCCAATCACGGGAAGGCCGGCCCTCATGGCTTCGAGGACGGCAATGGAAATACCTTCGTAATTTGACGACATCACGAATACATCGCACTGCGCAAGATATGGCGTCACGTCATGGCAAAAACCCAAGAATCGTACACGATTGGACATGCCCAATTCCTGGGTCAGGCTTTCCAGGTTGGCTCGCTCGGGGCCGTCACCCGCGATCCAAAGCTCGGAGTCTGCACAGCCGGCCTCACAAAATGCGCGAATCATGAGTGCCTGGTTCTTGATGGCGGCGAGCCGCCCCACCGTGATAAATCGCAGGGATTCCGCGGATCGTTGTTGAGGAAGGGTATCTGATCCGGCAATGCCGTTGTGGACCGTGGTGATGCGAGATCCAACAATTCCAATTTCGTGGACAACATAGGCGGCGATCGCATCGGACACCAGGACGACGCGTCGGTGTCGCCAAGAGACGGCTTTCTCCAGTACATGCCGCAGTCGTCGTTTGAGTTGCGATATCAGGCCTGGTGGGTAGTCCATGTAGGGCCCATGAACGGTATTCACCAAGATTACGTTGGGGCTCAGGATGGCTGAAATTGCTGCCTCCAAGAACACCCCCCAATTGTGAGAATGCACAACCTCAATATCGTACTCTCGAATGATCTCGCGAAACTTCAGAGGAATACGCCAGTCGTTGCCTTCACCTTTCTGAAGGCAAAAAACAGGAATACTGGCATTGACTGCCGACCGCAGCTCCCCCAGGGTTTTGACGCAGCAAATGAAGACTTGGTGATGGTGCGCCATGGCGTTGGCGAGGTCGATCACCACTTTCTCCGCGCCGCCAAACTCTAGCGACTCGATGACGTGCAAAACGCGCATGGTTCAATGGACTTTCGAAGTCCGATGCGCCACTTCCCGCACGCGCTCCGCCATCTGCCACGCACTGACGTAATGCAGGCGATATCCGGGTCGATCGCGGAATTGCGATTCCAGTGAGGTCCACAGGGTGTCAAACCCGCTGGAAAAAAGCATATCCATCGTGTCTTCAACGGCGCCATGCGTGTGCACCTTGATAAAGACATGCTGCGGGGCACCACGCACCACGGGGGCAAATTCCTCCCACAGTGCGACACGCTGCGCGTTGGGGGGCGCATCGGCGGAAATCTCCGCCGACTCGATGCGCGGGATGAGGCCGAATTTGCGGCTTGTCCAGTTCAACCCCAGGGGTCCCTGGATCAGCAACAGTTCCTCGGGTGTGCGCCAAGTCCCCACGGCGGAGTCGCGCCCATGATCGTGCGATTTTCGGCAGCCCGCATGCCCTTGCGCAAAGTAGATGGAGTTGATTTTTCTGGTTTGGGTGTCGCTTGGGGCCGAAGGCATCGTCATGTCGCAGCGGCAGCCAGTCTTGACGAGCACGTCGATTTCGTTGTCCACGCCACACCAACGCCCATCGGGTCGTGAGTTGTCGAGTGCCCAATTTCCGTGGATGAAGCAGTACACAATATCATGGGTCAGGGAATCCCGGCGGAGCAATCCATGCTGCTCATGCAAGGTTGTCTTGAATTCGTTGAGGGTCTTTTCGAGGTTTGCAGCATTGTCATTGTCGTGGTGCAGGTGCACCTCGACATCGCCCAAGCCGTTGCGGCATAGCTCTGCGATGTTGTCGAGAATCTCCCTGTCGTACTCCTCCGCGGGGTAGAAGAAGGAGTGGATCGGATGGCGGCCTTCGCTGTCCCGGTGCTTGCGAGCCACCATAGGGTACTCGGTGAGCCACCTGTCAACCCTTCGATGAGCCAATTCTCTATCTGCACCATACCCGTACGGCTCATAGTGGTCGGCGAAGCAAAAGTAGACGTGCACCGTTTCGCCCTCAGGTATGGCGCGTGCGTCACGCCAGTCGCCTCTGATGTAGGCGGGCAACCAATACTGCATGTTGCGGCTTCTGACAATCAGCCAAAGGGCCAAGCCGCCGGCGAAGGCACATGCAACCAGAAAGATGGAGAATTGAATCATGTGGCGGATATCCGATGGCTCATCGCTTCGCTTTTCTCCACTGCACTTGTTGCTGCCCACGCATGAAACGAATCAAGCCCATCAGGGCCGCGAGGTTCATGGCGCAAAAATAGAAGGGCACGTAAAGAACAGTCGGAAGTTCTCTTTTACCCCGTAGCAGCCAGCCCAAACCTGCCAATCCGTAGCAAATCGCCTGCAACGCGAGAAATGCCAGCGCCAATGGGTGCGGCAACGTCGCGATCGTTGCGGCAAGCACCCCTATCAGCAGTAGGGGTGAAAGCCAGCGCAAGATCTTGTGGGCAAAAAACGAGAAGGTGAACCAGTTGCGTGGAGGCAGCAAGAAGCCGGTGTGCCTTGACATGGTTTGAAATCCGCCAGCCACCATGCGCACTTTCACAAAGAAGTCGTCCACGATGTCGATGGACGCCAGTTCGTGGGATTGGGCCGCGGGCTCATAAAGTATCCGGAAGCCTTTCTTGATGATCGAAAACGTGAGTTCTGCATCGTCGTTGATCACTGCCGGCGGTATGGGCTCATACAAGGACTTGCGAAGGGCAAACATTTCGCCGTCCGCATTGGTGATTGTTGAAAAACGGCTCTCTGCCAATTTGATCGCAGATTCCATGCGCCAGTAGAGGCTGTCCCCCTGGGTCGACTCTCGACCCTCGGCGGGATAGATACGCTTGACGCCGCAGACGCCACCTACGTTGGGATCAAAAAAGTGGCGGGCGATGGCCTGCACGGCATCGGCGTTGTAGTCGTTGTTGGCATCGGACAGCAAGAGGATTTCGCCATTGGCTGCCGCAACTGCGCGGTTCAGCGCTGCAGACTTTCCACCCCGTGCGGATTCGTGCATGGAGATGACGCCGCGATCGGAGTAGCGACTGGCAATCTCCGGTGTGTCGTCCGTGGATCCGTCGGAAACAATGATGATCTCCAACCGGTCCCTGGGATAATCCAGGGCGAGTGAATTCTCGATCTTCCGCTCGATGACTTTCGATTCGTTGTACGCGGCGACAATCAGCGTCACGCTGGGCCAAAATGCCGGACGCTGGTTTGGGCCCAGGGATTGGGTGGGTTTGGGCATCAACCTTGCCAGGCAGATCACCAATGCCGGATAGAGGACGTAGTGCAGCGCGAGCAACACCAAGAAGATCACCAGCAAGATTGCGGCGGCATTCATTTCTGCACCCCTTTCAAATTGCCGGGGCTCGGGAGTTCGATGGAAAAAAGTTGCGGCATGCAAAGCATTGCCCGGAACTGCACATCGGGCAGGGCGCAATCGATATGGAGGCGCCTGATACCGAATGCATCGAACCGGCGAAACAGGTTTGTACCTGAAACATAGGAGAGCCCGAGGCGATAGCCTGCACGGCGCGTGGCTTCGACGACCCGCGCGTCATACGCGCTTGCGCTGCCCTCCGGATAAGCCAGAACCTCGAGGCAAGTGCCCAATTCTCGCCGGACGGTCTGCATGGAGCTGGATAGCTCGTGGGCAAGCGCACTGTCGTCGAGCTTGGTGAGAATTGGGTGGGATGCGGAATGTGATCCGAATTCGATGCCATTGCGGCCCATCTCCCGTATTTGATCCCAGGTCAAGGCGCCTGCCATCGCGGGTTGCGAGGGCAGCACGGGGGCCATGATGGTCTTGAGCCCCTTGACTACCGCGACCCGTGCGGCGTCATCCAGTGTTTTGATATGCGACAGGACGCGTTGGATCATTTCCCTCCGCGATTCTGCATCCGAGATCACCATCGGTTCCTTCATCCCTGGCAATCGATAGTGCCCGGGTTTGGCTTCCATGATTGTGTTTGCGACGGATTCGAACCAAAACAGCTCGCCGGTATCGATGTATTGTGTGGACAGGAAAATGGCGGCCGGAAGATCCAACTCCCGAAGGATGGGGTAGGCGTGGGTGTAATTGTCAGCATGACCGTCATCAAAAGTGATCAGGACGGGTCGCTTGGGAAGTGATTGGCGGTGATCCATCCACGCGAAGAGGTCGCTGAATCGAATCGGGTTGTAGTGCTGTTTGACGTGCACCATCTGGGCGCGAAATTGCGCGGTCGTTGCACTGATGAGACCCTGGTCGAATGTAAACGTGCCGTCATTCGGGACGTCATATATGCGGTGGTAATTCAGCACGCGCAATTGGTGACCCGCCAGGTCCGGCAGCACCCTCAGCATCGTCAGAAGACCAAGGCGATCCAGCCATTGCGCCAATCGGACTTTTCGCCTCAATCAAAACTCCGAATGGTCAAAGAGCAATTCACGCTCGTCAGGCGGCGGAGCGCAGCGTGGCGCCGCGCGACTCGGCTTGGAGCAATCCCGACTCAATCAAGCTTTCATGCATTGTGGAGAACGAAAAGTCTGATAGCAGACGATCGAGCCGCGCCTCACAGCGGTCCAGGTTGAGGTAATGCCGGAAACGGGACGAAGCTTTGGCGTTCTCGATACGAGGTTGTCCCGGATCCACTTCCCATGGATGGATGTAGAACACGAAGGGCTGGTCCTCACGATTGACCGAACGCAACGCCCAACGTGAGAAGCCATAGGGGAAGAAGCGGAAATAGCCGCCGCCACCAATCGGAACGCGCAGCCGGCCGCGTTCGAGAATGGTGATGGGAAACTCCACCAGGTCGCGGCCCTTCGGGGTTTTCAAGCGATAGGGAAGTCTCGGCGCATCGGGAATCCCATACTTGTCATGCCAGACTGGAAAAATACTGGAGTCATACTGAAAGCCCGCTTCATGCAGGATATCCAGCGCCCAAAGCGACTTGTTGGTCACTGAGTAGGTGGCAGCGCGATATCCGATCACGGGCATTTGACACTGGTCTTCAAGCAGTGCCTTGCTCTCCAGCGTTTCCTGTCGAAATACCTCGGGCGTTTGTGAATAGACGAGCCGATGGCTCATCCCGTGCGAAGCGATTTCGTGACCTTCCATCGCGATTCTCCGCACCAGATGCGGAAGGCGTTTGGCGACCCATCCCAGCACAAAGAAGGTCCCTTTGACCTTGTGCGTGTCGAGCAGCGCGAGAACCCGCTCGGTATTGGCCTCCACGCGCAGCGGCCTCGACTCCCACGTCGCACGGTCAATCGTGCCGGCAAAGGCTTCGACTTGGAAATAATCCTCGACATCGACGCTGAAGACGTTTTTCATGAGCGGGCTGCCGATTCTCAAGCCAGGCAAAAAAATGAATTTTGCCATGAGCCGTCACGACCGTCCCATTTTGTTTTTGCGTCAGATGGTGAAACCCTAAGACTGATGCGGTATTCGGACCATTTTTGCCCCGAAAGGCACGTCAGATAACGAGTTTCACGTCTTGGCGTGCGTTTCCTGCAAGCTGGTGATGGGCGCCAACAAGGACTCCACGTCTGCCATGGTCAATCCGGACAAGGCATGCCCTTCGCCTTGCAAGAGTGCCGCGGCAAGTTCACGCTTGCGATCGAGCAAGCCCATCATGCGCTCTTCAAGGGTGCCTCGACTGACCAGTTTCGTCACGAACACCGGTTTCTCCTGTCCGATGCGATGCGCGCGTGCCGTGGCCTGGGCTTCAACGGCGGGATTCCACCATGGGTCGTAATGAATCACCGTATCTGCAGCGGTCAGGTTTAGCCCCACGCCACCCGCCTTCAAGCTCAGTAGAAACACGCGTACGTCGCCCGACTGAAACCGGGCGACCGGCGTTTCACGGTCATGCGTTTCTCCTGTCAACGTCTCAAAAGCAATGCCTTGAGCCAGCAGCCCATCAGCGATGAGCGCCAGCATGCTGGTGAACTGCGAAAACACCAGCACTTGCCGACCTTCCTCCAAGAGCTCGGGGATGTGCGTCATCAGCCAATCCAGCTTGGCGGAGCCGGCATCGGCAAATCGGGATCGCGATTCCGGAAGCTTCACAAGGCGCGGGTCGCAGCAAACCTGGCGCAATTTGAGCAGCGCATCGAGGATGTGGATCGTGCTTTGGTTGAGGCCTTTCTTGTCGATCACCTTGCGAATGTCCTCGTGGATGGCGGTTCGCAGGCTTTCGTAGAGGTCGGCTTGCCGGGCGTCCAGTTCGATCCATCGCGTGTACTCGGTTTTCTCCGGCAGGTCGCCCAAGACGGCTTCGCGCGTGCGCCGGAGCATGAACGGACGAATCCGATCGCGCAGCTTCGCCATTTGCTGCACCACCGAACGCTGTTCAATGGGATGGCGAAAAATTCGATTGAAGCTGTCCAGGTCTCCCAATAGCCCGGGAAGCAAAAGATTGAAGAGTGCCCACAACTCGCCCAAGTGGTTTTCCATGGGCGTCCCGGTCAGTGCGAGCCGCATGCGGGATTTCAGCGACTGGGCCGCCTGATAGGTTTTGGCTTTTGGATTCTTGATCGTTTGCGCTTCGTCGAACACCACGATATCCCAATCCAGTGCCGCAAGTTGGACCTCATCGCGCTGGAGGATCGGGTAACTCGTGACCACCACGTCCACCGCGGCCAGGCGTTTTGGCGTCAGGGATCGGCTTTGCCCTAAGTGCATCAACAAGCGCAGGCCGGGCGCAAACCGATGCAGTTCCGCCTGCCAGTTCACGGTCACCGACGTCGGTGCGATGATGAGGCTTCGCGGGTTGCCCGCCGCTGCATGGTGGCGGCGTTGCAGGAAGGCCAGCGTTTGGACGGTTTTCCCCAGTCCCATGTCGTCGGCCAGAACGCCGGACATTCCCAACGAATACAGATGTTCCAGCCACATCAGGCCATGGTTTTGGTAAGGACGCAGAACGGCGGCAAAGCCGGGAGCAGGCTCTGTCGCCTTCGGGACCACGCCGCGTGCAACGGCTTCACGCAGTGCGATCCATCGCTGATCGTCCCGTCCGAGGTAGCGCACGACCGAGGCGGGGAGGTCGGTGTTCACGGCGGCTTGCAATGCAGAGATTTGCTCGAGCGCTCCCCCGCGAAACCAGTCGAATACAGGCTTGAGAATGGCGTAAATGCGTTCTCCAGAAAGGCGAACCACCACGACACGACCCTTCAAGGCCTGATCCGGATTGCTTGATCTTGCGGTGAGCAACACCGACGGCACGCTGGGCAAGGCTTCCAGCCAGGCTTCCGGATCGGCTTGCGCGCCGATCAACTTGGCCAACGGCGGTGCGATGTCTACCCGTTCCCCACCCGCCATGACCCCCAGCGACATCCTGAACCAGCCGCGCTCCTGCGCTGGAACGAGTTCCAATTCCGCTTCCGGCACGTCTTCCATCGAAATCGGGAATGCGGTGTCAACCTCCAGATCGAAGCCCGCCGACTGTGCCTCGGCGAGTACCGAAGCGCCATGGGTAATCCAGTCATGGCGGGGAATTGCGTACATGGAATTGATGCGGGCCTTGCCGTCATAGATGGCTTGCCCCAGTGTGCGCTCAACCTGTATGGCCGGCACCAATGGCGCTGGAACCCGCTTGATCCACATGGTCTCGGCTCTGACATTGCGTAGATGCGTCGCATGTGTAATGCCTTCTTCAATCTCTTGTTCCACGGCCTGGCCGAACCCGTAAGTATTGACCGGGACCCGCCGCCCACCATAGTCGAACCACAGGTGAACGCCCGGAAAACTCAGGGTTTCCGTATGCGCGTGCCGGCCCCAGCCGTGCTGGTAATGATGTTCAATCCACGCAAACTCCAGAATCGCGCGAGGCTGCGTCAACACGGGAATTCCTTGGACGGGCAGGGGGGGCACCTGCTGGGCATCCAGCAGCGCGCCGATGGCATCGCGCACATACGCCCAGCTGACCGAATCTGCGCGCGGCAAAGCAGGCAAGGTGGAGAGGCGCACCAACGTTTCCGTTGAAACAGCCACGTCCACCGCGATCAGCCTGGCCGCCAGGACGTCGATTGCGTACGGGGGGTCCACGGGCAGCAATGTGACTTCAGTGCCGCGAACGGTGGCCGCCAATACCCATTTCTCGAATTCGGCATCGACGCGTGAACGCCACACCAAGGATGCTGCCTCGCGTCCCGCTTCTTTCAACGCCGGCGGCAATTGTCTTTGATCCAGTGAGGCTCCCTTGACCATTGCGGCCGCGATGGAGGCCTCGGGCCAGGCATGCAGTCGGCCAGTCCCTCGGGCAAGCTCCAAAAGCTGATGGCCGGTCGCGCCCGACAGGTGCGCAATGGAATACAGGGCAAAGTCGCTGTCACGTTCGCAGGTGGCGCCCAACGTAAAAATGGCCCGGTCCGCCTCCGAGGCGTAGGAAGGGCGCTCACGCCCATGGCGTACCCAGAGGTTGCTCGCACGTTCGCCTGTCAATTCGACACCGGTGCCGGAAGGGGCGGCACGCAGACGCCGCCCCCGCAGGGCATGCATGCGCGCGTCATCGCTGACGACGTAGACGATGATCGACTCGTACTTGCCGCCCGCTGCCTTGTCCTCGCGCGGGCGCGCATTGTCCACATCCTTGAGGCTTGCGCCCAGCCATTCCTGCAGCGGCGATGACAAGGCAACACGTTTCACCACGGGGCCGGTACGCACGGTTTTGTCGGGCGCCACCTCGGTTTTCGCGGGGAGCGTCGGGGCGACGGCATTTGAATTGGGGGCGGGTCCAAGGGGTACCGGGCCGGTATATCCACGACCATCGAGTGTCAGCGGCCAGCGCGAGACCCAACGCAGCAACAGTGCGGCACCATGTTCGCAATACGCTTCCATGGGACATGAGCAGTCCGCATTAGTGACTTCAAAACGGCCGGAGCCAGGCTCTGCCGTAACCTCAACAACCGGACCATACGGTTCTTGGGCTTTATCTTGCACCTCCCCAGAGACTCGCCAGGTAAAAGGCGCGGGTACCGTCATCGCCTGCAGTCCCCGAATCGCATCGCCTGCGCCATGGAGGTGTGATGCTTTTGCCACGACAGCGGGTCCGAACTCTTTTTCAAGCTCGGAAACAATCATCGGAAAAGTCAGTCGATCGGGCATCCGTGCATCGTAATCTGGATCATTGGGAATGCATTGATGCAACAAACCCTAGCACTGGCGCGGTGACCAGACCGAAAATGCCGCGAAATGACCGCCAGATCTAGGGTTTGCGGTTGTAGTATTGTTCTACCGCCGCTGCGGCGGCATCGACACCCGCGGAATCGATGTCCAGGTGAGTCACCCAACGCTGGCGCAGGGTCCCGTGAACCAGGATGCCTAGCTGGCGCAAGAATGCGGCAAACGCATCCGCATCGGCAGACGGGACATCAACCCACACCATGTTGGTTTGGGGAGTTTCAATTTTCAACGCCCCCCGACTGGCGCTCGAAAGCTTTCGCGCCAATTCGCGCGCATGGGCATGGTCGTCCTTCAAGCGTTCGACATGGTGATCCAAGGCGTGCCGCCCGGCAGCGGCAACGATACCGGCCTGCCGCATGCCGCCGCCGATCATCTTGCGCAATCGCCGCGCACGTGCGACCAGTGTCTTGTCGCCCAGCAACAAGGATCCGACGGGCGCCCCCAGCCCTTTGGAAAGGCAAATCGACACGCTGTTGAAAGGTTTTGCAATGCGCTTGGCGGCTTCAAGGGTCGGGATCGACGTCGATTCGGAAAGCGCCGCCGCTGCATTGAACAGCCGAGCGCCATCCAGGTGCATGTTCAATCCGCGTGCATTCGCGAGGTCACGCACTTGATGCACATAGGACTCAGAAAGCACGCGGCCGCCGAACGTGTTTTCAAGCGCAATGAGCCGAGTCACTGCGTAATGTGAATCGTCGGGCTTGATGGCGGCCTCGATTTTGGACAGGTCGATCGTGCCGTCGGCATTGTTTTCCAGCGGCTGTGGCTGGATCGATCCCAACACGGCCATCCCGCCGGCTTCCCAGCGGTAGGTATGGGCCATCTGGCCCACGATCACTTCCTCGCCGCGCTGGCAATGGGCCATCAGGCCAAGGAGGTTGGTCTGTGTGCCAGATACGCCGTACAACGCCGCCTCAAAGCCCAGTTGTTCAGCGGCATGGCTTTCCAGCGCATTGACGGTGGGGTCTTCGCCATAGACATCGTCGCCGACTTCGGCGGCCATCATGGCTTCCCGCATGGCGGGCGTTGGCCGGGTCACGGTGTCGGAGCGAAAGTCGAGGGGAGTCTTCATGGACGGGATTCAAATCGTACAAAAAACGTCGCGCGTCAGCGCCACAAGCTTGAGAATTCTAGGGTCGTCCACGAAGTAAAACACGCGGGTTCCTTCCTTGCGCGACTCTATCAGCTGGCTGGCCTTCAGGATGCCGAGGTGCTGGGAAATGTTGCTTTGCGTGGTGCCGATCGCCTCGGTAATGTCCTGCACCGCCATGGGCCCGGACGACAACAGGCAAAGGACCTTGATGCGAATGGGATGCGCCATCGCCTGGAGCGCTACGGCGGCCTCTTCGATGTTCTCGGCCTTGCCGATCAACGCAAAGATGTCCTCGTGTGCAACTTGTTTCTTGCGAACTGCCATGTTTGGATTTCAACAATCTAAACCGACAGGTTACTTGACGTGCGTGAAAACTGTCCATTAGACTTTGCTAATATAAGAAATTCCTAATATAAATCATGGCGGCTGGTGGCGCCTGATCGAGGAGGAGGGTGGCATGTCCACAACCAGCGGCACCGCGCGCGGGCGATTGCAGCGCGCGCCGGAGAATTTCCTGTCGGCCTCCCAAATTGCGGAGGTGACCGCCGGCCGGCGTGATTTCCTGCGTGGTGCTGCCCTGACTGCTGCCTCGGGTGTTGCCATGATCGCGAATGCGCAGCCCGCAGGCGACCCCAACATCCTGGAATTGCCGGCGCACAGCAAAGGGTTGGGACAGCCGGTGGCCAGCATCGGCTATGGCGCCCCCTCGCAGTACGAGCGAAACCTGCAGCGCCGGGAAAGTCCGGGATTGACGCGCGTTTCTGCCGCGTCAGTGTCCTTTGCGCCGTTGCAGGGCATGTTTGGAATCATCACGCCCAGCGGTCTTCACTTTGAGCGCCACCACCAAGGGTGGTGGGACATCGATCCGTCGAAACACCGGCTGATGATCAACGGACTGGTGAAAAACCCGCTGGTCTTCACGATGGACGACCTGATGCGTCTGCCGTCCGTGTCTCGGATGCACTTCATCGAGTGTGGAGCAAATACGGGCATGGAATGGGGAAACGTGGCGGTTCCCACCGTGCAGTACACACACGGCATGTTGAGTTGCTGCGAATTCACCGGTGTGGCGCTGTCGACCCTGCTGGAGATGGCGGGCTACGACAAGAAGAACGGCAAGTATGTGCTGGTTGAAGGCGCGGATGGCTCCTCGATGACCCGCACGATCGCCATTGACCGTGCCCTGGATGATTGCATGGTCGCCTACGCCATGAATGGCGAAATGTTGCGTCCGGAAAACGGCTACCCGTTGCGCATGGTGGCGCCAGGCATTCAAGGTGTCTCATGGGTCAAGTGGCTGCGGCGGATCGAAGTCGGAGATATGCCGTACGGCACCAAAGACGAGACGCTTCACTACGTGGACTTGATGCCCAGCGGGCTCCATCGCCAATACACGTCCATCCAGGAATGCAAATCGGTCATTACCAGCCCCTCGGGAGGCCAAACCCTGCTCGACAAGGGGTATTACAACGTGACCGGATTGGCCTGGTCCGGGCGCGGCAAGATTCGCCGGGTCGATGTTTCCACCGACGGTGGCCGGAACTGGCGCATGGCCAGACTCGAGACCCCGATTCTTTCGAAGTGCCTCACACGATTCAACATTGGTTGGGTCTGGGACGGCAGTCCGGCAATCCTGCAAAGCCGCGCGATCGATGACACTGGCTACGTTCAGCCGAAGATCAACCAACTGCGTGCAGTACGGGGAACCCGTTCGATCTATCACAACAATGCGATCCAGTCGTGGAAGGTTGCCGACAACGGGGAGGTCAGCAATGTTCAGGTGTATTGAACGGTCGTTCGCAGCGGCCGTGTTCCGAACCTCGGGCGCAGCGGTTGGCATCACGTTGATGCTGACAGCCAACACAGCCGCCATGGCCCAGTCCCCGTTTCCCGGGATCGGCCGCAGCGCGACCGCTGCGGAAATTGCCGCCTGGGATATCGATGTCCGCCCGGATTTCAAGGGCCTTCCCAAGGGTTCCGGATCGGTCGCGCAAGGGCAGAAAGTGTGGGACGAGAGGTGCGCGACTTGCCATGGGACATTCGGTGAATCCAACGAAGTGTTTCCACCGATTGTCGGCGGGACCACGCCCGACGATATCAAGAATGGCCGAGTGAAGGCGCTCACCGAGGGCGTGAGCCGCACCACGCTCATGAAGTTGTCGAGCCTTTCCGCGTTATGGGATTACATCAATCGGGCCATGCCCTGGGACCGGCCCAAATCCCTCACGACCAACGAGGTCTATGCCAGTGTCGCCTACATCCTGCACTTGGGCGACATCGTGCCCGCGGACTTTGTGCTCTCGGATGCGAATATCCGGGAAGCGGAACAACGGTTGCCCAACCGCAATGGAAAAGTCAAATACGCGCCCTTGTGGGATGTGCGTGGCAAGGGTGACGTGGTCAACGTGGCCTGCATGACGAACTGCCCGGTGAGCGCCGTATTGTCGTCATACCTCCCCGATTACGCGAAGGATGCGCACGGCAACCTCGCGACGCAAACCCGAACGGTTGGTCCGACCCGCGGCGTGGATACCAGCAAATCTTCGGTAAACCCGGCACCAGCAGCCCCGGCCAGTCAAGGCATGACTTTGGCAAATCAGCAAAATTGCATGGCGTGCCACCGCATTGAGGGGAAGCATGTCGGGCCCGCTTTCAAGGAAGTTGCAGCGAGATATGCCAATCGAAGTGACGCAATCAACGTGCTTGTAGAGAAGGTGAGGAACGGCGGCACCGGCAATTGGGGGCAGATCCCCATGCCCCCCCACCCGGGAATCAGCGATCAGGATTTGACCATACTGGTCAAATGGGTATTGTCCGGCAACCCGTAGTCGCCGGGGCTTTCAGTTAAGATGTCCAAAGACAACCAAGCAATTGTTTGAAGGAGAGTGGGATGAACGTGTCACGTAGAAATGTGCTCAAGTCGACGGGTGGCGCTTCCATCATGGGATTGGCGGTCGCCGCAGGGCTGTTTGCACCGGGGTCGGCATTCGCGTCTGATTGGAACAAGAACGCCTTTGAAGCCAAGAATCTGAATGACGTGGTCAAGGCGCTGGGTGGCATGAACGCAACAGAGTCGAAGGACATCACGTTCGTCACCGCGCCTGACATTGCTGAAAACGGTGCTGTGGTGCCGATCGCCGTTCAAAGCAAGATTCCGAAAACCGAGGCTGTGGCCATTCTGGTGGAAAAGAATCCGAATGCGCTTGCCGCAAATTTTGAGATTCCCGCCGGAACGGAAGCCTTTGCATCCACGCGCGTCAAGATGGGGCAGTCGTCCAATGTTCACGCGCTGGTCAAGGCGGATGGCAAATACTATTTTGCAACCAAGGAAGTCAAAGTCACTTTGGGCGGTTGCGGCGGATAGTCGCCGGCTGTGGCTGCAATTGCCCAGCATGACAATTGCATATTGATCGAAAGTCCAGTTACGCAAAGGAATCGTTATGGCAGACCCGATGAAAATCCGCGCAAGCGCGGCAGGTGACAAAGTCACCGTGAAAGTCTTGATGTCGCATGAAATGGAAACCGGCCAGCGCAAGGATTCTGCCGGCAAGACAATTCCTGCATGGTTCATTCAACAGGTGACGGCCAGTCACAATGGCAAGGCGGTCCTCAATGCGCAGTGGGGACCGGCCGTGTCCAAGAACCCCTTTCTGGAATTCAGGTTTTCCGGGGGGAAAGCCGGCGACAAGGTGCAGGTGACCTGGACGGACAATCGCGGCGAGAAACGCACAGACGAAGCCACCATTTCCTGAGGCCGACATGAAAACCATCGTTGGATTTTTGGTGGCGCTTTGTTTTTTTGGGGTGAACGCTTTCGCACAAGTGCCCGCTCCCGCGAAAGACGATCCGATCAAGGTGGTGTATCACTTTGACGGCGGCCTGGAGCAAGCGACCAAAGGTCTGCGCAACATCAAGAACCAGTTGGACACTGCACCCAAAACGAAGATTGTGGCGGTTGCGCATGCCCAAGGCGTGCAATTCCTGCTAGATGGCGCGGTTAACGCAACCGGCAACCCGTTCAACGTGAATGTCGAGGAACTCGAAGCACGGGGCGTGGAGTTTCGCGTGTGCGAGATCACGCTGAAGTCGAACAAAATCGACCCGAAGAAGCTGATTCCCCAGGCGAAATTGGTGCCGTCCGGCGTTGTTGAAATCAGTCGGTTGCAGGCCAAGGAAGGGTTTGTGTACTTGAAACCCTGACGTTCGGCGAATGACACGAAAAACAATCAGGAGGACGACCATGAAAAAGTGGCTGATCGGTTTGTGCATGCCATTGATGGCTGCTTGGCCTGCAATGGCGCAGGATGGCGATGCGACGGTCAAGGAAATTGAAAAGTATCGTCAGGCGTTGGCGGATGGCAATCCAGCGGATTTGTGGGAGGCGCGCGGGGAGGATTTGTGGAAGAAGAAGCGCGGCCCGAACAACGCGTCGCTCGAGAAGTGTGACTTGGGACTCGGTGCTGGCGTCGTCAAAGGGGCCTATGCACAATTGCCCAAGTATTTTGAAGACACCGACAAGGTGGAAGACCTTGAGTCCCGCCTGGTGACCTGCATGGTCATGCTGCAGGGGTTTTCATACAGCCAGGCCAAAAAGAACCCGTTTGGCGGTCCGGACGTGAAATCCGACATCGAGGCGTTGGTCGCGTTTGTGACGGCAGCGTCGCGTGGCGTGAAAATGAATGTCGTCGCGAAGCATCCAAAGGAAAAAGAAGCCTACGAGATTGGCAAGAAAATGTTTTTCCATCGTGGCGGGCCGCATGATTTTGCCTGTGCCACCTGCCACGGCGCCGACAAGCAGCGCATCCGTTTGCAGGATTTGCCCAACCTGACCAAGACGGAACCTGCACAGCGTGCATACACCTCGTGGCCGGCCTACCGGGTCTCCCAGGGTGAACTGCGCTCATTTCAATGGCGCTTGTTCGATTGCTTCCGCCAGCAACGCTTTCCGGAACTGGACTTCACGTCCCAAGGCTCCGTGGCATTGACGATGTACCTGGCCAAGAACGCCAATGGGGGCGTATTCAATGCCCCTTCCATCAAGCGCTAGGAGAAAGCCCATGAAGAAAATCATTCTCTGCGCAGCCATTCTTGTCCAGGCAAGTGTCCATGCGGCACCGAACGCCGAAGAGGTCATGAAATCGTCGTTCAAGGACCGCGGGCAAGCCAAGGTGGATCGCCTCAATCAGGATGAAACACAGGCCGCCTGCTCAAAATACTTTGCCGGCGTCCCCAAGGATGCGGCGAAAAGGATTGAAGCGGCAAATCTGAAGACCATCAAATATCCCGCAGACGGCAAATTGGTCGGGGATTGGAAGGAGGGCGAAAGGATTGCCCAGTCCGGTGTCGGAAAGCAGTTCTCGGACAATCCGGCGAATCCCTCTGGCGGCAATTGCTACGCTTGCCATCAACTTAGCAAGGCTGAAATTTCTTTTGGGACCATCGGACCCAGCCTTTACAACTTTGGCAAGCTTCGCGGGTACACGGAGGCAACGCAAAAATATGCGTATGGGAAGATTTACAACGCCCAAGCGTATTCGGCCTGCTCGAACATGCCGCGGTTTGGCCATAACCAGATCCTGACCGAACAGCAGATGAAGCACTTGACAGCACTGTTGGTGGATCCGGAATCACCGGTCAACAAGTAGAACGACCGAAGCCCGGCATGCTCCGGGCTTTTTTTCGCGCATGAATATTAGGAGTAGCTAATGAAACCCATCCTTCGACTTCAGATCGCGTTGGCATCGATCTTCATTGCGGGCTCTGCGCAGGCTCAGTCCACGTTTACGGTCAAGCAATTGACCCTGGAGAGCGCTCAAAAGGCCGCCAATGCGGCCATATCGTCCTGCCGCAAGGCCGGGTACCAAGTTGCTGTCGCGGTGGTGGACAAAGCCGGCGTCGTGCAGGTCCTGCTTCGGGATCGTTTTGCGGGCGCGCACACGCCAGACATGGCGGTCGGCAAAGCGTGGACCGCCGCGAGCTTTCGCCAATCGACCACCGAGTTGGCCAAGGAGACGCAGCCCGGGCGTCCGATGAGTGGCGTGAGACAGCATCCGCGCGTCATCGCTGCAGGGGGCGGGCTTCCTATCGAAAGCGGGGGTAGCGTTTTGGGCGGCATCGCCGTCTCGGGAGCACCCGGTGGCGATGCAGACGATGCCTGCGCAGCAGCAGGCATCAAAGCCATCATCGACGACCTTGAATTCTGAAAGACTGCCATGGCCCAAATGAGTCGCCGCGAATTCCTTCAATTGCTTGCGGCTGCCAGCGCAGGCGGTCTCATGCTGGATGCGCGGGGCGCGTCAGGTGCGGCGTCAATGTATGAATTGCCCCGATTCGGCAACGTCCATCTTTTGCACATGACGGACTGTCATGCGCAGCTGCTGCCCATTTATTTTCGCGAACCCAATGCCAACCTGGGCGTGGGAGCCTCGAGCGGCAAGGCGCCGCATCTGGTTGGGGAAACATTGCTCAGGCAATTCAACATCAAAACAGGCAGTGCAGAGGCCCACGCGTTCACGTTTCTGAATTTCCACGAAGGCGCCAAGAAATACGGCAAGGTCGGTGGCTTTGCGCATTTGGCGACGCTGGTCAAACAGCTCAAGGCCGGACGACCCGGAGCGCTCCTGCTGGATGGCGGCGACACGTGGCAGGGCTCGGCGACCGCGCTCTGGACGAAAGGGCAGGACATGGTCGATGCCTGTCTGGCCTTGGGCGTGGATGTGATGACGGCGCATTGGGAATTCACGCTGGGCGACAAACGCGTCAGGGAAATCGTCGAAAAGGACTTCAAGGGCAAAGTCGATTTCATCGCTCAAAACGTGCAGACCACGGATTTTGGCGATCAGGTATTCCCACCGTACGCGATGAAGGAAATGAATGGTGTGCAGGTGGCCATCATCGGTCAGGCATTTCCCTACACGCCGATCGCCAACCCTCGCCATTTCACGCCGGAATGGAGTTTCGGCATCAAGGAAGTCGAATTGC
>JBGAUM010000049.1:0-23613 GCA_044228625.1 Usitatibacteraceae bacterium | reverse complement strand
GAAATCCCGGACAGCGCCAGGAACCAATCCGATCCCCACTTGGCAAAAGGCTCAAAGGGTTTGTCGCCCTTCCAAACATTGTGGTTATAGGGGTCATACCAGGGAAACTTGAAGCCCAGCGTATCGATGATGCGCCACCGGTCGGGCAAGGACACCGACTCGCGCTTCATCATCGGCGTGGGCGGTTCGACCTGCTTGGGATCGATCGGCGGCAGTTCGTACTTGAGCGGCTCGCTGTTGGGGCGGGTGCGCTCCACCTCGATGGCGGGTTCCTTCTTGGGGGCCTCGCTCGCAGGCTCCGGCGCGGGGGTCGTCACCGCCACTGCCGTCAACAGCGGCGCCAGGGTGCTGAACAACGATGCGTTGGGCGTCATCACGTCAAAGGCCCTCGCATACGTTTTGTTCGGTCGAGTCGTTGAAGGGCGCCTGCGGACACTGTACGTATCGCAATCGCGTGCCGATGCCCAACGGTTCCAAGGTATCCGCGCGCCGTTCGCGTGGCGCATTACCGATGGACCCATTCAACGCTTTGCCCGCATTGGCAAGACCGAGGAACGCCACCATGTCGTCCTGGTCGACGCCGTCGCCGGAAATGCCGATCGCACCGATCAACGCGTTGCCCCGGAAGATCGGGACCGCGCCGGGGAAGATCTGGATGCCGTTCTTCGCGCGGCTCAACCCGGTGCAGCCGACCGCCGTCGAGCCCGTGGCCGCCGCCACGATGGCGTTGTAGGCGAGATCCAATTGCAGACCCACGTGGAATGGGCTGAAATTCGACAAAGGGGTCGACAGCGGCCCGGTTGCCGCATAAGAAATGCCGTCGGGAAATCCGGGACGTGCAATGTTTCCGACCGCGCGATTGGAAAACGCCAGCCCATTGGCGAAAATGCCCTGGTCGTTGAAAAACGTGCGCGTCGCGGTGAGGTACTCCGCGAAAGTCCGGTAGCGCGGCACGCTGGCGCCGTTGGCCCCAAGGTAGTTCGGGGGCGGCAATGCGGCGAGGTCGGCCGCAAAGGAAGGATGCGAAAACAGCAACGCGGATCGCGCCTTCTGCAGCGACACGTCGGTCCCGAAGACCGGCGCGTCCGGGGTGCGCACCACGGTCAAGACTTCTCCCGCCGTGTCGACGATGGAAATGGTGACCTGCGCGGGCGAACCCAGCGGCCTGCGAATCTGCGCGCGCGCGCGGTTGGCAACCTTGAGCGCTTCGGTTGCCACGGTGGTGACCTCGTTTGCCGTCAGGAGTCCATCCGTGCCTGCACGTACCGGGTATCGATTGGTGTTCGACCCATTGACCAGGACAAAGCCGCCCTGAGACGCGTACGGGCCGGTGTCGGCACGATAGCCCGAGGCCGCATTGCCGAACGACACGCCGGCGCGAATCGTGCCGTCGAAAAAGCCCGCGACACCGACGAGTGCGCCTGCCAGCGCCGCAAACGCAGGGGCATTGGACGGGTTCGACGAAAGCGCCTCGGAATCCACGTAGCGGAAAGTACGGCCGTCGGCCGTAATGCGGTTGCCGCGGATGTCATCGGGCGCTGAGAACCCATTGGCGCCCGCCACCGCAATCAATTCATCGACGTCCGAATCGACGTCGGTAATCTCCAGGTCGAGCCCATACACGCCATCGGCGATGACACCCACGCCGCCCACCAGGCGCCCATTCTTGTAGAGCGGCAAACCGCCGGGATCCGCCGACAGGCCCAAGGGGGAGCGTTTCGGTCCCACCGTGCCGTTGTCGACGCGCTGCATCAGGTCAGAACAACTGAGTTGCGAAAACTGCACGCCAAACAGCGGGCCGGAAGCATTGGAAAACTCGCGGGGATTGAAATTCTCCTGCACGATCTGGCTGGCAGTGCGTGACGAAAATGCGTTGCCATTCGACGACAGGTACGCGCCCGTAATGGCTTTTGAGATTGCGGCAAAGGTATCGGGAAGAATGTCGATATTCTCCAAGCCGCCAACGACCCCTTTTCCACTCGTGATCTTGAACGTGGTTCGGGCACCGGTCATGCGGAACACTGCCAGCACGTTGCCGACCCGGTCGACAACGGCAATGGTCGCTTTCTCGTTGCGCGCGTTGGCTTCCCCCACTGCCTGAGATATCACCCGCTGCACATCTGCGACGGTCAGGACGTCGGCAACCTCGGCGGGGGGCGCGCAATTGCCGGAACAGATCGAGGCCGACCCGCCGCCATCCCCGCCCCCGCAGGTCGCCAGAAACGGAAGCATGGTTCCCGCGAGTAGCAGGCGCACCCAAGGCCTCATTGCTTGGCGTCTCCACTGGCCTTGCCTGTCTCGCGCGGTGCAGGCGGTTTTTCCCTGGTGGTCTCGCCTTTTGCGCCTTCGGGCTTGTAAAGCGCTTTTGACAACTCGCCACCCGGAATGATGACGGGCACACCCGACCGGCTGCTGCCGGTGTGGAAGCCGTGGCAGGTTTCGCAAGTTCCGCGCGCCTTGTCCTTGGTGGGGACATTGCCTCCGTGACAGTCCTGGCAAACCTTCAGATCTGGAATGGCCAAGTCGGCGCTGGTCTTTGACTTGGTGACCTCATGACACTTGAGACAATCGAAGGAGTCGTGCTGGTTGTGTGGAAAGCGCGCTTTCGGCATGAAATGCTGCGTGACCGCGATCGGCGCTATTTGCCATGCCGCAGGTTGTTCCCCATCTTCCGCACTCTTGGTGACTTGATGGCACACAAAGCACACGCGCGCTTCAAACAACTCGTTGACGATCTTGGTGGATTTTTCAGTCGCCCATTTGAGCGCTGACACGCGCTTTGCTTCCGTCAGTTTTTCGCCCGGCCGGCGGATGCCCGCATCGACGACGACATCGATCGGCGTATCGGCAAGCGCGGTTTGCGCGTAGAACTCATTGACCGTCTGGACGACGTCGGCCACCTTGCCGTGCGGCACTTGGCGGGTGGTGACTTTCGGCTCGAACTCCAGCGAATGACAGCGTTGACAATGATCTTTCATCGTCACCGGCTTGAAGCGCAGGCCGGCCTCGTCACGCGCATGGCAACTCTTGCATCCCAACTTTTCCTTGCCTTCCGGTCCCCGAATACCCGCAGGCGCCAAGTGCACGTCATGCGCAAACTTGAGGCCCGAGTTTTCCTTCAGGGCGGGTGTTTGCGCAACGCGGACCAGCGCATCCTTTCCGGCCTTCCCCGGCACCAACATCGTGAGTTTGAAGGCCGGGTGATCCTTCGCAAAATCAGTAATGTTGTCCGTGCCGATCTTGGGATGGCGAGACTTCAAGTCCTTGTGACAATCGGTGCAAAGCGTGGCATCGGTGCGCACCAGGCCGTTCACGCCCTTGTGGTCGCGGTGGCAGGATGCACAGCGGTAGTCGCCGGGCGGTGTGAAAACAGCGGTGTGAACATCCTTGGCCGCCTGAGTGTCGAGCGGGAAGTGCCAGCCAATCGATTTGTGGCAGGACTCGCAGGCTTCGTTTTTCACTTGTACGAATGGCTCCTGATGGCATTTGCCACAGTCACGACCGAAACTTGCGTGGGCGTAGTCCAGCGGACCGACGTCCCATGACGCATCCGCCGTCAACGATCCTTTGGCTTGGGCGCTGCGCGACTCTCCCCCACTCATGGCGTTGAAAACCGGCCAGGCCAGAAACGCGGCGAGCACTACGACAAACGCTGCCCAGGAAAACAGGCGCTTGTTGAGCCATGTCTTGCCGAGGCCGTATTGCACGTTGCGCCTGAAATCAGCGTCTTCGCCTTCCTTGATCGGATCCACCAGCTCGAGGGTCAATCCCAAATCGTTGGGCTTGGGCGCCTCGAAGACAAAGATTTCGTAGGGTCCGACCAAAATGCGTTGCCCATTGCGCAATTTGGTCCGGCGCTCGAAACTGCCATCAACGGAGACCGCCCCATCATCCGCCTCGATATACATGGAGCCATCGTCGCCAGGCCCGATGGTGGCATGGTCCAGCGCAATCCGCGGGTCCGGCAAATGGATCGCGCATTCGGCACCGCGGCCCAGTTTGAAGGAGAGCGCCTCGATGACCTGCTCGGTGCGCGCAACCTGACCCTTCTTGTTGCGGGTTTGGGTGACGAGGAGAAGTTTCATGGCCTGCCCCCGTTACCAGTAGAAGAAGACAGCGATCACGTGCGCCACCAGCGCAGCCAGCAGCGCAATGGACAGTGGGATGTGAAAGTAAAGCCAAAGATCGAGAATCGCCTTGTAGCGAATGTCCATCCTTGCACGCGCAACGAGTTTTTGTTTTCTCAGCAGCATGGAGTAGAGATCGGTATTGATCTTTGCCGCACTGCCCTTCAGGTCATGAACCGAGGTCTTGCACAAGGCTACTGCGCGATCGGTGGGGCAATTTCTGGCCTTGCCTGACAACTGGGCAGCCAACCCCCCGCCAATGGGGGTGTTCTTGATCGAGTCCTGCACCGCCTGATTGATGTTGTCGGGCATCTGCAGGGCCAGGCGTTGCGCTTCGCGGTCGATATCCGCAATTTTCAGCACCAGGCTGTCGAAAGTATCTTCCGAACGGTTCTCGGTCATCAATTCCGGGATACGTAGATAGGCGTAAAGACCGTAAAAGCCGGAGGCGATGACGCCCAGCATCAACACGTACGCCAACGTATGGACGTTCCAACCGACTTGGAAGCCGGTGTGCAGGGTGGCAATGACGATCAGGGAACTGCCCAGGTAGATATGCGCGGAAAGCCAACCCTGCAAATTGCCGCTATTGGCATTAAAACGCCGCTTTTGAATCCCGAACCATAGCAGCAGCAGGATGATCAATGCCCCTAGCGTCCCCAGTCCGTAACCCATCAAGGTGCCGCCATAGCGGCCCACCGGGCTCGAATACCAAACGTAGCCGCCGATGGACATCAACACGACCAACAGGGTGACCTTGAGCCAGCGATAGCGCTGGTACTCCAACACGGTTCGATGACGCATCGTGCGCGCTCCCTCGCTCGAGACCGAATGACCAAAATCATCACATCAGACGCCGCCTTCGCCGGAAGCAAAGACGTCCCCCAACCCCCTTCGCCATCAGTTCCCTCTGTCCCGGCCGGAACCGGAAACAGCCTGATGATCGAGTGCACCTCAATGACCCTGCGCGGCGCCGCTGTTGCCGTTTTGGTTCAAGCGCGGCTGTCGAAGTCTAACCCGATTTGCGCCAAATCAAACAATCCCTCGATCGGGCGGAATTGAAGCTGGTTGAGAGTGTGAGGGGTACGGGGGCACCCAGGGTCGAAGGCTATAATCGACCCCTCGTTTTCGCACTGCGAAAGGGTGTTTCCGGTGACCGGTTTTGTATTGGCAGCTCTCGTGATGGGAACGATCGCCATGGCGTTCGTCCTGGTTCCTTTGCTGCGTCGGCCACCCGGCAAGGGGGCAGGCGCAGAGGCGGTGAATGTCGAAGTGTTTCGCTCGCAAAAGCGGGAGATCGAGGACGAGTTCAAGCGCGGCCTCATCACCAGCGCAGAGCGTGATCTTGCGCTAACGGAATTGACGAATCGCGTGGCCGAGGAAATTCCGACCGGCGTTTCCCATGGCGCAGCATCCCGGGATGATCGCGCGTGGCCGGTCATTGCCGTGCTGGCAGCTTTTTTGCCCATCTTCGCGGCCGGACTGTATTTGGCACTGGGATCCACGCGGGCGATCTCCATGGATCCCATGGCGCAAATGTCGCAGGCCCCGATCGATGGCGCTGCACCGGGCAATGAGCCCGCGGGACCAGGCACCAACATCCCGGACGCCAAAATTGTCGAGATGGTCGACACGCTCGCCAAGAAGATGGAGCAAAACCCTTCCGATCCCAAAGGATGGATGCTGCTTGCGAGATCTCAGGCGGCTTTGGGACGCCTTCCAGAGGCGCTGAAGGCATATGAGAAGGCGGTATCCCTCAAAGGCGATGATGCAGCCTTGTTGGCCGACTACGCCGATGTATCGGCGATGGCCCAACAAGGCCGTTTCGACGGCAAGCCAAAGGAATTGATTGCCAAAGCCTTGAAGCTCGACCCCAATCATTTGAAAACACTGGTGCTTGCCGCGACCGCGGAAATGAAGTCCGGCAACGCGCAGGCATCGTTGAAGTACTGGGAAAAACTGAAGGGTCTGGTCCCCAAGGATTCAGACGATTTCAAACAAATCGAGGTGATCATCGCCGATGTCAAATCGGGCAAGCCCACGTTGATCGCCGGCAATGCCTCCCCGGCGGCGCCAACCGCTGCGCCGGTGCCGCCTGCAAGTTTGCCCGCTGCACCGCCAGCGGCGGGGGGGGCAAAGATCTCCGGCTCAGTGGCGTTGTCCAAGGACATGGCGTCGCGCTTGGGTCCACAGGACACGCTATTCGTGTTTGCAAGGGCCAAAGAGGGGCCGCGCATGCCACTGGCCATCTTGCGAATCGCATCCCCCAAAGCCTCTGACTTTCCGAAGCCGTTTGAATTGACCGACGGCATGAGTATGGCCCCTGGCATGAGCCTGTCCTCGTTTCCCGAAGTGATCATTGAGGCGCGCGTCTCCAAATCCGGCAACGCACAGCTGTCACCAGGGGACTTGTTGGGCCAAAGCGCACCGGTGAAGCACTCGGCCACCGGTGTCTCGATCACCATCGACAAGGTTGCCCCGTGAATGTTGCGACGGCCATCGGCCCGCTAATAGCTGAAGGGCTGGCGGTATCGCGTGGACCCCGGCAGTTGTTTGCCGACCTCTCGTTTGAGATTGCCGGCGGCAACATTCTGGTCTTGCGCGGGGCCAATGGCTCGGGAAAAACCACGTTGTTGCGCATCATCGCCGGCTTGACCCTCGCTGACGCAGGCAGTCTCAGTTGGTCGGGTCGGACTTGGCGCCCGAAGGACGCCGAACGTCGCTCGACCTGTCTGTACCTCGGTCACGCGCACGCCCTCAAAGACGAGTTGTCGGCACTGGAGAACCTGAAGCTTGCGTTGGCGTTGGACGGTATCGAGGCCAGCGCGGACGCCTGCGCCCACGCCCTTGATGCCTGCGGGTTGGGCGCGCGCCATCACGTTCAGGTGCGCCGGCTGTCGCAAGGCCAGAAGCGCCGGGTTGGGCTGGCCCGGTTGGCGTTGAGCGACAAGCCGCTCTGGCTGCTTGACGAACCCACGAACGCACTGGACGCCGAGGGCATTGAGCGATTCTCCGCACTGATTCTCGAACATACCGCAAGGGGCGGAATCGCGGCCGTCGCCACCCACTTGCAGATGCCCTTCACTGCGGTGCGCGAACTCAAGCTGGGCGGCAGCGCATGAACAGCATCTCGATCGACTTGGTCGAGCAGACCGAACTGGCGCCCGAGGACGGCTTCTGGATCGCGCTTCGGCGTGATCTTGCGGTCGCCATGCAAAGCAAAGGGGAACTTGCGCAAGCACTTGCGTTCATGGCCATCGTCGTCAGCTTGTTTCCCTTGGCCGTCGGTCCGGAGGCCCAGTTGCTCAAGCGGATCGCCCCCGGCGTGGTTTGGGTGGCCGCATTGTTGGCCGGACTGTTGACGCTGCCCCGGATGTTCGCGTCGGATTACCAGGACGGCACCCTTGAGCAGGTGCTCCTGTCGCCTTATCCGTTGCCGGTTCTGTGTGCGGGGAAAGCGCTCGCCCATTGGCTGACGACCGGTTTGCCCCTGACGATGCTTGCACCACTCCTGGGGCTCCAATACGGCCTCGGCGCCGATGAACTTGGAGTCCTGGTGGTGAGTCTGATGTTGGGGACACCCGTGTTGTCCATGCTGGGTGCGATCGGCGGTGCGCTCACCCTGGGGGTGCGCGGCGGGTCCATCCTGATGGCTTTGCTGATCCTGCCCCTGTTTGTACCGGTGCTGATTTTTGGTGCCGGCGCCGTGGAACAAGTCATGTCGGGTCAAGACCCGGCGGCCAATTTGAGCCTGCTCGGCGCGGGACTGTTGGCAAGTCTCGTGTTGACCCCCATGGCCATTGCGGCCGCTCTGAGAATTTCACTCGATTGATGAACATTTATCGCTACGCTTCTCCCGCCAGTTTTTATCCGCTCGCCGGAAAAATTTGGCCTTTATTCGCGGTGGCCGCTGCGTTGCTGGCCCTTTTCGGGCTCTACGAGGGGTTGTTCGTTGCCCCGACCGATTTTCAACAAGGTGAGGTTTACCGCATCATCTTCATCCATGTGCCGGCCGCTTGGATGGGCATGTTCATCTATTTGGTGATGGCGTTCTACGGCGTGCTGGCGCTGTCTTTCAATACCCGCCTTTCAGCCATGATGATGCGTGCTTTGGCACCTACCGGGATGCTTTTCACATTCTTGGCGCTATGGACCGGTGCGCTCTGGGGCAGGCCCACCTGGGGGACCTACTGGATTTGGGATGGGCGAATGACCTCGACGCTCGTGCTGTTCTTTCTTTACATCGGCTTCATGGCGCTGATGGAGGCCATTGATGACACGCGCCGCGCGGACAAGGCAGGCGCGCTGCTCGCGATTGTGGGGTCCGTCAACATCCCGATCATCTATTTCTCCGTGAAATGGTGGAATTCCCTGCACCAAGGCATGACCTTTTCAGCGTCTGGCGGGTCAAAGATGGCGCCGGACATGGTGATCGCCATGGTGGCCATGATCTTCGCGTGTTGGGCTTACACCATTGCCATCTCACTGGTGCGCGTGCGCGTCATCATCCGTGAGCGGGAGCCGGTACACGTCTGGAAAGGAGCAGCGGCATGAATTGGACAGAGTTTTTCTCCATGGGAGGGCGTGGAGCGTTCGTCTGGGGTTCATTCGGCGTATTCGCCTTGGGGATCCTGCTTGAGATCATCACATTGCGGTTGCGGGTGCGCCGCTCCAAGGAGTCCCAATGAAGGGCCGATATCGCCGGTTTGCCTGGATTGCCCTGGGCATCGCTGTGCTGGCTGTTGCCGTGGCACTGGTTTTGAAGGCTTTCCAATCGAACCTTGTCCTGTTCCGGACACCCACGGAAGTCGCCGAGAAGAAAGTGCCGCTGGACCGGGCATTCCGTTTGGGCGGGTTGGTGCAGGACGGATCCCTGAAACGCCAGAGTGACGGATTGACGGTGCGATTTGAGGTCACCGATACGGCAAAGGCAGTGTCGGTGCGGTACACCGGCATCCTTCCCGACCTTTTCAAGGAAGGCAAGGGCGTGGTCGTGCAAGGAAAGATGTCGAGCGGTGGTGAGTTCGTCGCCACCGAAGTGCTTGCCAAGCATGATGAAAACTACATGGCCCCTGAAGCGGCCGAGGCGCTGCGCAAGGCGGGTCATCCGGTCAAGGGTGAAATTTTTGCGGGACAAAAGCCGCTCGTAACCCAGGATGCCAAGAAATGATCACGAAGCATCCGTGCAGAGTGCCCGAATGATTGATCCCGGGAAACGTCAACGCCGTTGCGCACCCTGCGGACCTTCGTTGGTCTGCGGGCTCCACCCGCTGTTGGATGACCCCGCGTCGCCACATTGGCAGCATGCCCGCACATCCATGATTCCTCATTGAGTATCTCCCCATGATCCCTGAACTTGGACATTTCTCGCTGATTCTCGCCCTTTGCCTTGCGACTGTGATGGGGATCGTTCCTTTGATTGGCGCCTTCCGTGACGATGCACGGCTGATGGCCATGGCACGTCCGCTGGCCACCGGCCAATTCCTTTTTGTGGCCTTTGCATTCGGCTGCCTGGTGTACTCCTTTGTGGTGAGCGATTTTTCGGTGCAAAACGTCGCCATGAATTCGAATACCAAGCTGCCCACCTATTACCGGGTCACCGCGTCGTGGGGCTCGCACGAAGGCTCGCTGCTACTGTGGGTCCTGATGTTGGCCGGTTGGACCTTTGCCGTGTCGCTGTTCAGCCGCAACCTGCCGCTCACGGTGATCGCGCGCGTACTGTCGGTCCTGGGGCTCGTGGCGACCGGGTTCCTTCTGTTCCTTTTGTTGACGTCAAGTCCCTTCGATCGTCTGATGCCTCCTGCCCCCGAAGGGCGCGACCTCAATCCCCTGTTGCAGGACCCCGGCATGATTTACCACCCGCCCATGCTCTACATGGGTTACGTCGGATTCTCAGTCGCCTTCGCGTTCGCGCTCGCGGCACTGCTTGGCGGCAAGCTCGACGCGACCTGGGCTCGGTGGTCGCGTCCGTGGACCACGTTGGCCTGGGGTTTCCTCACCATCGGCATTGCATTGGGCTCTGCGTGGGCGTACTACGAATTGGGCTGGGGAGGTTGGTGGTTCTGGGACCCGGTTGAAAACGCCTCCTTCATGCCCTGGCTCATTGGCACGGCCCTGATCCACTCGCTGGCAGTCACCGAAAAGCGCGGCATTTTCAAAAGCTGGACCGTCCTTCTGGCGATCATCGCGTTTTCGCTTTCGCTGCTGGGCACATTCCTGGTGCGCTCGGGCGTCCTGACCAGCGTCCATGCGTTTGCCACAGATCCCAAGCGCGGCGTGTTCATCCTTGCGTTCTTGGCCGTGGTCATCGGCGGCTCGTTGGCCCTTTATGCATGGCGCGCCCCGCAGTTGGGACTCGCCAAGGTGCCGCGCGCCTTCTCCCCCGCATCACGCGAATCGCTCCTGCTGGCCAACAACGTCTTGTTTCTGGTGGCCATGCTCGCCGTCATGTTGGGCACGTTGTACCCGTTGTTCCTGGATGCGCTGAAAATGGGCAAGATCTCTGTTGGCCCGCCGTATTTTGATGCGGTGTTTTACCCGCTGATGGCACCCGCGCTTTTCCTGATGGCGGTCGGACCGATCGCGCGCTGGCGCAACGCCACGTTGCCCGAATTGGCAACGCGTCTGAAATGGGCGTTCGGCGTGGCCATCATCAGCGGCATTTGCATTCCGTTCTTGATGGGGCGCTTCTCGGTCCTCGTGGCCATCGCCATGGCGCTGGCGACCTGGATCGTGGGCGCGACCATCACGGCCCTCGTACACCGTTTTGCCTCGACGCCGGCCGCTGGTTTCTGGGCGAAACTGAAATCAAATTCCACCAGCTACTACGGGATGCATTTGGCACATGTTGGCGTTGCGGTATTCGTGACCGGCGTTGCGCTGGTCAACGGCTACCAAACGGAGAAAGATGTGCTGCTCCTTCCGGGCCGAAGCGTGGAATTGGGCGGTTATGAGTTCAAGTTCCTCTCTGTCGGCAACAAGCCCGGCCCCAATTACAACGCGGTCGTGGGTGAGTTTGAGGTTTACAGGAACGGCAAGCTCGTTGCCAAGCTGCAACCCGAGAAGCGCAACTACTTTGCACACCAGAATACGATGACGGAAGCTGCCATTGACTCCGGCTTCACGCGCGATATTTATGTTGCGCTGGGTGAACCGCTGGATTCCAACCATGGCATCGGCGCCTGGGGCGTCCGCGTGTACGTCAAGCCGTTTATCGACTGGATTTGGTTCGGATGCATGTTCATGGCGCTGGGTGGATTGCTGGCCATCTGTGACCGGCGATACCGGCTGAAAGTGAAGGTCGCCGAAGCCGATGCCGTTGCGCCTCCGGCGCCGCCTTCTCGCAAGAAAGGCAAAAAGGGGGCCCCCCGCGTAGCGCCGCAGGGGGCCGAGTAACATGAGTGACGTTGCAAGCCCCCCCAACGACCGTCCTGCGTCGAACGCCATGCGCATTTGGCGATACTTTCTGCCGCTCGCGATATTCTTCGGGCTGGTGCTGTTCTTGTGGAAGGGACTCTCGCTGAATCCCCGCGAGATTCCCTCGGCCTTGCTCGACAAACCGGTGCCCCAGTTCACGCTTCCGCAATTACACGCCAAGGACCAGACGTTTTCCGCAGCGGATATGAAGGGTAAGGTGTGGCTCCTCAATGTTTGGGGATCCTGGTGCGTTTCTTGCCGCTATGAGCACCCCCACCTGAATGCGCTGGCCAAGCAAAGCGTGGTGCCGATCATCGGCCTGAACTGGAAGGACCAACCCGACACGGCGCGCGCCTGGTTGCAGCGATTCGGCGATCCCTATCAACTGTCAGTCATGGATCTGGACGGCCGTGTTGCAATCGATTTTGGCGTTTATGGTGCCCCGGAAACCTTCGTGATCGACAAGAGCGGGACCATTCGCTACAAACATACGGGACCGGTCGACGAGAAAGTCGTTCAAGACACGTTGGTACCTTTGATCCAATCGTTGAATCGCGGATAAGCCATGAATCCAGCCAGCATTCCAAGCGACAACACGCGACGCATCGGCAGTTCAAGCGCCAATATCGGCGAGCCTTTTGCGGCAAAAATGGTCCAGGCGCCGCACCAGTCCTTGAGTTTGGCATGCCGATATTCGCTGGGCGGGTTTGCCCGGCAATTTCGTGCATCGGCGCTGCTGTGCCTTGCCGTCCTTTCCGTTCAATGGACGGCCCACGCGCAGTTGCCCACCCCGGCCGTGCCTCCCGCATCGCCCGAGTTGGAAGCGCGCCTGAAGACACTGGAAACCGAATTGCGTTGCCTGGTGTGCCAAAACCAGACGCTGGCCGATTCACCGGCGGGACTCGCCGGCGACTTGCGGCGCGAAATCCGGCTGCTCGCCGACCAGGGCAAATCCAATGACCAAATCAAAGCCCACCTGCGGGCGCGCTACGGGGATTTTGTGCTTTACAAGCCTGAAGTCGAACCGAAAACCTGGCTGTTGTGGGGCGGTCCCTTTGTCTTGCTGGCCGGCGGCGCGATCGTCTTCTTCATGATGAACCGTCGGCGCGGACCCGCAACGAGTGAGCCTAATGCAACTGCGTCACCAGAAAACGAGCGCGCGCGCAAGCTGCTGGACGGCGACTAGTTTTTTTGCAGCGGGCATGACATGTGGCGGTGCTAGAGCGGCGCGCACATCACCACGCCTTCATCGATCCAGCCCTCGTTCACCATCCGGCGCACCTCCGAGCGGCTGGTCACGTAGCGGTGATTGGAATCCAATTCACGCCAGCGGTTGTTGTAGAGCCGCGTGACCGCTTGCGTGCCGGTCGGGCAACCAGCACCGGACGCACGGGCGATCCAGAACTCGATTCCTTCAAAGAGTCCGCCGATCGAACGCACGAGATCACAATCGGCTTGCTCGGCCGAATAGAAATGCGTATTGACCACCGGATGATAGTAGCGGCACACCGGTGCCTGCGTCGTGGGTCGCAGTTCGGTGGGGCCCGGTACCGTGAACCCCTTGAAGCGGAAACCTGTGCGGGACCATCCGGGACCCGCTCGTCCCTGGTCGACAAACTGCTTGTCCGATTCCTTGGCCAGCAGGCCATAGTGCCGCAGGAATGAATTGTAGAACTCGTCCACGGTGACCTCGCCTGCGACCACCGGCAGCATACCGGTGTAGTCGATGGTGAGATGGTCATCGAGCCCCGCCGTGATCGCCCGCTGGCGGGACAGCCGATCCACGGCCGCCCGATCCCCTTTGACGTAGGCGTCGAGAAACGGCACGATCCACCCGAACACATCGTTGGCGTATGCGATGTCGTAAGTATGTTGCACGCCTTCGAGCGCCACCATGAAACGCGCATTTCGAAAGTTGTTCATGGCCTGTTCCATCAACAGCTTGGGTGCGGTCGTATCCGCGGTGCCGCTCATCGCCAGATAGGGAATCGACACGTTGGCGGCCGTGGCGTTGTCGTCCCCAAACGCCGGCAGCAGGCGCTGGCCCGCATAGGGAACGTATCCTGCCGCGGCTTTCACCCGTGGGTCGCGTTCGGTCGCACGGGAGGAAAGGCCCGGATAGGTGCAGGTAATCTCAGCACCCGCGAGCCAGGTGAACGCTGCGCCCCCCAGGCTTCCCCCCACGCCGCCGATCTGTGCGGGGTTGATGACGGGGGCGAAATCCGGATGCGCCAAAAGAAAATCAATGGTGCGCTTGATCGCAAAGGGCCTGAGCGCCTGCGTCTCCACCGCACGGTCAAAGTTCAACAACAACCAAAACGCGTCACCCAGATCCTCAAGACGGATTCGCGAAAAACGTGAATCCCCGTGAAACGGGGCGGCGACCACATAACCATACCCTGCAAGCCGGGTCAGGAAGTCGACGGACTTTGCCTCCACCGGGTTCGAACCCAGTCCATGCGAAAACACCACCATGGGAAAGCGGCCACAGGACTCGCCGGGCGGAAACTGTGTGGTGCAAGCTTGTGCCGCAAAAATCGGCCGCTCCGCGCCACGCTGCATGCGGGGAATGCGCGTGCCGTCCGGAAGGAGATGGTCGGGCCGCAGATTTTCAGGCGACGTTGGATAGCAAACGATGATCACGAACGGCACCTGCTGGTTGCGGCGCCCCGGATACAAATCGGTATCCGGCACGACGGGACGGGCAATCAGCGCTGCCGCAGGCTCTGCCAAGATGTCGGTTGCGTATCCGCCGTTGCCGTTGAACGCCTGATCCATGGGCAAGTTCAGGGCCGTCATCACATTGACGTCCACGGCAATGTTCGTGCAGCCTACCGGATACGGTCCGGGGGACAGCGGCGCCATGGCGATTGCATGATTCGGTAGTGGCGCGGCCACCGCCAGCCCGCCCAATTGCAGTGCCAGCCCGGCCATCACGATTCGCATCCAATGCAGCATTTCTGGCATCCTTCGACTGGGCGGCGTTTGCGAAAAGCATGCCGCCAACCCCCCAAGCCTCCTTAACGCCCGAGCATCCTCATGGACGACATCTCAACTCTGCGCCGCATCCTCAAGAATTCAAAGACCATCGCGGTTGTGGGGTTATCGGCCAACTGGTGGCGACCGAGTTTCTTCGCGGCGAAGTATCTGCAAGAGCACGGATACCGGATCATCCCGGTCAATCCTGCCTACACCGAAGTGCTGGGCGAAAAGTGCTACAAATCGCTTGCCGAGATTCCGGACAAGATCGATATCGTCGACTGCTTTCGCAAGTCCGAGGAAATTCCTGCGTTGGCGCAAGAGGCCATTGCGATCGGCGCGAAATGCCTTTGGATGCAGCTGGGCGTCGTCAACGAAGAAGCCGCCAAGGCTGCCCGCGCTGCCGGGTTGGACGTCATCATGGACCGCTGCGTGAAGATCGAGCACGGCCGGTTGTTTGGCGGCCTCAATTTTGCCGGGGTGAATACCAAGGTGATTTCGGCGAAGCGCGCGGCGTAGGCGCGGCCGTGAGCGGCCACCCGGCTTTGCATTCGGGTAGCCGCATCGGACAGATCTTCAGAACTGATAGCGCATCACCAGGTAGTACTGGCGTCCGCTGACATCCAGCTTTTGCTGTTCGGATTCGCTGTAGCGGTATTGCGCGCGGGCAGGGTTGGTGAGGTTCGTTGCGTCAAACGACAACTTCAAATCCTTGGTGAAGTTGTAATTGAACGAAAACGCCACATTGGCCACGGGTGCCGCCCAGGTCAGGGCAGTCGGCTGAACCACGCCGAGGATGGTGCTGGTCGATTGGCTGTTGGCGGTTGGCGCCGGTGCCGTCGTGCTTGCCACGTACTTGTCGCGGTAGTTGTAGACCAGCCGCACGCTGACCTTGTCGTCCTCGTAGTATCCGCCGAGGTTCATCGACAGGTCTGACGCGCCGGTCATCGGCCGGCCATCTGCCACGCGCGTACGGGCGCGCGACACATTGCTGGTCATGCCAAAACCCCAAGCGATCGGCATTTCAAATGTCAGTTCCACGCCCTGGATCTTTGCCGTCTGCTGGAGCGATGAAACCACCGTGTAGGACCGTACTGTCGTGCCGGACGGATCGGTCGGATCGATCAGGTCCACGGTCTGCCCGGTGTTGTTGCTGCCGGTCTTCGTGTAGCCCTCGATGTTTGAGGTGTACAACGTGGCCTGCAGCAACGAGCGCTTTGCAAAATACCAGGCGAGCGACACATCGAGGTTCTTTGCATACAACGGGGTGAGATTGGGATTCGGCCCGGTCACCGTGCAACCGGCGGTGGTACAGGTTGGCGAGCTGAATCCCGTGCCCAGCACGTTGTAGTTCTGGCGGCCAATGGTCTTGCTGGCGCCCAACCGGCCGATGACATTGCTGCCGAAGTCATAGCGCATATTCAAGCTCGGCAAGACATCGTTGTACTTCCGGTCGGTCGGCGTCTTGAAATAAATCGTACCGGTGTTCGGGTTCCATGCCGCGCCATCGTAATAGGTGGCGCCGTCGCCTGCGGTCACGATGGCACCGGGATATGCGGTGCAGGCGACCTCGGGCTTGCCGGGTTCGATGCGCTGGCAACGTCCAGCCGGCACAGGCTGGACGATATTGGCATTGATGCGGGTCTGCACGAAGCGCAGGCCAAGATTGCCCGACCACGGTCCATCGTCAAAACTTTGCATGACGTACGCCGCGCTCTGACGCTCGCGCAAGTCGATCTCGCCTGCGACGCGGCGCTCGAATTCCGCGCTCGTCGGCTTGAACTGGCTCGCAATGAATGCACGCAATGCCTCGGGGGTGAGATAGAAGCCCGAGTTGTCCCATCCGCTGGGTCCATTGAGCCCATTGCCAAAATCACCCGGGTAATTGACATAGCCTGTCCCCGGCGGGGTGGGCAACGTCGGCGACCGCCGTGCTGGCGCGCTGCGGGTGAGATCACGATCGTGATCGGCATGGCGCACGCCGAAGTCCATCGTGGTCCAGATCCCGCGATGGATCCCCCACGCGGCATCCAGCGCAAGGCTTTGCTCCTTGTCCACGGTTTTCACACTGGACGCACCCAGGCTCACGAAACGGTAGCCGCTGCCGTCTGCGTTGAGGCCAGGTTGATTGGAGCCCGCGCCGATATAACGCACATACGGCGCTTCGTGCAAGTCACCAAGGCGATATGAAACGCCAAGTCCGTAGCGCGCGAATGTGGCGCCCTGGTCGAGCTTGGTGGTACCCACACCGCGCGTCGAACTGAACAGGGCCTTGACATTGAAGTTGTCCGAAAAGACGTACTTGGCGTCGAGATCCACGAAACCGCTGTTGGCCTTGGCGCCGTCACGGTAAAAGCCTTCGGAGTTTCCGATGTACTGTGGCGTCGTGCCATTCGGAAACACGATGTCCGCACTCTGCAGGACTCGCAGGGGATACCCGTAATTGCTGACGGTCTCGATGATCACGGGGTTGCGGATTTGCGCATACACCCGCTGGCCGTTTGAACTATTGGGCGTGGTCCCGCCCAACGGGTCGCCGTAGCCGAGCAACATCGAGTAATTGGCCCCTGCCGTCAGGCGCCCATAGTTGTTCGCCCCCATCTCGGAATAGAACGAGGTGAGCGTCATGTCGAGTTTCGCGTTTGGCTTCCATTGCGCGGAGAACATGCCGCCCTTGCGATCGCGATAACTTTCCACAAATTCCGTGCTCAGGCTGCCCGGCATCCGCACACCATTCAGATCGGCGGCCCGGTAGCCGGTTCCCGCGAGCGACGCGTCGGTGATGCCCAGCATGGTGGCCGTGTTCAAGACATCCCAGCCGCTGCTGACGCCATAGGCCAGTCGCGACACGGAGTCGCGGCGCATGTAGCGTTTCTCGGCAAAAGCCTGCCCGATCAACCCAACGGTATTGGCCGCGTTCTTCCAGTTCAACGACGCATTGAGATTGTGGGAAAACTTGTCCGGCAAATCCGAATACACGCCCCCCACGCTGGCCACGCCGCCGAAGCTCTTGCGCTCATCCAATGGCTTGCGGGTGGTCACGTTGATCGTCCCTGCGAGGCCCCCGTCCGTGATGTTGGCCTGTGAAGTCTTGTATACGACGGCCTGGTTCAGCACCGAGGACGGCATCAGGCTCAGGCTCGTGCTGCGGCTGCTCGACCCTTGGTCGGCCACATACCAGTCGCCGCCACTCACCGAGTGCCCGTTGAAAAGAATCAGCGACATGTCTGGATTGGTACCGCGAATCGAGACCTTTTCGGCTTCGTCGTAGTCGGTTCGAACCGCCACACCGACCAGGCGCTGCAACGAGTCGGCGAGGTTCTTGTCTGGCATCTTGCCGACGTCTTCTGCAGTAATGGCGTCGATGTTGCCGGAGGCTTCCTTCTTCAGATCGAGGGACTTTTCCAATGAGGCGCGAATGCCGGTAATGACCACCGCTTCAATTTTTTGACTGGGCTTTGCTTCTTCCGCTTTCTTTTTTTCCTCTTCCGCCTTTGACGGCGGGGTGGCGGGCGGCGATTGCGCCCACAGGGACTGATGTGCCGCGAGACTCGAAAGGACCATGGAGACGGCCGCGGTCACCGGTTTGATTCGCAATTTCATTGGTTGGATCTCCCTTTTTTAATCGACAACAAGATGCTTGGCCAGCCTGTTTCGCCCTTTGCTGGAACTAATACCACTTTACTACCAATTTTGTTGAATATGCCAGTGCAACGCGTGCTGCAGCGCAACAATTTGCCGGAGTCTGGCATCCCAAATGGCGATTCGTCGCACGCCCTCGCCATTCATGCCACCTTCCTTGACGGGCCACGGGCCGGACCGCAAGATGCGATCCAACAGGAGGCAGCTATGCAGGACTATCTGATTTGGACGATTTTGGGTTTCGTGTTGATCATCGTGGAGATGGTCACCGGAACGTTTTACTTATTGGTACTGGGTGTCGGGGCATTTGCTGGCGCGCTGGCGGCCTGGCTGGGCGCGCCCTTTTTGGTGCAAGTCGCGACCGGCGGCCTGGTTTCGGTCGTGGGCACCTGGCTGGTTTTCAGGTGGCATGCCAAGCAGCAAAAGACGAATGATCCAGGCAATGCGTTGGATGTCGGACAAACCGTGACCCTGGTCCGTTGGGTCAACCAAGCCGACGGCACCATGCGGGTCAAATATCGGGGGGCGGAATGGGAAGCAAGAGTCAAACCGGGTGATCTGGCCTCGTCATCCCTTCAGGAAGGCGCCTTTTTGTACATCCTTGCGCAGGATGGTTCCCTTGATGACCAACCGCCTCATCAACGGCGCCATTGCGTCGGCCATCGCGTGGAGCGTGACGCATTCGAAGTTCGTCGCGTTGATCGCCTTTGGCGCAGCAGCGGGCCTTTCGGGAAACAAATGGGATTGGTGGAAAGAGATTTCCGAGGGCCTCAAGAAGGAGGCGGAAAAAGCCAAAGCGGCCGCCGACGAAAAACTCAATCAATCCGCGTCGGGCAGCGGAACGATTGCCACGAACAAATCCGTCAGGATCAAACCTGCAGCAAACCCTGCCAAGAAGTCAGACCACAATGAATCACCTGCTGTTGCGGATGCGAAGTCGACAGCGGACAAGAAGATCGAAGTTATCACCAACGTTGCAGAAGTTGTTGCTTCATACCCGAAGGAGGTTTCCATGTTTGTCAAAACCATCATTGCTGCCGTTTTAGCCCTGGCCTCATATTTCACGTTTCAAAGTGCCAGCGCCGCCATCGGTGTTTTCCTGGGTGCTTTCTTTATCGCATTGATCATCGAAGGCGTGCGCATCGTCCCCCAGCAGAACGCATGGGTGGTGGAACGGCTGGGCAAATTCCATACGTCCTTGCAACCGGGTTTCAACCTGATCGTTCCATTTATTGACCGTGTGGCCTATCGCCATTCGTTGAAGGAAGTCCCACTCGACGTGCCCGAGCAGGTCTGCATTACCAAGGACAATACCCAGCTCGCGGTGGACGGGATCATCTATTTCCAGGTGGTCGATCCGCGCCTCGCCAGCTACGGGACGTCGAACTACGAGCTGGCCATCACGCAGCTGGCACAAACGGCGCTGCGTTCCGAAGTCGGCAAGATGGAACTGGACAAGACCTTCGAATCGCGCGACGAGATCAACCACAAGGTGGTGAGCGTCCTTGACGAGGCGGGCAGCACCTGGGGCATCAAGGTCCTGCGGTATGAAATCAAGAGCCTCACGCCGCCGGAGTCCATTCTTCGTTCCATGCAGGCACAGATCACCGCCGAACGTGAGAAGCGCGCATTGATTGCGAAATCCGAAGGCGTGCGCCAAGAGGAAATCAACCTTGCAGACGGTCAGCGTCAAGCCGCGATCCTGGCCTCCGAGGGCGAAAAGCAAGCGGCCATCAACAAGGCGCAAGGTGAAGCCACTGCCTTGATCACGGTCGCGGAAGCCACCGCCAATGCGGTGCGTCAGGTTGCTGCTGCCTTGAACGCGGAAGGCGGCATGCAAGCCGCAAACCTGAAGGTTGCGGAGAAATATGTCGAGCAATTCGGGAATCTGGCCAAGAGCACCAACACGTTGATCCTGCCGGCCAACATTGCCGATGCGGGTGGATTTGTGGCTGCGGCCATGACCGTGCTCGACAAGGCGAAATTGGGACAAACGCCGAAGTGATCTCCAACCTGCTCACGATTGCCTTTCTGGTGCGGGATGCGCTGATGTACAAGCATGTTTTGACGCTGCTTTGCCTGGTTTGCGCGATGGCGCTCTACGCCATGGGCTGGAATGGCGGCGCAACTTCGTTGATCCTTTTGGGCGGTGCGTTCGAACTGGCGTTTTGGATCCGCCTCGCGCGCATTGGCGGGCCGCCAAGCGTAAGGTCGCCGAAGCAGTAAACTCCAAGACTGGCGCGGCGTTCGAGGCTTTTTAGCCTTGATCGCCGCACCAGTATTTGACTTCCACGCCTGAATCATGAATAAAGCCGCCCTCCACAAATACTGCCTTTCATTGCCCGCCGCCAGCCATGACGTGAAGTGGGACGTGGACGATGTGTACTCGGTGGGCGGAAAAATGTTTGCGGTCGCATGTGACAACAGGGGCGGTGGCGCACAAGTGTCCTTCAAGGTCGATGACGACCTGTTCCTGCAGTACACCGATCGCGAAGGATTTGTTCCTGCGCCGTACCTGGCCCGTGCCAAATGGGTATTGATTTCGGATACCCGCACTGTGAGCGCCAACGAACTCAAGGCTCTCCTGGCTAGGTCGCACCACCTCGTCTCGATGAAGCTCACCCGCAAGGCGAGGGCCGCCATGGGACTTGAATAAACGCCCGCCTCCCAATGAGAGAATAGGCGCCTTTGGGGGCGCGATGCCCCTTTCAAATCGACCTGGAGTCATCCGGGCGCCGACTGGGAGTGATCGATGTGTATTGACAGACTTGTGGCGCGCCTGTGCGCCACCGTAGCATTTTGCGTCGCCGCCGCGGGTACCGCGATCGCGCAGCAAGACCTGCCGAATCCCGCGAGGGCGGCGGACATATCGGTGGATACCTTTTTCAAGCGCGCTGAATACGCGCAAATGGCGATCTCGCCCGATGGAAAATTGCTTGCCGCCTTGAGTCCGCGCGGTGGCAAGAACAACCTGGTGATTGTGGATCTGACCAAGCGCTCGGTCTCCGCGATCACGAGCTTCACTGAGAACGACGTCGTCGACTTCCGCTGGATCGACTCCACGCGGATTTACTTTCGCGCGGCCAGCAACATTGACATTACCGGCAGGGTGACCTATGCAGGGACCTTTGCCATTGATGTCGATGGCAAGAACATGCGCGAACTGACCTTTCCGACAAGGCGGGGTGTTTCCGGATCCGGCAGCACGCGATCGGGCTTCCGCATCCTGAGCCGCACCTACGACGGCACGGGCGAGTTGATCGTCGCCATGAACGAACGTGTGCGCGAGTTTTCCGACGTGTACCGTTACGACACGCGCACCGGCAACTACAAACTGCTCACCTTTGATTCCCCCGGGCGCGTGACGGGCTGGTTGCTGGACCGCGACTTGGTTCCGCGCATTGCCATTCGTTCCGAGGAACGCGAGAGCCCGGACAAGCCGCAATTCACCACCATTTGGCACCGCGCCGGCGATGGCAAACCGTGGGAAAAGATCGGTCAGGCTTCGAGCAGGGACGACGATGGCAGCATTTCTCCCATCGGATTCGATTTTGACAACCAGACGCTTTACGTATCCTCCAATGTTGGGCGTGACAAACGTGCAATTTACAAATATGACATCGCCAACAAGAAGCTCGGCGAACAGTTGGTCCAGCACCCGCTGATCGACCTCCAAGGCGGCCTGCTGTTCAGTCGCGCGAAAAAAGCCTTGGTCGGCGTGCGCTACGACGCCGACAAGGAAGACACTGTCTGGTTCAACAAGGACTATGCAGAACTGCAGGCCATGATCGACAAGGCCCTGCCCGGCAATGTAAACGTCTTCGACTTGGGCGACGAAACAGCGAAGCTCATTCTGGTGTATTCCTATTCGGACACCAATCCTGGGGTGTACTACTTGCTTGACATGGCCAGCCGGAAACTCGAGCAGATCGCGACAACCCGCAGCTGGCTTCCTCCCTCGCTGATGAGCGAACGCCGTTTCATCAAGTACAAGACGCGCGATGGCATGGAAATCCCGGCCTGGGTCACCATCCCTCGGGGAAGCACGGGCAAGAACCTTCCGCTCATCGTCAACATCCATGGCGGGCCGCACCTGCGGGGTTATTCCTGGGCCGAATGGGGCCGGTGGCCGGAAGCACAATTCTTCGCCTCGCGGGGTTACGTGGTACTGGAGCCGGAACCGCGAGGGTCGCGCGGATTTGGGCGTGAGCACTACCGTTCCAGCTTCAAGCAGTGGGGGCTGACCATGCAAGATGACATCACTGACGGCGCCATGCATCTGGTCAATGAAGGGATCGTGGACAAGAAGCGCATGTGCCTGCACGGCGGCAGCTATGGCGGCTACGCCACCTTGCAGGGACTGGTGAAGAACCCGGACCTCTGGCGCTGCGGATCACCGTTCGTGGCGGTTGCGGACCTGTTCCTCCTCTTTGAAGCCAATTCCGATACGCGCATGTATTCGGACTATTTGGAAACCGACGCCAAGCGCATCATCGGCGACCCCAAATCCGACGCTGCGCAATTCGAGCAGACCTCCCCGGCGCGCAATGCCTCAAAGATCCAAGCCCCGGTGCTCCTTGCCATGGGAGTCGAGGATCAGCGCGTGCCCTTGGTCCATGGAAAGGCGATGCATGAAGCGCTTCAAAAAGCGGGCAAGCAAGTCGAGTACGTTGAGTATGAACAAGAGGGCCACGGGTTCATCCGTCAAAAAAACATTGTCGACTTCTACTCGCGCCTTGAAAAATTTTTCGCGACGCATCTAAAGTGATCGCGCGATGGGAGCACATCGAAGCATCGTGCAATGCGGGACCCACGGCAATGTGGGTTCCGCCTTTGTTTGCTCGCACCTCTTGACCCAAGGCCCGCCCCTGGGTTTTCACGAAGCAGACTTTGATCCCGAAGACCCGGAACCCCAAGCGTGGTGTGGCACCTGTGAAAAAGCCGTGCAGAGTGCGGGCGACTGGACGGACGATTTGGTCGCATGGGCAGACATCCGACTGGTCTGTGAGTTTTGTTTTGCAGACCTGCGCGCGCATCATCGCAAGGATGCGTCACGTCTCTCGCCTCCTTAAGCGGCTTGCCCGCCGTTTCAAGTCGGGAGCGCTTTCGGGAAATCCGGTTGCCTGGAGGGCTGCGCCAGATCGAAAGCCGGCAGGGCCATTGCGCGCTCGTTGATGGCACGGATCAACGGGTAATCGTCCATCGGGCACTTGAAGCGATGCGCATTGGCGACCTGGGGAATCAGAAACACATCGGCCAGCGTGGGAGTGTCGCCAAAACAAAACGCACCCTGCACCTTGCGTGCGGCAAGCATGGCCTCCATCGCCACAAACCCTTCGCGAATCCAATGCGCATACCATGCGTTGCGCGTGGGCTCATCGTGATGCAGGTCGTCGCGCAGGTAGGCCAGCACGCGAGAGTTGTTGAGCGGATGGATGTCGCAGGCCGC
>JBGAUM010000048.1:0-23976 GCA_044228625.1 Usitatibacteraceae bacterium | reverse complement strand
GGTGGGCTGGAAAGGGTTCATCAACGACCCGAACCTCGACGAGAGCCACGACATCAACAAGGGATTGCGGCTGGCGCGCAAGCTGCTGCTGGACATCAACGAGATGGGCCTCGCGGCAGCGACCGAATATCTCGATATGATTTCGCCGCAATATTTTGCCGACCTGATTGCCTGGGGCGCCATTGGTGCACGGACGACGGAGAGCCAGTCACATCGGCAATTGGCCTCTGGCTTGTCCTGCCCCGTGGGTTTCAAGAATGGCACGGACGGCAATATCAAGATTGCGGTCGACGCCATCAAGGCAGCCTCCGCACCACACCATTTCCTCTCGGTGACCAAGGGAGGCCACTCGGCGATCATTTCAACCGCTGGAAACGAGGATTGCCACATCATCCTTCGTGGCGGCAAGACGCCGAACTACGACAAGGCGAGCATCGACCAGGCCTGCGAAGAATTGGGCAAGGCAGGCCTTGCGCAGCGCGTGATGATCGATTTTTCGCACGCCAACTCCAGCAAGCAGTATCAGAAGCAGATGGATGTTTCCACTGACGTGGCGGCGCAAATCGCGGCAGGCGACCCGCGCATCGTAGGCGTGATGGTGGAAAGCCATTTGAATCCCGGCCGCCAGGACATCGAGCCGGGCAAGCCGCTTCAGTATGGCGTGTCGGTCACCGATGCCTGCATCGGCTGGGACGATACCGAGCGGTTGTTGAAGCAGTTGGCCGAGGCGGTTCGGGCGCGGCGCCGCGCGATGCCGGAATAGGCCGATGGCGATCGAACTCCGGATCCTCGGGCGCCACCAGGCCGACGAACACGACGTCGGCTTCACCTACAACGGCGTCGACTTCCGGCAGGACAGCCTCGTCTCCTTCCTGGGTTTGAATTCGGTCGATACCCGCGAATTTGTCGAGCAAACGTTTGCCTGCCTCCAATCCTTGGGGCAAAAATGTGCCCGCATGGGCGCCTACAAGCCGCGCACCAGCCCGTATTCTTTTCAGGGCATGGGCAAGGACTGCCTTCCCTGGGTGTTCGAACTTGCCGGCAAATACGGCATCCGTGTCGTGGCGATGGAAGTCACGCGCGAGGCGCACGTGGATGAAGTTTTCGAGGCTCTGCACGCAACCGGCCATCCGACCGGCGTCATGCTGCAAATCGGCACCCGCAATACGCAGAATTTTGAATTGCTCAAGGCGGTGGGCCGCCAACAGGAGTTTCCCATCCTGTTGAAGCGTGGGTTCGGCATCACGCTCGACGAGTCCCTCATGGCCGCGGAGTATTGCGCGTCCGAAGGCAATGCGAAGATTGTGTTTGGACTGCGCGGCATGAAAACCCATTTCGGGGACCCGCACCGGAATCTCGTGGACTTCACACATGTCCCCGTCGTGCACCGCCTCACCCGTATGCCGGTGTGCGTCGATCCTTCCCACTCCGTGGGCAACCGTGAGGTTTCGCCGGACGGTATTCCGGATGTGTTCCATGCGGCGGCTCAAGGCGTGATTGCCGGCGCCAACATGCTGTTGGTCGACATTCATCCGGTGCCGAAAAAAGCATTGGTCGATGCGGGCCAGGCATTGTCGCTGGAGGAAGTCCCTCGATTCCTCGCGGACGTGGCGATAGCGCGCGAAGCCTACGAAAAGCGCCGCGCGATGTTTGCTACTTCGGCAGGCTGATGCCACAAAACCGGACGTTGGCGGGCGACGTCATGTACTTTGTGCGCACTGTTTGTGTGATGGCGCTTCTGCTGTTTTCTGCTGGAGCCCAAGCCAAAACACCCGGCCGTATCGTTTCGCTGGCGCCTTCGGTGACAGAGATCGCATTCGCCGCGGGCGCGGGCGATTTGCTGGTGGCCGTGTCGGCCTTCAGCGATTTTCCCGCCGCGGCAAACCAGTTGCCCCAGATTGCCGATGCGAACGGCGTCAAATGGGAAAGGCTCATCGCGCTCAAGCCGGACCTGGTGCTGGTGTGGGAATCCGGGACGCGGCCGCAGGACATCCGTCGGCTCGGAGAACTCAAGATTCCGACGCTGACGCTTTCCATCCGCAAGCTTGGGGATCTTCCAGAGGCGATTGAAGCCGTCGGGCATGCAACCGGCCGCATGCAGTCAGCGAAGGCCGAGGCCGACCGCCTGCGCAAAGCCATCAACAATCCCGCGCCCGGGAATCGCGGTGCGCCGATACGCGTGTTCATCGAAATCTCGGCACTTCCCTTGATGACGGTGAACCGCGACCACGTTCTGTCGGAAATCGTCACCCGTTGCGGGGGCGAGAACGTGTTTGCGGACGCTCCCTCATTGGTGGTCGAACCCTCGCGCGAAGCCTTGATCACTCGAAAACCGGAGGCCCTGCTTCGCCCTCGAACGTCTCAGCCTGCGTGGCCCACGTACCTTCCTCAACGCCTCAGTCCCGCACCCCGCATCCTCTCATTTACGCCGGATTGGGCTTTTCGGCCCGGCCCGAGGCTGATCGACGCAATGCGGGAAATTTGCGGGGTGTTGGAGGATGCGGGCGGGGCAAGATCACGCTGATCCCATTTTCTTTTTTCCGAAACATTCGACCTTACAGTGTCACTGGGACGATTCGTGGAAGCCGATCGAACGACAGGGGCGATTGGGGGCAGAATAGTGACGTGCTGAGGTGTGGAACATTGGAAAAGAAATTGAAGGGGCCAGGCTTGTATTTCCTAAGTGGTCATACGAAATACCGAGGAGTGCGCCACTTTCCGCTTTGGCAGATTGGCGCGGGTGATCCGGGTCGTTCTATTCAGGCATGACCGTCAAAGCCACTTCGGCAATGACTCGTGCAACGACAAATGCGAGCCTCGTCACTTTCTTTGCATTGTAGAAAATGGTGTCAGACTCCTTTCATTGACTCCGCCTGTTGCCATTCATTGCCCGCATGACAGCTCCATCCGCTGATCGTCTCTATGCCATTGACCCGCTTCGGTTCTTGGCGGCATTGTCCGTGGCCTGCGCCCACTGGAACTGGTTTACGCCGGACGAAATCAAGCGACTGTTCTTCTATCCAGAGCAGTGGTTCCGATACGGCGGACTGCTCGGTGTGATCTTCTTCTTCGTCATTTCGGGGTTCGTTATTCTGAGAAGCGCGCAAGGTGCCACGCCTTTGCGATTTGCGGCCTCCCGAGCCATCCGTTTGTATCCCGCGTTCTGGATCTGTTGCACGCTCACCTTTGTATTGACCGACCCCCAATTGCGCGGGTGGCGTGACTATTTGCTCAACTTGACGATGTTTCCCGAGCCATTGGGCGCCGTGCCAATAGACGAGGCTTACTGGACATTGGTATTGGAGGCAAAGTTTTACCTGCTGATCTGGCTGGTCATGATGATCGGGTCATTGAAGCGGATTGAAGTCTTCCTCTGGGGCTGGTTGCTGTACACCCAGTTACCGGACTTTGTCCCCTTGCGTGAGCTGATCGCCGGCTGGCCGGATGCCGTGCGCATGGTCGAATTTGTGTTCGACGCTCGCAACGGCGGGCGGGATCTTTCGACATATGCACCGTTTTTCATTGGCGGTTGCGCGTGTTGCCTTCTAGGAGAAAGGCGAACGGCATGGCGTTGGCTGCTGCTTGCTGCGGCAATGGTCGCGGGCGCGTTCGAGGCCAGAGAGCTGGTCATCCGCACTGCCGCCTTTTATCAATACAAACCCGTGATGGCCATCACTGCTGTGACAGTCGGATTCTTTGTGGTCGTGCTTGCCATTTCCCTGAAGTGGATCAGCCTGCCTGCCAGCAGATCGCTGATCATGCTTGGCGCCATCAGCTATCCGTTCTACCTGCTCAACATGTACCTGGGAACGCAGACTCTCGTAGGCTTGTCTCTCAGCTTGCCCTTTGCCGTCGCCTATGCGTTGGTGCTGGCAGGCCTGATTGGCATCTGCTGGTGCATTGTCGAGTTTGCCGAGGCACCCATGCAAACCTGGATGAGAGAAAAGATCCGAAACGTGCAACGTCGCCAAGATGAACGTTTGAGGGTGCATGAAAGCTATTTGCAGACCCGCCAGCCTGATTTCCCTCAGAGCGCGCGATGAAATCCAAGATCCAGGTTGGGGCGGCAACAGGAAGTCTGAGGAATTAAGGAGGCGGGCTCGCTTTTTTTGGGGTACACGTTGATGCGTCGAGGCATGCCCTTCGGCCCCGCGGCTTGCCACATTTGCGAGGATTGCATCGAAATTCCGGGGGCGGAGGAAACGTTTGAATTCCCTGAATGCGGGCCTGTTCCCTTGAGTTTCCGATCCTCGGTATGAGTCAACTTCGCAACGTTCGCGATCTTTACGGCGTTGTAATATTCGAATGAATAGAGTTGGACACGATTTTCCACTCTTGGTCTCGGACAAAAGTCCCATACTGGCGCGCCTTCCAGGCCGTTTTTGCCCCAAACGCCCCGCCAAATCTGGGGTTTGCCAATCGTGCACTAGGTTTGCCGCGGTGCGGGTTTGGCTTTCGCGGGCATACGGGCGATCACGCCCTTGCACATCACGGGCCCGGTGGGTTGGCCGGTGGGGGAGCCGCCGGGAGGCTCCTTGGAGAGGGCAAACATCATGCCGTCCTTCAACTTGTTTTCCAGGCCCACCAGCACGATTTGCGTCTCGCCCGTGTCGTTGATGACGCCGATGGAGCGCGGCTTGCCGTCCGGGCCAATGACCCACAGTTCCAGCACCATGCCGTTCATGGCCTTCCAGGGCTTGACCATTTTCACTTGCAGCAAGTCGTTCTTCGGCTGGTCCACCACCACGCGCGCCACATTGTCATCCTCGGCCAGAACCGAGGTGAGCATCGGGTCCTTGGCAGCCTGCGGGTTGGCGATCAGCACCGCCAGCAAGGCCACGGCAACCGCGCTGGCGCCCAACCCGAGGTTGCGCCAAAACGTGAGCCACCCGGCGGGGGCCGCCGGGCGCCGCGCGCCGTCCAGGCGGGACTCGATGCGCGACCACACGCGATCCGGCGGCGCCACGTCAGTGAGTTTCTCGGCCATCGGCGTGAGGCGGCCCTCCCAGTGCGCCACCGCCGCGCGCAGGCCCGCGTCGCGCGCCAGGTAATCATGGAAGCGCCGCCGCGCGGCGCCCTGCATGGTGCCCAGCACGTATTCGGACGCCAGGCGCGATTGAAGTTCGGGGGAATCGAGCTTCATGCGTCCAGGCACCCTTTGAGTTTCAGGAGGCCGCGCCGGATGTGCGTTTTCACGGTGCCCAGCGGGCGCCTCAAGTGCTCGGCCACTTCCGAGTGTGTCAGGCCCTGGTAGAACGCCAGCGCGATGGATTGCTTCTGTTCCGCATCGAGCGTCTCCAGGCAGCGCGCCACACGGGCGCGGTCGCGCGATTCGGAAAGTTGCTCGTGCGGGCTGCCCGCCTCGTCTTCCAGGTTCTGCGCGTGCCAGTCGTCCTCGTCGGCCACTTCCACGCGTGGTCGGCGCACGATGTCGAGGCTGCGATTGCGCACGATGGCCGTCATCCACGTCAGGGGCGCGGACTTTTGCGTGGCGTAATTCGCGGCGTTGTTCCAGATGTTCACGAAGGCGTCCTGCAACACTTCCTCGGCGATGTGCCGTTCCCGGACTATACGGAGCGAGACGGCAAACAGTTTCGACTTGGTGGCTTCGTAAAGAATCTTGAACGCTGCGCGATTGCCCAGCCCGCACTGGGAAAGCAGGGCGGCCAGTTGTTGGTCCGCCAGTCCAGCGCAGCGTATCCGTTAACGATGGAAAATCACCTTCGCCAGCGCAGCCAGCTCATTGATGGTCAGGTTGACGCGCTTCGATGAACCGCTCAATCGGACAGCCGGTTCACATATTGCAGGGCCAGCGCAGACACCGTCTCGGCGCCCACCAATTCCACGAGCAGGCGCTCCGCGCGGCGGCCAGATGGCGCGCGCCAGCTGGCACAGCGACGCCGCGCGCGTGCCGCCGGGCAGGATGAATTCCTTCAACGGCGGCAGCGCCGCGTTTTCTTCGGCCAGCGCCTCATCCAGGAACAGCACATGTTGCGGCGTCAACGCCGAATGACCGGGGATGCAGATCTCGCCGCCCAGGTCGAACAGGTGATTCTGGATGCGCGTCAGGCGCAGCCGCATGGCGTGGGGGATCGGCTCTGCCAGCAGCACGCCGATCGCCGAGTTGGTCTCATCGATGTCTCCCATCGCCTGTACGCGCAATGCCGATTTGCGGATGCGCGAGCCGTCGCCCAGGCCGGTGCTGCCGTCGTCGCCCGTGCGGGTGGCGATTTTCGACAGGCGATTACCCATGTCGGGGACGTGATGAGGTTGTGCGCATGCGAAAAATTATAGCGTTCAGAGTTGGTATCATTCGCCGTCTCACGAACCCCAGCGCACCGATGGCCGTCGCCAAACTCAATTTCCTCGATTTCGAGCAGCCGATTTCCGAACTCGAAACCAAGATCGAGGAACTCCGCAACGTCCAGGACGGTTCCGCCGTCGATATCTCTGCAGAGATCGACAAGCTGGCCAAAAAGAGCCAGACGTTGACCAAAGAGATCTATGGGAAGCTGAATGCCTGGCAGATCTCCCAAGTGGCGCGTCACCCGCAGCGGCCGTATACGCTCGACTACATCAGCGCGCTCACCACGGATTTCGAGGAGCTGCACGGCGATCGGCACTATGCTGATGATCCCGCCATTGTCGGCGGCCTTGCGCGGTTCAACGGTCAGAGTGTGATGGTGATCGGCCACCAAAAAGGCCGTGACACGAAGGATCGACAGTACCGCAACTTTGGCATGCCGCGTCCGGAGGGTTACCGAAAGGCCCTGCGGATGATGCGCACGGCGGAGAAATTTGGCATCCCCATCTTGACGTTCATCGACACCCCGGGCGCGTATCCCGGCGTGGGTGCTGAAGAGCGCGGGCAATCGGAAGCCATAGGTTTCAATCTCTATGAGCTGGCGGGGCTCCGGGTTCCGGTGATCTGCACCATCATCGGCGAAGGCGGGTCTGGCGGCGCCTTGGCCATTGCCGTCGGCGATATGACCTTCATGCTGCAGTACTCCACCTATTCCGTCATTTCTCCCGAGGGATGTGCGGCCATCCTGTGGAAGGACTCCGCAAAAGCCTCGGAAGCGGCAGAAGCACTGAACATTACTGCGCCCAAATTGAAGGCGCTTGGGTTGATCGACAAGGTGTTGAATGAACCGCTGGGTGGCGCCCATCGCGACCCCAAGGCGATGGCATTGACGCTCAAGAAAGCGCTCGCCGACGCTCTCAAGACGCTGGCCGAGAAGTCGCCAGACAAGCTGGTGCAGGAGCGGCAGCGCAAGATCTTGCAGCTTGGGCGATTCAAAGAACTGGAAACGTGATCGGGCAGATCGCTCGCCGGCTACGCGATAGGTTCAGGGATACTTGACGCATGATTGATCCCGAATCGGCCTTCTCGGAAGTGTTGATGCGCCGCGCCTCTGGAGGCCGCGTCGCGGTGGCCCTCTCGGGCGGTCTCGACTCCATGGTGTTGCTGGATGTCGCCGCCAAATTCTCAATAACGCAACAGTCCCTTCGCCTCGAGGCGATCCACGTCCATCATGGCCTGAGTCAGAATGCGGACGGGTGGGTTGCGCATTGCCAACGTGAATGCGAAAAACGCGGGATTCCGCTGTCGGTCGTGCGCGTCGCCATCGACCGGCACGCGACCGACGGCCAGGGAATCGAAGCTGCGGCGCGTGCCGCCCGGTACACCGCGTTTGAGGAGAGCGGGGCAAATGTCATCCTTTCCGCGCAGCACGCGGACGACCAGGCCGAAACTGTTCTGCACCAGTTGTTGCGCGGCACGGGGTGGGCCGGGTTGGCGGGAATGGGAGAGGCACGATTGTTGGGGCCGGGCGTCAATCTGGTGCGCCCATTTCTCCAGTTGGAGCGTGCGGCGCTTGAGGCGTACGCAAGCGCACATCAGCTGGCTTGGGTGGAGGACGAGTCAAACAAAGACACCGCCTTCTCGCGCAATTTCCTCCGGCATCGGGTCATGCCCGTCATTGCCGAGCGATTTCCAAAGTATCGTGCCTCGTTGGCGCGCACAGCGCGACATGCCGCGGAAGCGGATCGACTGCTGGAGGCATTGGCGAAAATCGACCTGCAATGGGATGGGAAAACCGCCCGGGCGAAATTTTTGGATGGGCTTCCAGAGGAACGGCAAACCAATGCGCTGTATCACTGGTTGGGGTGGATGCGGGTGCCGCAGCCGTCTCATGCCCAACTCGTGGAATGGTCCCGCCAACTGTTCCGCGCGCCCCCGGCGGATCGCCGGCACCAAGCGGGCGGGCACGACTACTTGATCATGCGCAAGGCGGACTGCCTGACGCTGGAAGCGACCCGCGACACGGCTGGCTAGAGGCTGGCGGTCTAACGAGGACAAAAAACCGCCTGCCATGCTATAATTCACGGTTGCGTGCGCTTGAGAAATATCTCGCACAATCAAAAACTTAGCGCACATTTCTCACGGTTTAGTCCTACCGATTTTTGCTCACTTTCGTAACGGAGTTTTCCATGGCAGTCGAACGTACCATTTCCATCATCAAACCCGATGCGGTCGCCAAGAATGTGATCGGCCAAATCTATGCACGCTTTGAAGGTGCCGGCCTCAAGATCATCGCCGCGCGGATGTTGCATCTTTCGCAAAAGAACGCCGAAGATTTTTACGGCGTGCATCGCGAACGCCCATTTTTCAAGGATCTCGTGTCGTTCATGACGTCCGGCCCTGTGATGGTCCAGGTGTTGGAAGGCGAGAATGCGATTGCCAAGAACCGCGACCTGATGGGTGCCACGGACCCCAAGAAGGCCGCTCCCGGCACGATTCGCGCAGACTTTGCCGATTCGATCGATGCCAATGCGGTGCATGGTTCGGACGGTCCCGAGACCGCCAAGCAGGAAATCGCGTTTTTCTTCCCCGGCATGAACGTCGTTACACGCTAATCGGTCGAACCTTCCGACTGCGGTCATGGCCATTCCCTCGCACGCCAAAGGCGATAAACCCAATCTTCTCGGCATGACCTTGCCCGAGATGATGGCGTTTTTCGCCTCGCTGGGGGAGAAGCCATTCCGCGCGAAGCAGGTGTTTCGCTGGATTCACCAGTCGGGTGTGGATGATTTTTCCGCCATGACCGATCTGGCCAAATCGCTGCGCGAGAAGTTGCCGGAAGTCGCCACGATCGTGGCGCCCCGGCTGATGACCGAGCAAGCGTCCAAGGATGGAACGCGCAAGTGGCTGCTCGATGTCGGGACCGGCAATGGGATCGAAGTGGTGTTCATTCCGGAAGCAGACCGCGGCACGCTATGCGTGTCCTCGCAGGTCGGCTGCGCGCTCGACTGCACGTTTTGCTCCACGGGGAAACAAGGCTTCAACCGCAACCTGACCTCGGCCGAGATCATCGGGCAGTTGTGGTGGGCAAACCGCGCCATGGGCCGCGACCCCAAGGGTGAGCGCATCGTTTCAAATGTCGTGATGATGGGCATGGGTGAACCGCTTGCCAATTTCGACAGTGTGACGGCGGCGATGGACATCATGCTGGACGACCACGGTTACGGACTTTCGCGCCGGCGAGTGACGCTCTCCACGTCCGGCGTCGTCCCGAATCTCATCCGGTTGAAGGAACGCTGTCCGGTGGCGCTGGCGGTTTCACTGCACGCGCCCAACGATGCATTGCGCGACGTCCTGGTGCCGATCAACCAGAAATACCCGCTTGCGGAATTGTTTGCGGCCATCCGCGACTACCTGGAAGCGGCACCCCGGGACTTTGTGACATTTGAGTATGTGATGCTGGATGGCGTCAACGATTCAGCCGCACACGCGCAGGAACTGGTCAAACTGGTGTCGGAATTGCCCTGCAAATTCAACCTGATTCCCTGGAATGAATTTCCGGGAGCGCCTTACAAGCGTTCCAGCAACAACGCGATTCATCGTTTCCGCGAGGTCCTCCAGCAAGCCGGGCACGTGGTCACGGTCCGCAAGACGCGGGGTGATGATATCGATGCCGCCTGCGGGCAACTCGCCGGGCAGGTGGTGGACAAGTCGCAGCGCCGAAAGACGATCCCCGTGGTGCAGGCGGGCGTGTAGCCAACAATATCGAACGAGGAGACGCCGTGAGAATTGCTCAAACCCTGTTGTCGGCAGCCGCTGCGGCGATTGTGCTGGCCGGCTGCGTCTCCCAGACCACGGTGGAAACCAAACTGCCGGATCAGTCTGCACCCAGTGAACCCGGATTTCGCGCCAAGCTCCACACCGAGCGCGCCGGGGAGTATTTCAAGATCGGTAATTATGCGACCGCGATCGACGCGGCCCAGACGGCGCTTCAGCATGTTCCGGGTTATGCCCCCGCCTACAACATGCTAGGCATCATCTACATGCAGTTGCGCCAGGACGACAAGGCGCAGCAGGCCTTTGACCAGGCGTTTCGCCTCGCGCCCAATGACTCTGAAGTCCTGAATAACTACGGATGGTTCATTTGCGAAAGGCGCAACCCGAAGGAAGCGATGAGTTATTTCGAAACGGCGTTGCGCAATCCTCTGTACATCAGTCCGGAGCGGGCATTCCACAACGCCGGCCATTGCGCAAAAAAGATCGGCAACGTGGCGATTGCAGAGACTTACCTGCGCGGCGCGCTGAACAAATCTCCGCTCTATGCGCCATCTTTGTTTGACCTCGCCGATTTGCTTTACGGCATGGGGCGCATGAAAGAAGCCGAGTCACTCATTGCGCGCTACATGCAGGTGGTGCCGATGCCTCCAGCGGAAGGCCTGGCATTGGCCGTGAAATTGGCGCGTGTCACGGGGGACAAGTCCTCCGAGGCGGGATTCGTCCAGCAAATGCGGCGGCGTTTCCCAGACGATCCCCGCACGCGCGAAGCCATCGAAGGTCGCTAGGCGTGAGCGCAGTGTCAGTCCAAGACAATGTTGAGAACCATGAAGAAGGTGGGGCGGGCATGAACACGCCTCCCGCCGCGGATGAGACCGTGACGCCAGGCCAACGCCTGCGCGCGGCGCGGGAGGCCATGGGGCAGAGCGCGGCAGATATTGCAACCCGCCTCCGGATGGGGGTGAAGCAAGTGCAAGCGCTGGAGTTGGGCGACTATGCCGCGTTGCCGACCGGCACGTTTTTGCGCGGTTTCGTACGCAACTACGCCAAGGTGGTGGGCCTGGAGCCGTCCGAACTTGTGGCGAGCCTTGAACAAACACATTCGCAAGCGCGTGCCGTGCCTGCCACCCCAGTCGTTGAACCTGCGCGGCAGAAGATGGCCGTGCGCGAGGCGGCAGGTCTATTCTCGACGCCGCAAATGCAGGGCGTCGCCGCGGCCTTCGTCATCCTTTTGCTGGGTGCCGCCGTCGCCTACTGGTGGACCCAGATCCGAACGGTTGCGCCGCGCCTGTCGTCAACCCCGGTTTCGGCGCCGTTGGGCGAAGGACCGGCAAAGGCCCATGAGGATGCCAAGGCGGATGCCGTGCGTACCGCGGAGCCTTCGACCAATCCGCCGATATCACTTGCGACCCCCGTGGATACTCCAGCAGCGCCATCGGTTGCGGTTGCTCAACCGCAGGTTCTAGACCATACGCCATCCCAGACAGCGGTGGCTCAGCCGACTTCAGAATCCGCTTCAAAGCCTGGCAAGCCGGTTGAGAAAGCTGCTGTGCCTGTCGCAGAGAAGCCAAAGGCCGTCGAGCCGGACAAGAAGCCACGCGCGGCGGGTACGAGCGTTGTCGGCTTCACATTTTCGGGCGAATCCTGGGTGGAAGTCACCGATGCAAACGGACGCGTGGTGCTGTCCAAGAAATTTCGGGCGGGCGAAGCCGAGGAAATCAGTGGTCGGGGGCCGTTGGCGATTGTGATTGGCAATGCTTCCAATACCCGCATGGCGCTCAACGGACTGGAATTCGATCTGGCGCCCCACACCCGGGGTGCCGTTGCCCGTGTCAACGCGAAATAGTGGGTCAACAAGTGATGCAGAGCGAGTCAAATGTTTGATGTCCTTCCCCGCCGCCGATCGCGGCAAGTCAAAGTCGGTCACGTGCTTGTGGGTGGCGATGCACCGGTGATGGTGCAATCGATGACCAACACCGACACCGAGGATGTGGCATCCACGGTGGCGCAGGTTGCCGCGCTGGCGCGCGCCGGCTCGGAGGTGGTCCGCGTGACGGTCAACACGTTGGCTGCCGCGCGCGCGGTGCCGCAGATTCGTGCGGCACTCGATCAGCAGGGCGTCAATGTCCCCTTGGTGGGCGACTTTCATTTCAACGGCCACAAGTTGCTGAGCGAAGTTCCCGCGTGTGCGGCAGCGTTGGCAAAGCTCCGCATCAATCCGGGCAATGTCGGCCACGGGTCCAAGCGCGACGATCAATTTGGCGCAATGATCGAAGCCGCCATCAAGTACGACAAACCGGTTCGAATCGGGGTCAATTGGGGTTCGCTCGATCCTGAACTGATTGCACGCATGATGGATGAAAACGCCGCAAGGCCCAATCCGCTGGATGCCGACCTGGTGATGCGTGAGGCCCTGATTGTCTCTGCGCTGGAAAGCGCCGAGAAAGCCGAGGCGCTCGGATTGGCTGGCGACAAGATTGTGCTTTCCTGCAAGGTGTCAGCAGTCCAGGACTTGATTGCCGTCTATCGAAGCCTTGCCGCCCGATGCGATTACCCGCTGCATCTCGGGCTCACGGAGGCAGGCATGGGATCCAAGGGAATCGTCGCGTCGACCGCGGCATTGTCGGTGTTGTTGCAGGAAGGAATTGGCGACACGATTCGGATTTCGCTCACGCCTGAGCCGAATGGCGATCGCACCAAGGAGGTCGTGGTTGCCCAGGAGATCCTGCAGACGATGGGCTTGCGCTCGTTCACTCCCATGGTGGCGGCATGTCCCGGTTGTGGGCGCACCACGAGCACATTTTTTCAGGAACTTGCCGAAAAGATCCAGGGTTACCTGCGGGCGCAAATGCCGGTTTGGCGAACACAGTTTCCCGGCGTCGAGGACATGCACGTGGCCGTGATGGGTTGCGTTGTCAATGGCCCGGGAGAGTCCAAACTTGCGGATATCGGGATCTCCTTGCCCGGATCCGGCGAACGGCCGGTGGCCCCGGTGTACATCGATGGCGAGAAGGCGGTCACCCTCAAGGGTGAGCGCATTGCGGAAGAATTCCAGGCGCTCGTCGACGATTACGTCCGGAAGAATTTTGCTCCCGGTGCTGCGCCGAGAGTTCGTTCGAGGAAGAAAGAGATTCCCATCAAGGCCGTTGCTTAAGAAAGGCAAACCCCAAGACTGGCGAGCCTTTCAGGCCAAAAACGCCTGGAAAACCGCACCAGACAAAGAGTATCGAGTTTGATTCACGGAGACCTCCGCCGTCGCGCTTGGGTCTTTGTTCATTGATCCCCCGCACCCAGACATGCAAACCCTCCAAGCCGTTCGCGGCATGAATGACCTGTTGCCGCAGGATTCAGCACTGTGGCAGTTCCTCGAAGACACCACGCGAGAAGTGTTCGAGCAATACGGTTACCGGTTGATCCGGACGCCGATTGTCGAACCGACGGCGCTTTTCGTCCGTTCGATTGGCGAAGTGACCGACATCGTCGAAAAGGAGATGTATTCCTTCGAGGACGCCATGAACGGCGACAAACTCACTTTGCGCCCCGAGGCCACCGCAGGGCTGGTGCGGGCCGCCATCGAACACAACCTGCTCTACGATGGGCCAAAGCGCCTCTGGACGTGGGGCCCGATGTTTCGCCACGAGCGTCCGCAAAAAGGCCGCTATCGGCAGTTCCATCAGTTTGATGTTGAGGCGATGGGCTTTGCGGGGCCGGATGTGGATGCGGAGCAGATCATCATGCTCGCGCGATTGTGGAATCGCCTGGGTTTCAAGGATGTTGAGTTGCAGGTCAATTCGATTGGAGACGCCGAGGCTCGCAAGGCCCATCGTGCTGCCTTGGTGGCCTACTTTGAAGCCCATCGGGATCAACTGGATGCGGACGCCAAGCGGCGACTTCACACCAATCCGTTGCGGACGCTCGATTCAAAGAACCCTGCGATGCAAGGGATGATCGACGGGGCGCCGCGCTTGGCGGATTTCCTCGGTGAGGCGGAAAAGTCGCATTTCGCCGGGCTGAGCGCACGATTGGACGCTGCCGGATTGGCCTACACCGTCAACCCGCGCCTCGTGCGTGGCTTTGACTATTACAACCGGACGGTATTCGAGTTCGTCGGCAAAGGCGCCGACTGGCAATTGACGATTGCCGGCGGAGGCCGCTATGACGGCTTGATCGCGGAGTTGGGCGGCAAGAGTGCGCCTGCCTGCGGCTTTGGATTTGGCGTCGAGCGCGTGATGATGCTGCTTGCAGAGACGCGTGGGGTGGCCCCGAAAGCACTCGATGCCTACGTTGTCATTGGTGACCGCCAGGAACTTCACGCACAGCAAACGGCCGAAGCCATGCGGGATGCCGGGCTTGCCGTGGCAGTTCATGGTTCGCCGGACGGCCAATTGGCAAGTTTCAAGTCCCAAATGAAGAAGGCCGATGGGAGCGGAGCCCGCTTTGCTATCATTCTTGGCCCGGACGAAGTGGCGGCAGGAAAAGTCACGGTCAAACCGTTGCGCGAAGCTGCCGAACAGGTGACCGTCCCGCTCGCCGAGGCGATCCGGCGGCTCAAGTCCAACCCCTAACCCGTCGTCCCGAACCCGATTTTCAAGAAACAGGAAATACCGCAATGGCTGCTTACGATTTGGAAGAACAGGAACGCATTGATGCCCTCAAAGACTGGTGGGCGAAGTGGGGCAATTGGATTTATGTGGCCGTCGCTGTTTTCTTTGCCGGCATTGCCGGGGCCCAGTTGTGGAAGAGCTACCAGGGCAAGCAGCAAGAGGAAGCTGAAGTTCTGTTCAAGAGCGTGACCAAGGCCTCGCAAGAGTCAATCGCGTCGAAGGACCCGAAAAAGCTTTCAGAGGCGGCCGTTGCCATGGCGGACAAATATCCGAACAGTTTCCAGGCTACGGAAGCACGTCTCATGGCGGCGAAGAGCGAATTTGAGGCCGGAAAGCTCGAGGAAGCGGGCAAGCACCTGCAATGGGTGGTGGAAAACGGCAAGGACGCGTTTCGTCCGATCGCGCGCGTGCGTCTCGCTCAGGTACAACTCGACCAGAAGAAGTATGACGAGGCACTGAAAAATCTTGATCAGGTCAAGGATGCGGGATACGCGTCGCTGGTCGCTGATTTGCAAGGGGACGCCCTGAACGCGCAAGGCAAGAAGGCAGAAGCGCGGGCGGCCTATCAATTGGCGGTTGAGAAAGCCGATGAGCGGAGTCCGGTCAAGATGATCTCGCAGGCGAAACTCGACGCCTTGGGTGGTAGCACCAAGCCCGTCGAACCCGCCAAGGACAACAAATCGTGATCGGACGCTCGATGGTGATTCGCGCGGCTGCGGCAATCATTGCCGCCACCGCGGTGACCGGCTGCAGCTGGTTTGGATGGGGTGAGAAAAAGGCCCCGTTGCCGGTGCTCACAAGCAATGTCCTGGCGCCGGGTTGGGTCGCCAGCATCGGCAAGTCCGGGGGCAACCTGTTTGTGCCGGCCTATACGTACCGCGGCTTGGTGGTCGCCAGTGTGGATGGCACCGTGCAGGAATTGGCGGATGAAAGCGGCAAGGCTGTCGTCAAGTTTGATGCAAAGGCACGACTCCGGGCGGGTGTCGGGGCAGGCGAAAATGTCATGGCCCTTGCCGATGAAAAAGGCCAGCTCTTGGTCTTTGACAGCGGCGGCCGGCAGCTTTGGAGGGCGGATGTGGCGGGCGAGGTGGTGGCACCTCCGGTGGTCGCGCAAGGCACGATCCTTGTTCGGACCAGCGACGGACGCCTTCTGGCGTACAACCGGCTGGATGGGAAGCGCAAGTGGGTCTTTCAGCGTCCAACACCGGCTTTGACCTTGCGCACCAATGCCAACATGGTCATCAACCGCGGCGTTGCATACATGGGCTTGCCCGGCGGAAAGATGTTGGCGATCGAAATCGATAGCGGCAAGCCGGTTTGGGAATCCACATTGTCGCAACCGCGCGGCTCGACGGAACTTGAGCGCATCGCCGACATGGCGGGCAATCCGGTGATTGACGATGCCCGCATTTGCGCGGCGGTCTACCAGGGCCGCACGGGTTGCCTGGAAACCTTGTCTGGTAACGTGGGATGGACGCGTGAAATTGGCAGTTCCGGCGGAGTGTCGCTGGACGCAAAGCACCTGTATGTCGCCGATTCCGATGGAAATGTTCACGCGCTCGACAAGAATACTGGCGCCAGCGTCTGGAAGCAGGACAAGCTGCAAAAGCGTGACTTGGGGTCCCCGGTGGTGGTCAGCGGAAGAATCCTCGTCAGCGATCAGGAAGGCTTGGTCCATGCTTTGTCGAGCGACAAGGGCGAGCTGGTTGGCCGCTTCTCAACAGACGGAAGCCGTGTGACATCGCTGAGCACGCTGGGTGATCGCGCCATTGCGCAAACGGAGAAGGGCAGCATCTTTTCCATCGCGGTACGTTAAGAAACCGGACGGTCATGAAACCCACTGTGGTGATCGTTGGCCGTCCAAATGTCGGCAAGTCGATGCTGTTCAACCGGCTGACCAAGTCGCGCGACGCGCTGGTTGCAGATTTGCCAGGCTTGACGCGCGACCGTCACTACGGCCATGGCCGAGGGGGCTCGAAGCCATTTCTGGTCGTCGATACGGGCGGATTTGAACCGGTGGCGGCGGACGGCATCATGCGGGAAATGGCCAAGCAAACCCTCCAGGCGATTGCGGAAGCCGACACCATCATCTTTGTCACGGATGGCCGAGACGGCCTCACGCCGCAGGACAAAGTGATTGCATCCACGCTGCGGCGAGACGCGGCGTCTCGCGGGATTCCCATCACCTTGGCAGTCAACAAGACTGAAGGGATGAGCGAGGAAGTCGTCGTTGCAGAATTCCACGAGTTGGGTCTGGGAAATCCGGTGGCCATCTCGGCCGCCCATGGAGAGGGCATTCGGCAATTGGTCGAAGACGTGCTGGCCCCGTTTCCGGAACCCAAGGAAGAGGAGGCCCATGAAGGCGGGCCAAAAATTGCCATGGTCGGCCGTCCCAATGTGGGCAAGTCCACCTTGGTGAACCGCCTGATCGGCGAAGAGCGCGTCATCGCGTTCGACCAGCCGGGCACCACGCGCGATTCGATCTACGTGCCGTTCGAGAAAAACGGCAAGCCATACACGCTGATCGACACTGCCGGATTGCGCCGCCGCGGCAAGGTGTTCGAGGCGGTTGAGAAGTTTTCAGTGGTCAAGACGCTGCAGTCCATCGAGGACAGCAATGTGGTCCTGCTGATCCTCGATGCGCGGGCCGAAATCTCGGACCAGGATGCGCATATCGCAGGGTTTGTGCTCGAATCCGGGCGGGCGCTGGTGGTGGCGATCAACAAGTGGGATAACCTGGACAGCGACATCCGGGATCGGATCAAGACTGAATTCGACCGGAAGCTGCATTTCCTGTCGTTTGCAGAGTTGCATCTGATTTCGGCCAAGGATGGGATGGGCGTGAATCCGTTGATGGGCGCCATCGACAGGGCCTATGCGGCGGCCATGGCCAAGCTGTCAACGCCGAAATTGACGCGAACTTTAATCGCCGCGACGGCTGCACATCAGCCGCCAATCGTCAAAATGAGCCGTCCCAAACTTCGTTACGCCCATCAGGGGGGTCACAACCCCCCGGTGGTCGTGGTCCACGGTTCTGGCGTTGCCAAGATTTCGGACGATTACAGGCGCTACCTGGAAAACGCTTTCCGCGATGCCTTCAAACTCAAGGGGACGCCGCTGCGCGTGGAACTGCGCCAAGGCAGCAACCCGTTCGAGGGCAAGAAACAGGCCCCATTGACCGTCAGTCAGGAGCGGCAAAAGCGCCGCGACAAAATTCGATCCAAGCGCCTGTTTGGCAAGGGTTGAGCGCGAATCTGACTTGAAAAATCGAACCCTGCCGCAAGATGATGGTCTACGGCTCGTGGGGTGCAAAAGCGCCGCTTTGGCGGAGTTTCTGCATTTAGGCTAGAGTTTCCATTCGGGGAAGACTATTTTCGGGGGGCGGTTTGGCCCAATCGACCGGAATGTCACCGATCCCTGCATCATGCAACTGGAGAAGAAGAACATGAGTGGCAAAGGGCAATTGTTACAAGACCCGTTCCTGAATACGTTGCGCAAGGAACACATCCCCGTCTCGATCTACCTGGTCAACGGCATCAAGTTGCAGGGCCAGATCGAATCGTTCGACCAGTATGTCGTGCTGTTGAAAAACACTGTGACCCAGATGGTCTACAAGCACGCCATTTCGACGGTAGTGCCGGCCCGAGCGGTCAACATTCCCTTCGAAGCGCCGAGCGAGGGCTGAAGCCCAACTTGGACGGACAGCCGTCCCGTGGGTTGTTTGCGCTGAATTGCCGGATCCTGGCTGGCGGTTCCTCGATCAAGGGCGGCCATTTCCTGCGCGCTGAATTTGCTCGACATTGCAATCCATGAAATCTCCGACCGAAAAAGACGCCTCACACCTGCCGCACCGGACCCGTGCGCTGGTGGTGGGCATCGACTTTGCAGATGCGTTGTTCGAAGAACGGCTGGACGAAGCGGTCGAATTGACGACCAGTGCGGGTGCTGTCGTCGTGGCCACCTTGACGGGCCGGCGCCAAAAGCCGGATGCCGCCACCTTCGCGGGGAGCGGAAAGGTCGAGGAAATCTGCGAAGCGGTGAAGGCAAACGAGGTGGACCTCATCGTGTTCAATCACGCGCTGTCTCCCGTTCAAATTCGCAATGTGGAAAGGGCCACAGGCGTCCGCGCCATCGATCGCACCGACCTGATCCTCGACATCTTTGCACAGCGGGCAAAGAGCTCAGAAGGAAAGCTCCAGGTTGAGTTGGCGCAGATGGAGCACCTGATGACCCGTTTGGTCAAAGGCTGGACCCACTTGGAGCGCCAACGCGGCGGTATCGGCGTACGGGGCGGACCCGGGGAAACCCAGCTTGAAATCGACCGCCGCCTGGTCGGCGAACGCATCAAGCGGCTCAAGGTGCGATTGGCCAAGCTGGCCAAACAGCGTGTGACCCAGCGCGGCCGACGCAAGCGTGCCGGGGTATACAACGTATCCATCGTGGGATACACCAATGCCGGGAAATCCACGTTGTTCAATCGTTTGGCGCGTGCCGATACATTGGTTGCAGACAAGCTTTTTGCGACCCTGGACACCACCACACGCAAGCTTTATGTCGATCCGGGCATCCATGTGACGCTGTCCGACACGGTCGGGTTCATTCGGGATTTGCCGCACAGCCTCGTGGCTGCATTTCAGGCGACCCTGACGGAAGCGCGTGAGGCGGATTTGCTGTTGCATGTGGTCGACACCGGCAATCCGCTCAGGGAAACGCAGATCGAAGACGTCAATGGCGTACTCGCGGAAATCGGCGCCGATGCCATTCCTCAAGTACTCGTGTACAACAAGATTGACCGAGTGGAAACCCACCCATTGCCGCTGGCTGTCCGGGATGCCGATGGTAAAATTTGTGAGCTTCGTGTGGCGGCGCTCTCTAAGCTTGGCATGGACTTGGTTCGTGATGCCATCCGCGAGACTGCGTTGGCAAGCGGCTACGAATTGCGCCAGGGCCGGGAACCCCAAGGTACCGATACACTCCAATCGCGCGCGGAATCCACCGATGGCGAAGTGGCCGATTCCCCGGCTGTCATTCATTGATTCTTATCCTAGAGTTGCTCCATGCTCCAAACGGTTCGCGGAATTATTGTTGATGCCCTGACCTGGCCGCCCGCGCTGGCCACCTATGCGCAAGCACAGTGGCAATGGCGATTGGGAAAATCAAACGCCCCCATTCAGATGGCCGATCCGCAAGGTCCACCGGACCTGGACGAGATTTTCCGCAAATTCAACCAGAAGCTGGCAGGCATTTTTGGCGGCGGCAAAGGCGGGAATGCGGGCAACGAGGGCAGTGGGGGAAACACCCCGTCTAACGCAGTGGGCGGTGCGCTTGCGCTGGCGGCTGGCATCGGTGTGGCAGTATGGCTGGCGACCGGGTTTTACATCGTGGAGCAAGGCACCAAGGGCGTGGAACTTCGCCTCGGCCGGTATACGCAAACAACGGAAGCCGGGCCACGCTGGCATTGGCCCTATCCGATCGAGACCGTTGAACTGGTCAATGTGCAGCAGGTGCGCGCCATCGAAGTCGGCCACCGCAACAACCAGAAGGTGAAGAAGCCCGAAGAAGCGTTGATGCTGACCCAAGACCAGAATATTGTCGAAGTGCTGTTCTCGGTCCAGTACACGCTCAAGAGCCCCGAGGAATACAAGTTCAACAACAAGAGTCCGGACGAGGCCGTCCAGCAGGTCGCCGAAACGGCCATGCGCGAAGTGGTCGGCAAGAGCAAGATGGATTTCGTGCTCTATGAAGGTCGGGGCGATATTGCCGCTCGCGTCCGGGTGCTGATGCAGCAAATTCTGGATCGGTACAAGACCGGCATCCAGATCACCGGCGTCAACATGCAGGACGCGCAACCTCCTGAGCAAGTGCAGGCGAGCTTCAGCGATGCGGTGCGCGCGAAGCAGGATCGCGAACGCCTGAAGAATGAAGGCGAAGCGTATGCAAACGATATTGTTCCGAAGGCCAAAGGCCGCGCCGCGGCTTTGCTGGAAGAAGCCAGCGCGCACAAGCAGAGGGTGGTGGCGAACGCGCAAGGTGAGGCTTCACGCTTCAGCCAGCTTCTAACCGAGTATGAGAAGGCGCCCGGCGTGACCCGGGAGCGCCTGTATCTGGAAACGATGCAACAGGTGTTGCAAGGCACCAGCAAGGTCATCGTGGACCAGAAGGGCGGAAACAGCCTTTTGTACCTGCCGTTGGACAAGCTCATTGGCGCGCAGGGCAGTGTAGCTGCGCCGGTTGCAGAGGCCCCGCGCCCTGCGGTGACAGAAACCACCGTGATCACGCCGGAGCCGCGGCGCGATCTCAGAAACCGCTAGGAGACTGCGATGAAACTGAATATTTCCGCGCTTGTCTCCGCTGTCATTCTTGGCATCCTCGTCCTGCTATTTTCGGCCTTTACCGTCGACCAGCGTCAGGCCGCAATCAAGTTCCGCTTGGGTGAGGTGGTCAGCCTGTATACCGACCCGGGCCTCTATTTCCGGCTGCCGTTGATCGAGAACATCCGTCTCTACGACACGCGCATTCAAACGATCGACGCCAAGGACCCGGAGCGCATCCAGACCATTGAAAAGGCCAACGTGTTGGTTGATTCGTTCGTCAAGTACCGCATTGTTGATGTGAAGCAATTCTTCGTCTCGACGCGGGGCGACGTCAATGCCGCAGAAGTGCGGCTGTTGCAGGCGATCAACAATGACCTGCGCGATGAGTTCAGCAAACGGTCACTGGCGGATGCGATCTCCGGCGAGCGGGACAAGATCATGGAGTCGCTTCGCGCCAAGGCCGATCGCGATGCGCGCAGTTTCGGCATCGAAGTGCTCGACGTTCGGCTCAAACGGGTGGATCTCGTGGCCGACATTTCTGCCGACGTCTACAAGCGCATGGATTCAGAGCGCAAGCGTGTCGCCAACGAATTGCGCTCTACGGGCTCCGGTGAGGCCGAAAAGATCCGCGCCGAAGCCGAGAAGCAGCGCGAAGTGATCTTGGCCGAGGCGTACCGCGAGGCGCAAAAGATCAAGGGTGAGGGTGATGCCACGGCGGCCAAGATCTACGCAGCCGCCTACGGCAAGAATCCCGAGTTCTATTCCTTCCATCGCAGCCTTGAGGCGTATCGCAATACGCTGCGCAGCAAGTCCGACGTGATGGTGCTCGATCCAAGCTCTGATTTCTTCAAATACATGAAGAATCCCAACAAGGGCGGGAAGTAAAAGTCTAGGATTGGTGTGACCTTTGAGGCGTTTTTTGCCTGAAAGGTCCGCCAGTTAAGGAGTTAATGGAACCGGCGCTCCGCGATTGAATTCGCGTTCGTCTGTGTGCGGTTGAGCACTGATCGAAAGGGCAGACGCTGTTATCCTGCGTCGAAAATACCCGAGGTGCATCCCCATGCCGTTCGACGATTCCCGTGTCGTACCCTTCATGATTCTTGCAGGCCTGGTGTTGGCCTTGGCGCTTTTGACCTCTCGAATCGTATATTCGGGCCCAACCTACTTTAAGGTGTGCGGGTGGATTGCCACAGTATTGTTGGGTGTTGGCTTTGCGGAATTCGCGAGCTATTCCGCGAAACGGCCACTCAATCCGCAAACAAGCGTTGTAGCCCGCAAAGATGGCGAGTCGGCCAAATTGTCGCTGGGAACGTCTTTGCGCGTTCCGCCGTCGGTTCTTGAGTTACACATCAAGCGCGCCGAGGGGTATCGCCACTTGGGGGCAATCGCTGGGGTCGCTTTGGGTCTCGCTTTATTCGTTGGGGGTGCGAGTGGCTATGCCGCGCGCCGCCGCAAGATGCGCAACGGAATAGGGGCAGCAATCAAGGTCACGGATGTGGTTGGCTTTGTCGATATGCTCGCCGCCGCCTGCGAAAACGCCGGCATGCAAGGTACTCTGGAAAAACTTCTGGGTATGCCGGACGCGCAACGTCGGGAGTTGCTGGGTCAGATCATTCATCAAATGCGTGAGCGGAGGGCGCCAAAGGACATCATCGATGCCTTCATTTGCCTGCAGGACGACACCATCGCCGAAAAGGCCTATGAGGCTGTCTACAAGTGTCCGCGCAACCTTCAAATTGCGCCGCTGAATGCGACCGGCACGGTGGCCTGAGAAGCGCGTATAATTCGTCAACGGCGCGTTCCAAACGGGAACGCGCCGTTTTTGTTTGCCCGCGATTTGCGTTTTTGCTCGAATTTGCGGTCACACGAAGGCGATCTCCTCTTTTTTGAATTGAAAACCGCCGTGACCGAAATCCTCTGGGCCGGACTGGCCATGATGCTGATCTTCGAAGGGCTATTGCCCCTGCTCGTCCCCCAAGCCTGGCGGGAGACGATGACGCGCATCCTGTTGCTCAAGGACGGGCAGTTGCGATTTGTCGGCCTGGCTTCGGTCGTTGGCGGACTCGTAATGCTGGCGCTGGTGACCGCATGAGAACCTGGGCGCTTCCCGAACATATTGAGGATTTGTTGCCTGCAGAGGCAGCGCAGCTGGAGCTTCTGCGCCGGTTGGCGCTCGATCGCTTCGAAGTGCATGGCTATCAATTGGTCGTGCCCCCGTTGCTGGAATATGTTGAATCCTTGTTGTCCGGCACCGGCCACGACATGGATCTGGCCACATTCAAGCTGGTGGACCAGTTGTCGGGCCGCATGATGGGCATCCGCGCGGACACCACGCCGCAGGTGGCGCGCATCGACGCACATATCCTGAATCGCCAGGGGGTCGCCCGGCTTTGCTATGCCGGCAGCGTGCTGCATACGCGGCCCGTTGGATTGGGAAAGAGCCGCCAGCCGTTTCAGGTGGGTGCGGAGCTTTACGGACACTCGGGGTTGGAGGCGGATTTCGAGATTCTCGAACTTGCGCTGGATGTTTTGACCACGCTGGGAGTCGGCAACGTGGCCGTCGATATCGGCCAGCCGGCGATCTTTCGTGCGTTGGCGAGGCATGCCAACCTGGACACGGAACTGGCCGGGCAGGTGTTCAGCGCCATTGAAAACAAGGACCAACCGGCGTTGAATGAACTGGCCCCGCGGATCGGGCAATTCGCTACGGCATTTCAAGCGTTGACCAAGCTCTCCGGTGGCGTCGAGGCCTTGGATCGTGCGCGGGCAGCGCTTCCGCAAGTCCCTGCCCTCGATGCGGCCCTTGAACAGTTGTCCCGCATGATTGCGCACTTCGCGTCCCTGGGCGTGCCGCTCACGGTCGACTTGGCCGAGCTGGGCGGATTCAACTACGAGAGCGGCCTGACGTTTGCAGCATACGCAGCCGGCGCATCGGATGCCATTGCGCGCGGCGGACGCTACGATGAAGTCGGCAAGGCGT
>JBGAUM010000047.1:0-24269 GCA_044228625.1 Usitatibacteraceae bacterium | reverse complement strand
GCGCCGGTGACGGCCAGAAACACGGCCCCCAGCACCAAAAAGGACGCGAATCCATGCTGGGTTACAAAGTGCAACGCGTGCATGGGGTTAAGCGCTTGCAACACCGCCGGCACGGCGGCGATGTTGAGCACCCCTGCAATGCCCAGCACCGCGAACCAGACCAGCATGACAGGCCCGAACATTGCGCCGACCACTGCGGTGCCGCGGCGCTGCACCGCAAAGAGCGCAACCACCAGGACCACCGAGATAAGCAACACATACGGTTTCAGGGGGGGCACCGCCACTTCAAGTCCCTCAATGGCCCCCAGCACCGTCACCGCCGGCGTGAGCACGCTGTCCCCATAGAACAATGCCGCGCCGAACACACCGAGCACGGTCAGCAAGTGCCGGGTACGCGGGCGACGGCCAACTGTTTTGGCGGCCAACGCAAGGAGAGCCAGGATGCCCCCCTCGCCCTCGTTGTCGGCTCGCATGATCAGCATCACATATTTCAGCGACACCACCAGCATCAGGGACCAGAACAGCGTGGAAAGCCCCCCCAGGATGTTGGCGGTCGAAAACGCAATGCCGAGCGACGGGTCGAAGATCGCCTTGATGGTGTAAAGCGGGCTGGTGCCGATATCGCCATAAACGACCCCAAGCGCACCAAGCGTGAGTGCGGCCCATGCAGTATTTCGAGAGGGACAAGAGGCAGACACTGACATGCGGGACTCCAAATGGCGAAGGCCTGCATGTTGCGCGCTTGGACCCAGGCGAAACCGTGTCGCGCGCGAAATTTACGGGTTCTTTACACGCCGGCTTTTGAGGCCGGTGATACTGTGAACTGCACGCGGCCGCCTACGGAAGCCTTTCCGTCGCCACGCGCCTCCCGCTGCATGCTGTCTGCAACGCTGCCGTCTCCAATTCGCACCCAAGACAATGCCCGCACCCGATCCAACCCAGCCTTCCAAAGCAGGCAGTTACGCGATGTCCGTTGCAGGTGTCGCCGTGGCATGGGCCGTGGGAATGCTCACCCAAGGCTATTTCGCGCTGGCCAACATTGTCATGCTGTTTCTTTTGGCCGTGGTCGCGAGTGCCTATTGGCTGGGCCGCGGGCCGGCCATCCTCTCTGCCGTGCTGGGCGTCGCAGTGTTCGATTTCTTTTTCGTGCCGCCGCAACTTTCTTTCGCGGTGGCAGATGCGCAGTATGTCGTCACTTTTGCCGTGATGCTCCTGACCGGATTTGCGATCACGGGACTGGCCAGTGGATTGCGCCGCGCCGGCGAGGAATCATTGCAACGAGAACGCCGGGCGCGCAGCCTCTACCATCTCGCCCAAAGTCTGTCCGGCGCACCTTCGCGTGACTTTGTGATCGAGGCTGCGCGCGCCTATTTCGAGCGGATCCACCATGCACGAATCGCCTTGTTGCTTCCCGACGCGTCCGGCAATCTGGGCGCAGCGAAAGGACATCAGGACGCAACGGCGCAGGGCAGCGACGCGATGCCCCCCGCATGGGACCGCAACATCGCGCGTGCCGTATTCAGCATGGCGCCGGATGCGCAGGGCGCGCGCGCACCGATCGAAAGCGGAGGGTGCCTGTACCTGGCCCTCAGCGCGCCTTTGCGCACGAGAGGCGTCATGGTGGTCGCCGGCGAGATCGGGGCGCGCGAACATGCCGACCTGGAACCTGACTTTTCGACCGCAGCCACATTGCTGGCGTTGGCGCTGGAGCGAGTGCACCTGGTGGACGTCGCGCATCGCGCAACCATGCATATGGAAAACGAACGCTTGCGCAACACGCTGCTTGCGGCGCTGTCGCATGATTTGCGCACACCGTTGACCGCCATCCTGGGCTCCGCCGATACGTTGCGTTTGCACGGCGCCGCACTCGGCAAGGAATGCCTGGACTTGGTTGAGAACATCTCTGCCGAAGCGCGCCGCACGGCCGAACTCGTGGAAAACATCCTCGACATGGCACGCCTTGAGTCTGGCGATCTGGCGCCCGTGCGCCAATGGCATGCGCTTCCGGAGATTGCCGGGGCTGCGATCGCTTCAAGAGCGAGTGTACTGGGTGCCCGCCCCATCCCCTTGCAGTTTGCAGCGGATTTTCCACTGGTCTCTTGTGATGCCGTCCTCATCGAGCGCGTGTTCGTGAACCTGATAGAAAACGCCGCGAAGTTTTCGCCGCCAGGCGGCGTCATCGAGATCGTCGGGACTCAGAATGAAACACAGGTCTGCGTCACAGTGCGTGACGCCGGGCCTGGCATTGCGCCCGGCATGGAGGAAGCCATCTTCGGCAAATTCGTCCGCGCGGTGAACAACGAGTCTGTGCCAGGACTCGGACTCGGCTTGGCGATTTGTCGCGCCATTGTCGAGGCGCACGGCGGTTCGATCGCCGCGTCAAATGCCGGCGGTGGCGGGGCCCGCATCGAGTTCACCTTGCCGCTGTCGCCCGCACCCGATCCGGCGGAACTCGGGGAGTTATCCGCATGACTCGAATTCTGGTCGTGGAGGATGAGGCCGCCATTCGCCGTTTCGTCGCCCATGCACTGGCCCTGGAAGGCATGCAAGTCTTCGAGGTGGATACTGTCGAGCGCGCGGCAATCGAGTCGGGGACGCGCAAGCCCGATCTCGCCATTGTCGACCTGGGACTTCCCGACGGCGATGGCGCGGATTTCATTCGCGGGCTGCGGGCCTGGAGCACGATGCCGGTTTTGGTGCTATCCGCACGCGGCAGCGAAGCACAAAAGGTGGCTGCATTGGATGCCGGCGCGGACGACTATCTGGTGAAGCCGTTTGGCGTCGCGGAAATGCTGGCGCGCGTTCGGGCCCTTCTGCGGCGGCGCGTGCAGGCCGGCAGCGACGCGCCGAGAATGGTGGTCTCGCCGGAGATCACCATCGACTTGGCGCTGATGCAGGTCTTGCGGCGCGGTGAACGCGTGAGCCTGACGCCGACCGAGTGGCGCCTGCTGGCGGTGTTGGCGTCCCATGCGGGACGGGTGATGACGTATCGCACCCTCGTACGAGAAGTCTGGGGTCCCACACACGAGCAACACGCGCACTACGCGCGGGTGTGCATGCAGCATCTGTGGGATACCGCCTCCAGATTGACGACAGCGCCGATTGACCGCCGACAATCGCCCAAAAGAGCAAAACCCTAGGTCTGGTGCGCCTTTCCAGCCGAAATTGGCCTGAAATCCGCGCCAGTGCTTGCATTTGTGGTTCTTGTGCGGTTTGACGGATCCAAAAACCCTTTTTTCAGGTGGCACCGTTCAATGGTTGACCCACCCCACATTTTCCCGGGAGTCCATCATGAACCGCCGAACCTTTTTGTCAGCACTCATCGCCGCAACACTTGCCATGCCGCTGGCAGCGGCACATGCCAGCCGCCTCACAAACATCGAGATCTACGATCGCACGGCCCACCGCACGTTGCCGATCCATTGGCACGCGGGGCAGGCTTGGGTCGAAGGCCGGCCGGGCAATGAATACCAGATCGTGGTGAAGAACCAAACGCCGGAGGACCTCCTCGCAGTCGTGTCGGTTGACGGTGTGAACGTGGTGTCCGGCCAGACGGCCACCATCAACCAAGGCGGCTACGTGCTCGATGGCTGGCGTCGAATGGACATCAGCGGGTGGCGGAAATCGCTCTCGCAAGCGGCCGCGTTCTACTTCACGGACTTGCCTGATTCCTATGCCGCGCGCACGGGGCGGCCGGACGACGTGGGCGTCATTGGCGTGGCGCTGTTTCGACGCAAGACGCCATTGCCACCCGTCTATGTGGCCCCGGAACCGCTTGCATTCCCACAATCTGCGCCGCGCGAAAAATCGGAAAACCGTTCCTACGACCGCAGTGAAAGCAAGCGCACGGATGCCGCGCCGCCTGCCGCTGCTGCGGCGCCGCAGCTGGGTACCGGCCACGGTCGCGGCGAGACGAACTATGCGCGACGCGTGGAGTTCGAGCGCGCCACGCCGCACCCCGAAGAAGTCATCACCATCCGCTATGACCGACGTGAGAATCTCTTGGCCATGGGCGTGATCCGCGAAACACGTCACGCATGGCGCCAGCCGCGCGCGTTTCCTGGCAATTTCGCCGGCGGCTTCGTTCCCGACCCGCCTCCGCGTTGGTAGTGCTCTCGCACTCCGCATCACCGGCCCGGCAGTGCGCTACACTGCCGGGCGACATGAATGACGCACGCCCACCCGAATCGAGCGACGAGGATTTGATGCTGCGCTATCAGTCCGGCGATGCGGGCGCGTTCGACGAACTTTATGCGCGTCACCGGATGGGCTTGCACCGTTTCATCGCTCGCCAATGCCGCGTCGCCGAGCGCGTCGACGAGATATTTCAGGACGTATGGATGAACGTGATCGCCGCGGCACCGCGGTATGCCGTGCAGGCACAATTCCGCACTTGGCTCTTCACCATCGCGCACAACAAACTGATGGACTACTTTCGCGCCAATGCAAAATCCGAGGCGCGTCTCTACGAGGTGAAAGACGGCGAAGACGCCGTAGAAATCGACGTGCCTGGCGCGCGGACCGAGGAGCCGGAGGTGCAAACCGAATCGAACCGTGCGCGCGTGGCCATTCTCAAGGCACTCGATGCCCTGCCCGCGCCACAACGCGAGGCCTTCTTGATGAGCGAGGAAGGCGGCATGACGGTGGTCGAAATCGCCGAAGCCACGGGGGTCTCCCACGAGGCCGCCAAAAGTCGCTTGCGATATGCGATTGCCAAACTACGCGAACAATTGCAGGACTACCAAACGAACCCCGCATGAACACGCCGCGAATTCCAGACGACGATTTCGAACACGACCGCGCTGCGGTGTCGGCGGCCTATGCGGCATCACGTGCTCCGGGGGCGGGACCACCCCCTGCGGTTGACGCTGCCATTCGTGCTGCGGCCCGCCGTGCCGTGGGCGCAGGGCCTCAACGTGCAGAACGATCCTGGATCGCGCGCTGGACAAAGCCGGTGTCGGTTGCGGCGATCGTTGTCCTTAGCGCTTCGGTGATCTTTGTGGCCATGGAAGAAGACGCGTCGCTGAAACCCCCACTTGCCAAGGGGCCCGCTGGAGCGCGAATCGCCGAAGTCACAGCCGACACACCAAGAGAAATTGCAGCTCCCACCGCCGCGACTGCGACAGGCACGGCAAAGATTGCCGTGCTGGCGGATCAGAATCGCGGGGACGCAGCCAGTTCGGCGGCTGGCGAGACCCGTGCGCGTCAGATTCAACCGTCAGCATCGGGGGACAAATTCGCAAATGCCGAACCACCCAAGGCTCCAAGGCGCAACGATGTCGCAAGTGCGGCCCCGGAGGAGCGTGCGGCGACGGCCCCGCCAACCCCTGTACCTCAGGTCAAGGTGGAATCCCCGGTGCTTGCATCTGCGGCGCCAGTGGCACCGCCCGCCTATGCACCCGCCGCGCCCCCCGCACCTGCAGCGGCACCCGCGCCAACCGGCCCTTCTTCGCAAGCGCTCGCCGCTTCGGCACCGTTACCTCCTCAAGCAGTGGCACTCTCCAAGGAAAAAATGGCAAGCCGGGTGGCAGATGCGCGCGCAGAGTCCGAGCCCCTGCGCACCACAATCGCGGAAGCAAAGAAGGAGAGAATCGTAACGGAGGGTTCAAGGATTGCGGCAGAACCTCAGGCAAAGAAGGCAACTGCGCTTGCCGCTGCGGGCACGGTCGCCGCTCCTGCGACGCCCGTCACCACTCCCGCCCCGTTACCCAAGGCGCAACCGGCTCTCGCGCCGCAACTCTTGCGATCGTTCACGCGCCTGCGCGAACTGCGTGACAAAATGCAATGGAGAGAATTTGACGAGTTGGTCGCAGACGTTGAAAAGCGCTGGCCAAATGTCGAACTACCGGTGGATCTCGCAGCGACGAAGCGCGACCGCGAAAAAGCGAAGGCCAGCGAAAACCGTTGATCGCCGGCCAGCGAATTCAAGGTACTCCAAGAACGACCACTATTCCCGTGCAGACGGGCGCCGATTTCGCGGGTTCTCTACCTTGCCACCAATTGCATCGGCAGGATCGACGCGAGCCACCCCGATCCCTCCGCGTTTGCATCCGTCTCCCCCTCCATTCCCCCGCGCACCACGAACACGCGGCCAAACCCATGTTGCGACAACGCGATCGCCACGCGCGCCGCCTCGCGGCCATCGCGGCACAACAGCGCAATCAGTGGATCGGCCTCAATGGAACGAAGGTCCAAGGCGGAACGGAAAGCGCGTGCCAACTCGCGCGCGTCGTGCGCAGCGGCGGGTACATTGGCGTCGGTATCCATCGCATGCGCTTTCGCGAACGCTGCAGCATCGCGCACATCAATCAGCATGAACGCGTTTCCAAGTGCCGTTTTTGCGGCATGCGCTTCCTGCGCGGTGAGGTAGTTGCCAGTGGTGGCCGGCAGCTGCCCGTCCCGCAGCCATGCGGATGACACCGACGGCAATGGAAACCCTGCATCGTCGACCAGCGGTCGCACCCAGACTGGTCGTGGGTGCATTGGTGGTGCAGGTTCAGCGCGCGTCACACGGCCGTTCTCGCAGGTGGCAAACGCCGCGATGTCAACCGCGTACTTCTCGCAGGCCGAATCAGCCACTACTTGAGGTGTCGCGCACAATGGACCAGTGGCCATCATCCCCATCCAAAAGGCGACCCATTTCCGATTCATAGTTGCCTCCCAAATTTGCACGGTGCTCATAGATTCGCCGGCAAGGTGTAGTCGATCATCGGACGCGCATCCGACGTTTGCGTCGCCGCAGGTGGCGGGGGCGAGATCGAAAATTGATCTCCCGGCGCGATCATTGGCATGCGTCGCCCGGCTTGCGCGATTTGTGGCGCTGTTCCAGTCGCAACAGAACTGCCATCGAGCGAATCAACAATATTGCACTGCTCTTCAGGTGAGCAGGCGACTGCCACTATTTCCCTCGATGCCCCTTGTTGTTCGGGCTTGCTGCCACCCACCGCAGCGGCCACCACCAGCAACACAAAGCTCAACGCCGCGCCGTGAAGTGGCCACAACCGTGGGTCAACAATTGACAACGAGCCTTCAAGCATTGCCGCCTTGCTGAAGCGCAATGCGCGCAAACTTGGCCGGCCACTCGCTGCGGAATTGATCAACTGGTCCTGCGCGTCATGCAAAGTAGTTTCATAGTTGTGTTCATGGATACTCATGCGGCTCTCCTTCGCGTTCATGTGCCACCTGCTTGATGGCGTTGACGATGGAGCGCAGTCTCGCCGCGCGGGCCGCGCTGCGGTATCCCCCCAAGGTGCGATTCATCGCACGTCGCATCCGATTTGCATCCCCCTCCTGCGTGAGAGGGCCTTGTGTTGTCCCCCCGTGAGGGGACATGCGAAACCCATACGCTGACACAGCGCGCCGCGTAGCGCACAATCACACACGGAGGTGCCCATGCGTTCGGTGCTGCTGGTCGAGGACGACGACAAACTGAGAAATTCTTTCGCGCGCGCCATTTCGGCGAGCGGCGATTTTTCGCTGGTCGCGGCCGTTTCCGGCGTTTCCGCCGCAAAAGCCGCGTTCGATTTGCACCGGCCGGATGTGGCGTTGATCGACTTGGGCTTGCCCGACGGCAGCGGCATCGACGTCATTCGCCACATCTCGCAAGCGAGCATGCCGGAGCACGAATGCCTGACGATGGTCGTGTCAGTGTTTGGCGACGAGAAGCATGTGGTCGAGAGTATCGCGGCGGGCGCAGCGGGATACGTGCTCAAGGACACCGCAGACGACCGCTTCCTCGCCGCTGTGCGCGACCTTGTCGCGGGCGGTGCACCCATCAGCCCGGGAATCGCGCGGCACCTTTTGAAGGAGGTGCGCCGAAACACTTCCCCACCGGCAGGCGCGCCCGAGCAAACGCCCAATGATGGGGGACTGTCCGAACGCGAACGTGAGATCCTTAACCTCACCGCGAAGGGCTACACGTTTCCGGAGATTGCACGCCTGCTGGAGATTTCCGTAGAAACCATCAAGACCCACGTCAAAAGGGTCTATCAAAAACTCGCCGTGCACAGCAAAGGCGAGGCCGTCTACGAGGCGCAGCGGCTTGGCATCCTGCGCGCCCCCGGCGCGCCGCCGCGACCATGAAAACTCGTTTGTGCGTTTACACGCTGTGGCTCTGCGTGTTGCTGTGCGTAGATGTGGCCGCACAAACGCCCCCATTGGTCGAGTATCGCGAAGCCGAATGGATGGCAGAACGGCACGGTGCACCGGACCCCGCCACCGCCAAGCGTGTTACGTTGCCGCACAACCTCGCGTCCGGCCCGCAACCGGCGTGGTATCGCATCGCCATCGATACGCCCTCCCAGCCTGAGGTTGCGCAGGCGTTGTTCTTTCCGGGATCCTACGCGCACCTGCAAGTCGAGTTCAACGGCAGGCCCATCGGCCTTACGGGCGCGTTTGAGTCCGTTGTTCCTCGTGGTTGGAAGTCGGTGCATTTGTTTCCGATCCCGCCCGAATACTGGAGGCCACGTGGCAACGTATTGCTGATCCGTGCAGGCGGGCCGGCAGCGTGGACGTTTGCCGCGCCCCGCATCGGGCCAATGGCGCTGGCAGAGGAAACCTATACGCTTCGCCTCATCAGCACGTCCATCGCCCCCTTCGTGGCGAGCGTGCTGGTCGCGGTGCTTGGTGCCTTCGTGCTGCTGCTCTGGTTCAGCCATCGCGGCGAATCGCTATTTGCGTACTTCGGCGCGGCCAGCCTCCTCAGCGGCTTGCACATGGCGTGGTGGATGATTCCGGAGCCGCCTTTTCCCAATCCCCATAACCGCATTCTCTGGAATGCCACCTACACGTTGTGGGTTTCGGTCATGACAATGTTTTTCCTGCGCTATACCGAAACAGCCAACCGCTGGATCGAAAAGTTACTCTGGACCGTGGCCCTCCTGGGATACCCGGTGTTGTACATCGCGAGTGCGCTGGGGCAGTTTTCCAGTGCTTCGCTCGTGTGGCGGGGTTTCGCCGTGCTGGTGATCACAGGCGGGCTGGTCCACATTGTGTTTCGCGCGCTGCGCCTGCAACGCCGCGAGCACTATCCACTGGTGTTCGTCGGATTTGTTTGCGTTTGTTTTGGTGTGCACGACTGGTGGACCGGACAAACCGCCGCCGGCCTGATGACGCGCATCCCACTGGTGCCTTACTCCGGATTGTTGTGCGCGCTGCTGTTCGGCTGGCTGTTTGCGCGCCGCTTGAACGCGACGGCAGATCAACTGGCCGAGACCCAGTCGACGCTGCATGCGCGTGTTGATGCGCAAACGCATGAACTCGAGGAGAAACTTGAAAACACGCGCCGCATCGAGCGCGAACAATCGGCGCTTGACGAGCGGCACCGCATCCTCGAGGACATGCACGACGGGCTCGGTGCAAAGCTGCTCGTATCGCTCAATGCACTCAAGGACGAGTCCGCAAGCCGCGAAACCGCGGTGATTCTGTTGCGGGAATGCCTTGATGAGTTGCGATTGACTGTCGACGCGTACGACCAAGACAGCGGCGACCTGGCCGCAATTTTGGCGGCGGTACGCCACCGCCTTGGCGACCGTTTGCTTGCGGCCGGCATCACCATCGACTGGCAAGTGACCGAAACGCCACCGTTGTCCACGCTGACGCGCGCGGGCGGTCGGGAATTGATGCGCATTGTGCAGGAGGCCTTCACCAACGCGATCCGTCACTCCGGCGGACACACACTCGGCGTAGCCAGCCGGGCAAACGCCGACGGCGGCGAAGTCGAATTGAAGCTGTCCGATGACGGACGGGGCTTCGATCCCGCGCTGCGGGGCGAGGGCCTGCAGCGCGTTGAGCGCATCGCGCGACAACTCGGCGCGCGCTTTGAAGTATCAAGTGGCCGGAACGGCACGGTTTTGCAGTTCACTTTTGCGCCAGGAGCGCCAAATGGAGACTAAGCGCGACCGACGCGGCGCGGCTTGGTGGATTTTCGCCTTTGTAGTTTGCACATTCTTGACGATTCCGGTGTGCGCGCAACCGACTGTGGAAGTCATTCGTGAGATGCGTTGGATTCCATCCACACCGGACGGCGCACCCGATGAAGCGCGCGCCCTCACGGTGAAACTACCGGACGACCTCAATGCACGCGGTGCCTCATCTTCCAATAGCTTGTATCGCAGCCCAATTCCGCGTGTGACGAATCCTGCAGCCACGTCGTTGTACTTGCCGGGTCTTCACGCACAGGTCCGCGTGTCGCTCAATGGCCACCGGCTATTCGAGTCCGGCGGGTTTGACGAGCCGCCGCCCAGCGGCTGGAACCTGGCACGCATCGTCGATATCCCACCCGAATATTTTCGCGAAAGCGGCAACGAGCTGGCCATTGAAGTGGGCGGCCGCCCGGCGCGTTTTATCGGCGCTCCAGAGATCGGCGACCGCGCGACGTTGCACGCCAAACACCGCGCCAAGGTCATCGGGACGGCAATCGCTCCGATGGCGCTGGCCACAGTGATTTCCCTGATCGGTGTGTTCGTCATCGTACTATGGCTCCACCAGAAGGGCGATACGCTCTACGGCTACTTCGGTGCGGCAACACTGCTTTGGGGCCTGCATACGGCGTGGAAGGCTTCGCCCATTGCACCCTTTCCGGTGCCCCACAACCTGATCTTGTGGACGGCAGGCTACGTATTCTGGGTGTTGCTGTTTGTGATCTTTTTTGTACGCTATACGGGGCGGCCTTTTCCGCGGCTTACCCGCGTGTTGTGGAGCTTTGCAGTGGGCGGGTTTCCATTGCTGTACGCGGCGCACCATGCCGGACACTTTCCTCTGGTCTCAACGGCTTGGCGCGCGGTGGCGATTCTATGGGTATTCGCAGGGCTGGCCATCGTCACCCGATTTGCCTGGCGGGAACGGCGCGTCGACAGTTTCCTTTTGATGATTACCGCCATGGTCGCGGCTGGATTCGCGGTGCACGATTGGTCGGTGGCCCTTGCGGGCAAGGATGTGAACCCGGTCTGGCTGGTGCCCTATTCGGGCCTGGCATTCGTGCTGTTGTTCGGCTGGCTGATTGTCAACCGATTCAATCACGGCATTGATGCGCTCGCGCAGGGCAATGCCGAGCTGGCCGAGCGCGTCGCGAAAAAGAGCGCCGAGATCGAGCGTCAACACGCACGCCTCCTGGCGCTCGAACAACAACAGGCCGCTGACGAAGCGAGAGCGCATGTGCTCTCTGACATGCACGATGGCCTGGGCGCAAAGCTGATGATCTCGCTGCGGTCGCTCGAACGTGGCGAGATCTCGCCCGCCGAGGCGGCCATGCTCATCGAGGAATGCATCGAGGAACTGCGCCTGGCCGTCGATGCAACCTCGGATCACGATGGCGACTTGGCAGGACTCCTTGCAAGCTTACGCTACCGGTTGGGCGATCGCCTGCGCACGGCTGGCCTCAACGTTGATTGGAAAGTGAGACATACGCCACCCCTTGATCGGCTTCGCGAACGAGGCGCACAGGACCTGTTGCGCATTGCGCAGGAATTTCTCAACAACACGTTGAAACACTCCGGCGCCGATCAAGTAAGCGTGGAGACCATTTTCGATGCAATGACCCAAGAGGTCAGCTTGACGCTGGCCGACAATGGTCGCGGCTTTGATTTGAGTGCCGCTGGAAAACCGGGACACGGGCTGGCCAACATGCGCCAACGTGCCAACGCCATGGGCGCGGCGTATGAGTTGTCGAGCGGGATATCCGGGACGGTCTTGAAATTGACATGGGCCATCGACCTGCAGGCACGCTCGACGAAACCCTAGTACTGGTGCGCCTTCCAAGCAGTTTCTGTCTGGAAACGTCCGTCCCTATTCGGTTTTTGACAAAATATGCTGGGCAAGCGGACTATTGAACATGGTGCGCGTAAATGTCCTTCAGCCCGTTCACATCGACAATGCGAATGAACTTCTGGTCGACTTCGATCAGACCATCCGCCGCGAATTTTGAGAATGCGCGACTGACGGTTTCGAGCTTCATGCCCAGGTAACTTCCAATTTCCTCGCGCGTGGGCCGCAAATGAAATTCCGTTGGCGAAAACCCGCGCGCTGCCAGGCGTTGAGAGAGGTTCAACAGGAAGGCCGCCAATCGTTCTTCGGCGCGCATAACGCCCAACAACATCATGACACCGGATTCGCGGACGATTTCGCGGCTCATGACTTTATGAAAGTGCCGTCCCAGCGCAGCGACCTCCCGGGAACACTCTTCAAGACGCGAATACGGAATGCAACACACTTCACTGTCTTCCAGGGCAATCGCATCACAGTTGTGGACTTCCTGGCCAATACCATCCATGCCGAGGATTTCCCCCGCCATTGAAAACCCGGTTACCTGATCGCGGCCATCTTCATAGGTCACGCGTGTCTTGAAAAACCCAAGCTTGACCGCGTAGATCGCATCAAAGGGCTCGCCCGCGCGGTAGAGCGTGTCACCACGCTTGACCTTCTTACGGGTGTTGACCAATTGGTCCAACTGCGACAACTCGTGCTGCGACAGACCTGCAGGCAGGCAAATTTCGCGCAAGTTGCAGTTTGCACAGGCCACCTTCAAGTCGGCCAGCGTCAATTGGGTTTGCCGCGCGCGGGCAAACTCTACACGGTCACCCAAAGAAGCAGCTTTGTTCACGGAGAACTCCCAATTGGCGTGAAGTTGACATGCATCAAATTGCTCTAATAGGTCCGGGGCATCATCGCCCAATGCAAACAATCGCCCCAGTTTTCAAAGATTCCCTGGAAGTCGATTCCGGACTCATCCGCAAATACGACCGACCCGGGCCCCGCTATACCTCATACCCGACCGCAGACCGCTTCGTTGAAGCGTATACGCCGGAGAAACATCGCACCATCCTGCAGACAAGAGGTCTCACCGGACCCGTGACAGCCCTGTCATTATATGTGCACCTCCCGTTCTGCGACACGGTGTGTTTCTATTGTGGCTGCAACAAGGTCGTTACCCGGGATCACTCCAGGGCGGCCAAGTACCTGCGTTATGTCGAGCGCGAGGCCCAACTGGCCGCAGCATCGATTCGCGGTTCACGGCGCGTGGAGCAGCTTCATCTGGGCGGTGGCACGCCGACTTTCCTCTCCAGCGAGGAACTGACCAGCCTTTTGCGGATGCTCGGCAAATACTTTGAATTGGCCACCGGTGAATATTCGATCGAGATTGATCCCCGATCGGTGGATGCAGAAAAAATCCGGACGCTGGCCTCGCTGGGATTCAACCGCATGAGCCTCGGCATTCAGGACTTTGATCCTGATGTCCAAAAGGCCGTGAATCGACTACAAGGCGAAGACATTACCCGCGACGCCATCGAGACCGCTCGAGCCAATGGCTTCACCTCGGTCAACGTGGACTTGATCTACGGATTGCCCAAGCAGAGTGTCGAGCGCTTCAGTCACACGCTTTCGCGCGTCATGGCCCTCAAGCCGGATCGAATTGCACTCTACAGTTACGCGCACCTGCCCACGCTTTTCAAGCCGCAGCGCCGGATTCTGGATGCCGACTTGCCACGCCCGGAAGAAAAACTCGGCATTCTCATCAAAGCCATCGACATGCTCAGCAAGGCTGGCTATGTGTATGTGGGCATGGACCACTTTGCACTGCCCCACGACGAATTGGCCATTGCGGCCAAACAAGGCCGGTTGCATCGAAATTTTCAAGGCTACTCCACCCGCCCGGACTGCGATTTGCTGGCCTTGGGGGTGTCCGCCATCAGCAAGATCGGCGCATCGTATGCGCAAAACCATCGAACCTTGGATGCGTATTACGACGCGCTGGAACGCAATGAACTTCCAGTCATGCGCGGCATTGAACTGGGTTCAGATGATCTGCTCCGTCGCGCAGTCATTCAATCGCTCATGTGCGGTTTCGAACTCTCCATCGAGTCGATCGAAATCGCACATCTGATCAATTTCCGCGAGTATTTCGCCGAAGAGTGGGAAATGCTGGAGGAACTCCAGCGGGAGGGTTTGGTCATGCTCGAGCCGGAGTGGATCACGGTCACGCCGAAAGGCCGCATGTTGGTACGCGTGATTGCCATGGTTTTTGATCGATATCTCACGCGGGACGCCATCCGCGAGCGCTTCTCCAAATTGATCTAACATCGGGCGGATGGACGCGCTCGATGCCGCGACGCTGGTCCCAGCGTTATTGACCGGATTGCTGGGCAGTACCCATTGTGCCGCCATGTGCGCGATCCCCATGGCATCGCTGTCTGCCGCGCCCGCGCTGGCCAACATTCCGATCAATGGTGCCGCTGGCGCAATGGCGCAAGCGCACCCTCACACACATGCGTGGTCCCAGGCTGGTCGAGTGTTGAGCTATGGGTTGGCTGGCAGTCTCGCCGGCGGAGTTTCCACGGCGATGGGCGCGATTTTGAACCCCTCGACCTTGGAGGCGGCAAGCCTCGTGTTGGCCGTCCTGGCACAAGCAGTCTTGCTCGCCACCGGCCTCTACCTTGCCGGTTGGACGATGGCGCTCAGCTGGCTGGAGCGAATTGCCCGGCCCCTTTGGCGCCAGCTGCAGCCGTTGACCCGCCGATGGGTCCCGCCAAGCAGTCCGGCAGCAGCATTGGGGTTTGGAGCCCTGTGGGGCTGGGTTCCCTGCGGACTGTCATGGTCCATGCTGCTCGTCGCTCTTGCGAGCGGCTCCGCGCTATCTGGTGCCGCCGTCATGCTGTCATTCGGCTTGGGCACCATGCCGGTCATGTTGGGAAGTGGCGCGATTGCAACCCAACTGGCAGCGCGCGCACGAGATGCGCGGTGGCGCTTGGGCGCGGGGCTCCTGGTGATTGCACTGGGCATGATCGGGATGGTGCGGGTTGCCGGCAGCGGAATGGGGCTGGGTGATGCTTTGCGCCTATGCCTGTCTCCCCTTTGGGGGGCGCCTTGAGTACAGGTGCCACAACACTGCCGAGGCGGGATTGGCTGGGAGATACCGCCGCGGATTGTTTTCATTGCGGCTTGCCGGTCCCATCGGGAATGTCATGGACCCTGATGTTCGACGGCCACACTCGATCACTCTGTTGTGCCGGATGCGAGGCCGTTGCGAAGACGATTCTCGACAGTGGCCTGCAAGACTATTACCGGAAACGGACGGCCAAGCCAGACCCATCGGCATCACTGGACCGGACTCTGAAGGACGCGCTGGACCGTGCCGCGCGCCTGGACGCCACACCTTCGGTAACCGGAGGGTCATCCCTTCAGATTCGCTTGAATCTCGAAGGGATCACATGTGCCGCATGCGCCTGGCTTGCAGAGCGTGCATTGGCACGGACACCCGGCGTGACGCAGGCAAATGTCCAATATGTCACGCACATCGCGGATGTGACGTTTGATCCCGGCATGACGACGCCCAGGGCGCTATCCGAGGCGGTTGCCCGCGTCGGATTGATCGCGACTCCCGTGTCCACAGACCGCGCTGACGCACGGCGGCAACGTCGGCGTGTCGACGCCTGGGAGCTAGGCGTTGCCGTTTTTTCAATGATGCAGGCCATGATGTTCACGGTACCGTTCTACTTTTCCGCGCCGGGAAGCATTGAACCTGAGGTGATGGCGCTGATGAACACGGCCGCCCTGTTGGTCACCATTCCGGCGGTCACGTTTTCAGCGCGACGCTTTTTTGCCGGAGCCTGGCGCGACCTTTCGCGCGGCAGCATGGGGATGGACGTGCCGGTGGCCGTGGCCATCGCCGTCACCTTTGCGAGCAGTACCGTGGCCACTCTTTCGGGCGCTGGTGCAACCTATTTTGACTCGATCGGCATGTTTGTGAGCTTGCTTCTTGCCGCGCGTTGGTTTGAATCAGGGCTTCGAGACCGGGCGCTCGACTTGCTGGAGCGTACGTATGCCTCGCAACCTGACCACGCTCGGCGCGAACTGGCCACCGGGGAGGTCGAAAGGATAAGCGCAAAGGAAATTGTCGCAGGCGATGTACTCCTGATGGCGCCGGGCGATACGCTGGCTGCCGACGGCATCACGCTTGACGTGGCAAGCGAATGGAACGAGGCGGTTTTGACAGGAGAATCCCGTCCGGTGTTGCGCGCCCCGCAGGCCCAAGTTTCGGCCGGGGCCATTTTGGTAGGCGCCCCGGCGCGGGTTCGAGCGTGTCGGCCGGCGTCTGAAAGCACCTATGCCAGGATTGCGCGAATGACCGAGGCTGCATTGGCCAGCCGCGCCACCCTGTCCGCGGATATCAATCGGCTTGCCGCATGGATCGCGCCGGTTTCACTGGCATTGGCCATCGCCGCCGCGCTGGTTTGGTTGGTGATCGAACCGAACCGCGCCTTTGATGTTGCAGTGGCCGTGTTGGCCATTACCTGCCCGTGCGCATTGGCGCTCGCTGCGCCGACCGTCCTCGCGGGTGCGCACTATTCCGCGGCCAAAAACGGTTGGCTCATCGCGAACCCTTCAGTGTTGCAGACGGCGCGTAGCGTCACCCACGTCATGTTCGACAAAACTGGCACCTTGACCGAGGGGCGACTGCGCCTTACCGCATTTGACACGCTGGGCACTGCCTCACCCGATGAGTGCCTGGCAATTGCCTGTGCGCTGGAACAAGGATCATCCCATCCCATCGCGTCAGCACTGCTCGAACGCGCCAAGGCGGCCAACCTCGCCGTTCCCCGGATGGATGCGATCGAATCATTCCCCGGGAAGGGCGTCGGCGGCCAACTGCAAGCGAAGTCGTACCGGCTGGGCGCTTTAGCATTCGCGGTGGCCGAAAGTTCCCTGCGAGACGATGGCGCCTTGTGGCTGGCTGGGCCCACCGGGCCCTTGGCACGATTCACATTTGACGATACGCTGCGCCAGAATGCCCACGAGCTTGCAGGCCAGCTTGCCGCGCGGGGCGTAGCCCTGTCCATCGCGTCTGGAGATGCTGGCGACAAGGTCACGGAGGTAATGACATGCATGGCCGTCGATCCGCAACACGCACGAGCGCGTCTCACACCTGAACAAAAGGCCGCGTGGGTACGTGAACTCCAATCCTCAGGTGCATGCGTGGCCTTCGTGGGAGATGGCATCAACGATGCCCCTGCGATGGCCGTTGCCGACTTGGGCATCGCGGTCAGCGGAGGCGCCGACCTCGCCCGCAATTCGGCAGGGGCCATCATGCGAAACCCGTCCCTGCGCGCCATTCCGGATCTGCTGGCGTTGTCCTGTCGCCTGCATGCACTGACACGCCAGAACCTGGCGTGGGCATTGACCTACAACGCACTCGCCATCCCGGCCGCATTGATGGGAATGGTCACACCGGCGTACGCCGCACTCGGCATGGCTCTATCGTCGTTTCTTGTCATCGCGCAAGCGCGTCGCGTGATTGGCGTCAATGCCTGACCCAGGAGTGGCTCTGGATCCTGATCCCGTTATCCTTGCTCGTGGCGCTCGCCATCGGCTGGGTTTTCGGGTGGGCCGCCAAGCGGGGACAATTCGAAGACCTCGAAAGCCATGGCCTCAAGCTACTCGACGACGACGATGGGCCCGTCAAAAAGCCCTAACTTTCGAAGCGATCCATAGCGGTTTGATTCACATCAAATTCAATCTTGTGCACTGCGGCAATATCGAGCCTTCGCAGCGGATCATCCGATCGAATGAAGGCGCGCTTTTGACATTCATCCGGATCCTCAAGGACATTCAATGACTTCCACAAACGAAACCTACAACTACAAGGTGGTGCGGCAGTTTGCCGTCATGACCGTCATCTGGGGCGTGGTGGGCATGCTGGTCGGCGTGATCATCGCCGCGCAGCTGATCTGGCCTGATCTCACCTTCGGGATCCCTTGGCTGTCCTACGGGCGTTTGCGGCCCCTGCACACCAACGCGGTGATCTTTGCCTTCGGCGGCTGCGCACTGTTTGCCACGTCCTACTATGTGGTGCAGCGCACCTGCCAGGTGCGCCTTGTCTCCGACGCGTTGGCAGGATTCACGTTCTGGGGATGGCAATTGGTCATTGTGCTGGCGGCTGTGACGCTTCCATTGGGCATGACTCAGGGCAAGGAGTACGCCGAACTGGAGTGGCCGATCGATATTCTGATTGCCGTGGTATGGGTTGCGTACGCGTTGGTGTTCTTCGGCACCATCCTGCATCGCCGCGTGCAGCACATCTACGTGGCCAACTGGTTCTACGGCGCGTTCATCCTCACGGTCGCCCTGCTCCACATCGTCAACAGCGCCGCCATCCCCGCCGGGATGACCAAGTCCTATTCCGCCTACGCCGGCGTGCAGGACGCGATGATCCAGTGGTGGTACGGCCACAATGCGGTGGGGTTCTTCCTGACCGCCGGCTTCCTCGGCATCATGTATTACTTCATTCCGAAGCAGGCGGAACGACCGGTGTATTCCTACCGCCTCTCCGTGGTGCATTTTTGGGCGCTGATCTTCACCTACATGTGGGCCGGCCCGCACCACCTGCACTACACCGCGCTGCCCGACTGGGCGCAATCGGTCGGCATGCTGTTCTCGCTCATCCTGCTGGCGCCGAGCTGGGGCGGCATGATCAACGGCATCATGACGCTCTCGGGCGCGTGGCACAAGCTGCGCGACGACCCGATCCTGAAATTCCTGGTCGTGTCGCTGTCGTTCTACGGCATGTCCACGTTCGAGGGCCCGATGATGTCGATCAAGACGGTCAACGCGCTCTCGCACTACACCGACTGGACCATCGGCCACGTGCACTCCGGCGCGCTGGGCTGGGTGGCGTTCATCACCATCGGCGGCATCTACTACCTGCTGCCGCGCCTGTTCGGGCGCAAGGAGATGTACAGCGTGAAACTCATCACACTGCACTTCTGGATCGCCACGCTCGGGGTGGTGCTCTACATCGCCTCGATGTGGATCGCCGGCGTGATGCAGGGATTGATGTGGCGCGCGGTCAACGCCGACGGCACGCTGACGTACACGTTTGCCGAATCGGTCAAGGCGAGCTACCCCTACTGGACCATCCGCCTGGTGGGCGGGATCATGTTCCTCTCCGGTATGCTGTTGATGACCTACAACATGTTCAAGACGATCGCCGCCGGCACCCCGGTGGATGCACCGATACCGGCCGTCAAGCCTGCGGCGATTCCCCATACCGGACAACCCACGGGCGCCGCGCCGGCGCATGGAGATTGATGCCATGGCCCTTACCCACGAACAAGTTGAAAAGAACGTCGGCTGGATGGCCCTGCTGATCGTGCTGGTCGTCGCCGTCGGCGGGCTGGTGGAAATCGTTCCGCTGTTCAACCAGCGCTCCACGACCGAGCCGGTCAAGGGATTGAAGCCGTACACGCCGCTGCAAGTCGCCGGGCGCGATGTCTATGTGCGCGAGGGATGCTACGGTTGCCATTCGCAAATGATCCGTCCGTTCCGCGCAGAGACCGAGCGCTATGGACACTACTCGGTGGCAGGTGAATTTGTTTACGACCACCCTTTCCAATGGGGCAGCAAGCGTACCGGGCCGGACCTTCATCGTGTCGGTGGGCGCTATTCCGACGACTGGCATCGCGCCCATTTGCGACAGCCTCGCGACCTGGTGCCCGAATCCAACATGCCGGCTTATCCCTGGCTGGAAAAGGCGGCGTTGAATCCGGCGAGCATCGCCGCGCACATGCGCGCCCTTCGCTTGGCAGGTGTACCTTATTCCGAGGAAGACATTCAGGCCGCATACAAGGAGACTGACGGCAAAACCGAAGAGGATGCGCTGGTTGCCTATTTGCAGGGACTCGGCACCTCGCTGAAATCCGCGAGGTAGACCATGGACCAAAACGACCTTCGCCTGATCATTACCCTTGCACTGTTCGCAGTGTTTGTAGCCATTGTATTTTGGGCATGGAGCGCGCACCAGAAAAATCGCTTTGACGAAGCGGCGCACCTGCCCTTTGCGGGCGGCGACGAGCCCGCCCTTTCAGAACAACCCAATGCCAAGGAAATAGCATGAGCGACTTTGTCAGTGGATTCTGGCACTGGTATGTGGCCGTCGGCACGCTTGCCGGCATGATCGGTTGCGCGGTGCTGCTGTGGACGCAGACCACCAAGCGTCCGCCCAAGGGACAGAAGCCCGAGCTGCACGGCAACATCTGGGACGAAGACCTGGGCGAGTACAACAACCCGCTGCCAAGCTGGTGGAAATGGCTGTTCTACATCACGATCGTCTTTTCGCTGGTCTACCTCTATCTGTATCCGGGGCTGGGAACCTTCGGCGGCCAGACCGGCTGGACCCAGGCAGGCCAGTACGAGGCCGAGGTCAAGGCCGCGAACGAAGCGTACGGTCCCGTGTTTGCGAAATTTGAGTCCGTCGACATTCCCACGCTTTCGCGCAACAAGGAGGCCCTTGCCATCGGGCAGTCGTTGTTTCTCAACGAGTGCGCGGCCTGTCATGGTTCGGATGGCGGGGGGGCCAAGGGCTTTCCAAGCCTGAAAGACAAGGACTGGCTGTGGGGCGGCGAGCCGGAAACGATCGAAAAGACCATCCTCGACGGACGCAACGGCGTGATGCCCGCGCAGGGCGAGGCGCTCGGGCCCGCCGGCGTGGCGGAGGTCACTGAATACGTCCGGTCTCTTTCCGGGCTGCCGCACGACGCACAGAAGGCTGCGGTGGGCAAGACCAAGTTCGTGGTGTGTGCGGCCTGCCACGGGGCGGAAGCCAAAGGCAATGTGGCCATGGGTGCGCCCAACCTGACCGATGCAATCTGGCTCTACGGCGGCAGCGCGGAAACCATTGCGGAGACCATCCGCAACGGCCGCAATAACCTGATGCCGGCCCAGCGCGAACGGTTGGGGACGGCCAAAGTCCATCTACTGGCGGCGTACGTGTACTCGCTGGGTGGCGGTGTCGCGCCGTCCGCGCCGAATCCCCCGCCGGCCGCCACACCCCCGGGCAAGACTTGAGACTTCCCGTATCGGTGGCGGTTGAACCGCGGCGCCCGTCGCCACGGTTGACATCTGTGTCTGTGGCGTGCGAGCGGGAGGCGCGGGCGCACGCCCCGTCGGAGGGCTGAGCCAGTGGCCCGAAGCAAGACCATTCCCATCACCCCGGTGCCGCCGGACCCGGACGACACGCTTTACGCCGTCCGCAAGAAGATCTATCCGCGCGCGGTAAGCGGGTGGTTCGCGCGCTGGCGCTGGTTTGTGGTGTTCGCGACGCAATTCGTGTTCTACGGATTTCCCTGGTTCACCTGGAATGAGCGCCAGGCGGTCCTGTTCGACCTCGGCGCACGCAAGTTCTACATTTTCGGCATCGTGTTCTGGCCGCAGGATTTCATCTACCTCACGATCCTGCTGCTGATCGCGGCGTTTTCACTGTTCCTGTTCACGGCCGTCGCGGGCCGCCTGTGGTGCGGATACGCCTGCCCGCAGACCGTGTACACGGAGATCTTCCTGTGGATCGAGCAACGCATCGAGGGCGACCACGTCGCCAGAAAGCGCCTCGACGACAAGGCGCTGAGCGCCGCAAAGTTCGGGAAGAAGTTCGCCAAGCACTTCGTGTGGATTGCACTGGCGCTCTGGACGGGCTTCACGTTCGTGGGGTATTTCACGCCGATCCGCGAATTGCTGTCGAGCGCGCTGCACTTCCAGACCGGTCCCTGGGAATCGTTCTGGATCCTCTTCTATGGATTTGCCACGTACGGCAACGCCGGATGGCTCCGCGAACAGGTCTGCCTCTACATGTGCCCGTATGCGCGCTTCCAGGGCGTCATGTTCGACCGCGACACGCTGCTCATCACGTACGACGAATCCCGGGGCGAGGCGCGCGGCGCGCGCGCGAAAAAGGCCGACCCGCGCGCGCTCGGCCTGGGCGATTGCGTGGACTGCAACATCTGTGTGCAGGTCTGTCCGACCGGCATCGACATCCGCGACGGCCAGCAATACGAATGCATCGGCTGCGCGGCCTGCATTGACGGTTGCGACCAGGTCATGGACAAGATGGGCTATCCGCGCGGCCTCATCCGTTACGCCACCCAGAATGCGGTGGAGCAGCACTATGGCTGGAAACAGATGCTCCGGCGCGTGTTCCGGCCACGCGTGCTGGTGTACACCGCCATCCTATGGGCCATCATCATCGCCGCCGCGGTCCACCTCTACCAGCGCGCGCCTTTGAAAGCGGACGTCATCCGGGATCGCGGCGCGATGGCGCGCGAATTGGCGGACGGCCAGGTCGAAAATGTCTACCGGCTGCAACTCATGAACACGCGCGAGCAACCGATGATGATCACCATCCGCGCTGAAGGCATCGCGGCGCTCGAGGTGCATGGCATCGACCAGCCGCTGTTGCTGGCCCCGGCGACCACGCGGATGGTGCCGCTAACCTTGCGGGCCGACCCGGCAAGCGCACAGAAAGGTTCGAACCGAATTGTTTTTCGGATCGAGGGCCGCTTCGAACATAGCGGCGAGATCCACACCATTTTTGAAAAGGCGGCTTATTTCAAGCCCTAGGAGGTCACATGCAAGCCCAGATGCAAGAGGACACGCCTTGGTACCGACATCGATGGCCGTGGTTGCTGATTTCAGGCCCGCTGATTGTGGCAATTGCCGGCTTCATCACCGTTGGCCTTGCCGCCCACCATGCAGACGGCTTGGTTGCCGATGACTATTTCAAGCGCGGCAAGGAAATCAATGCCGATCTCTCCAGGGATCGCGAAGCTGCGCGGTTAGGACTCACCGCACAAGTGGTCGTTTCGCAAGACGGCTTCATTCGTGTAAGGCTAACTTCGAAGCAAGCCTATGGCCATGTCAATGCAACGCTTGCGCACGCGACCCAAAGCGGGCGGGACATGAATGTAAGACTGCCGCTGCTGGCGCCCGACGAGTATGGCGCGCGCGCGCCCACACTATCGCCGGGAAAATGGCATGTCATTCTCACCGGGCCGGACCAAAAATGGCGGTTGATCGGAACGGCACGAATCAGTGACGGGGCCGTGTCACTCTCACTTTCCCCCAATCTTCCTTGATGGGCCTCCCATGCTGAAACTTGCCATGTGGATACTCTGGCCGTCATTTCTTGCCGCCGGTATTGGTGTAGGCATTGTCTTTACGTTGATCGACCCTGATGAACTCGTGGTACTCGGGAACCACGTCCACGCCAGCCGAACCGCGATTTACACGCTCGGGTTCTTTATTCTTTGGGCCATCTGCGCATGTGCCTCGGCAATGAGCTGTTTTCTCGCCGTCAATATCCTTCCGGGAAACTCTTCAGAACCGAAGGCCTAGAGCCGCGACAGGAACGGCGCTTGCCACACCGATATTGACGTTGAATTGGCAATACAGCGAGGCAATTGCAGCCAATGTCAGAGCGAGCAGGTGCCTCGCGTCAAAACGTCAAGAGTTGCTCGCACGCCTGACCGGGATGTCCTGCGCAGACTCCAGTGCTTCGATGCGCGCAAGTAGCCTCGCAATTGTTTCTTCAGAATGATCGGAACGCGTCGCCAACGTCTTGAGGATGGCGTTGAGCGGATCGTTTTCGCTGGTGGTAACTGCATATGCGGAGAACGCTTGTCCTGCCACGCCCTGATCGAGACCTTCCACAATGCGGGCGGGGATGCCGACTACGGTTGCCCCCGGCGGCACTTCCTTGACCACCACCGAATTGGAGCCGATCTTGGCGCCCTCGCCGACGGTAAAAGGCCCGAGAATTTTGGCGCCTGCGCCGACAGTGACGTTATTGCCCAAAGTTGGGTGCCGTTTTCCCTTATTCCAGGAAACCCCCCCCAAGGTCACACCGTGATACAGCGTGCAGTCATCGCCAATGACTGCAGTCTCGCCGATGACGATTCCCATGCCGTGGTCGATAAAGAAGCGGCGGCCGAGGCTGGCGCCAGGATGAATTTCAACGCCCGTCAGGAATCGACCGACATGCGACATCCATCGGCCCGCCCATTTCAGCCCGGCGCGCCACAACACACTTGAGACATAACGGTGCAGCCAGATCGCCTGCATGCCGGGATAGCAGGTGATGACCTCCCACGCATTGCGCGCTGCTGGATCACGTGTATAGATGCTTCGAATGTCTTCGCGAAGTCTTGAGAACATAGTGGCGATTGGCGGTCCAAGCCGCATTGCAAGGACGGCAGTTCTGCGTGATTTTACTCGCGCAGCAGGCTCGAAAACTTGGCAGGGTGGCTTTTGATTATTGACTGCCGGATAGTTCCGCCGAGCGGCAAATAGGCAGCGTTCCGGTTTTTGAATGGATTTGTCGATATCAAGCTGGCAATCTTCCCGTCACATCCGCCTCGTGAACCCCCCCTTTGGCATGCCAACATACGGGGCGCCTGATCGCTCAGCCGGTGCCGGGAAGGCTGCCCACTGTCAGCCGCCTTCCGACATCC
>JBGAUM010000046.1:0-25737 GCA_044228625.1 Usitatibacteraceae bacterium | reverse complement strand
GTCGATGCCCAATTGCTTCGCGGCATTGATCGTCACGAACTTCAACGCCTCGGTCTCCGGCACCTTGCCGTAGCGCACCGCCTTGGCGGCCTCGGTGTTCAAGCGGCGCGCGAGTTCGTCGCTGTCGGAATTGAACGTGGTCAGCACGCCAGCGTTGTGCATGATCGCGCCGTTCCACGGAATCGCGTCCTGCACTTCCATCTTGTACGCCCACCAATCCGAGAACGTGGAACCTCCCGCGCCGATGCTGCGAATCGCGTCCGCCACCTTGTAGCCTTCGAGTACATGCTGGAACGTGGCGACCGGAATGCCGAGTTCTTTCGCCACGCGCGCGAACATCAGGATCTCGTCGGCGCGATACGAATGAATGTGCACGGCGCGTTTTTTCTCCAGCAACTCCGCGAGCGCCTCCAATTGCAGATCACGGCGCGGCTCAACGGCGCCCTTCGGGGCGGCGCGGAAATCTGCCCACATTTTTTGGTAGTGCTTCGCCGCTGAGAATGAATCGCGAATGACTTGCTCAACACCCATGCGCGTCTGCGGGTAGCGCGAGCCCTCGCTTTGAGAATTCGATTGCTTCACGTTCTCGCCCAGCGCGAACTTGATGCCCGGCAGCGCGCCTTGCATCTTCAAGGCTTCCGCATCGGCGCCCCAGCGGAACTTGATCGTTTGCGTCTGCCCGCCGATGGTGTTGGCCGAACCGTGCATCACGTTGGCCGCCGTGGTGCCGCCCGCCAGTTGCCGGTATATGCTGATCGCGGTTGCGTCGAGCACATCGGCCACGCGCACTTCGGCGGTGACGGAACTTGTGGATTCGTTCAAGCCGCCGTTGGCCGCCGTGTGCGAATGCGCGTCGATCATGCCGGGCGTGACGTGCTTGCCGGTGGCATCGATTTCCACAGCGCCCGGTGCGGTCAGCGCTGCACCGACCGCTGTGCCGACGGCCGTGATGCGGCCATCCTTCACCAGCAAGTCTGCGTTGATCAATTTCCCCGCTGCCCCGCTGGTCCAGATCGTGGCGTTCTTGACCAATAGCACGGCCGGTTTCGGCGGCACGACGATGCCATACGCGCCTGCCGGATAGGTGCTGGTGAATACTGGCACGAGATCGGCTGCCGGTGGTCTGGACACTGCATCGAATTTGCTGGCGCGCGTGGCCGACCACGGCTGCTGCGCACCGCTGCTGTCTTGCGCACTGCCCACGAGCTTGCCGTCGATTAACTCTGCGACCACGAGTGTTCGCGCTTCGGCGCTGCGCTGGCAGGGCAAAGTCACCACGAGCTGACGTCCGCGCAAGGCCGCATCGCACGTTGCATTGCCGATCATCATGCGGGGCCGCGACTTCGTGCCGCGAATGTCCCACGTCGCGCCACCGGCATTCCACACCCCGCGCACGTCGGGCACCTCACCGGCGGCGGTCGGATACGCGCGGCCATCGACGAACGCGATTTCGATTTCCGCGTTGTCGTCGGTGAACACGTCTCCGCTTGCCACCACCACGTTGGCGATGCGCCCCGGTTCCAGCGTGCCAAGCATCATGTCCAAACCCAAAAGCCTGGCCGGTGCCGTCGTCAATGCGCCCAACGCGCCGCCGGCAGACAGGCCGCGCCGCACGGCCAGCCGCACGTTGTTCCAGAACTCACGCGACGGATCTGCCGCGCCGTGTACGATGGTGGTGTCGATGTGCCTGCGAAAGGCTGAAGAAATCTGACGGCGCTTCCGTTCCCAGCGCAAATTGTTCCAATTTCAACGTCGAGCGTTTGGTCCGGCGTTTCGACTTCCGGCGGCGGAAATTCACTGGCGCGATCACCGAGAAGTTTCAGTGCTTCAGGTGATCGCGGCGCCGGTACTGTAGCCGCCAGTTCTGCGCGATCATCTTCAAGCCGATCTCGTCGCGCACGGCCGGGATGCTGGTCCTGTTCGGCTTCGCGCGGTGATCGGTTGCCGGCGGCCAAACGGCGCCAATGCGTCGAGCGGCGTTGTTCGGGCGTCCCAATGTGGATTGGCGCGATGCGCTCGGTCGCGCTGCGATGCCATTTCGCGTCCAGCAGGGATTGGCGTTATTCAGCGCGATCGCCCATCACCGAGTTCGATACTGGGTGCCTGCGCCAAATCCGCGTTCGGCTTCGTTCGCGACGTGTTGCGCCGCGCGAGGCTGCACCACCAGCGACTTGGCATCCGCGTGATCGGCCGTGTTGATGAGCGCGCTTAGGCCACGCAACACGCCGGCTTGCGGTGCGGCAAGCACGGTGGTGAAGCCGGTTCGCGCGCACCTTTCAACTCCTCACTTCATTTCGAGATTGACTGCAACATCAAAGTCCGCACGGCTGACCAGCAGAGGACAGCGCGCGCGCACCTGGCAAAGCCAAGCCCGGCCGTTGCGGCGTGGGCGGCGGTCCATCGAAGGAAAACGGTGCGGTTGCCGCGCGCGCCCTCGCGTTCGCGGGCAGGCCTACGCTGCTCGCCAGGTGTCGATGAAACCTGATAGACGGTCTTGTCCCTCCAGAGACCAGACGCGCACCTTCTGGAATGCGCGCTCCGCCAGTGCCGCCGGTCTCGCCGTAGCCACACGGCCATCCTTCAAAACAAGCACGCTGCTCTGTACGACGGCTGGGGGCGATATGCAAATGCCAGTACTGGTGAGTTGCATGCAATCGTTGTCGCGCAGCGGCTCGGCGCGCTGGGTGGTCAGTTGTGCGTATGCGGGATACGCCAGGGACAGCGCCAGGATTGCGGCGCAGTGAAGCAAGTACCGGTGCATCGGACACTCCCTTCTGGATCGGAAATGGAACAAAGCTTGCACTCTAGCGCGGCTAGTTGCGGTCTACGTCGACTTTTAAACGCCAACACTGGCGCGGCGTTCCATGGCAAAACGCCTTGAAGTGCCCACCAGTGCTTGAGTTTGATCTCTGTCAAGAATGGGCAGAGGGGCGCCGCCGCTTGGGCGGCAATCTGCAGAACTGTTCGTACAGTACCTGCATCAACGCCAGCGCTTCGGCACTGGCGATCGAGTAGTAAATGCGTTTGCCGTCGCGGCGCGTTTCCACCAGGCCCTCATCGCGCAGCACGCCCAGTTGCTGCGACAGCGTGGGTTGGTGGATGTCCAACGCCTCCTCAAGTTCGCCCACGGAGCATTCCCCCTGGGAAATGCGACAGAGCAGCAGCAGACGGTCGGGATTGGACAGTGTCTTGAGCATGGCGCAGGAGCGGTCCGCCGAGGCGCGCAATTGCGATATATCAATTTCACGGGTGTTGGGCATGGGAATCGAGGCGTCCGCCGGGGCCGCCAAATAATCTATTGAAAAACATTATATCAGAACATATAATGTCAACAACGTAACTGACCACGCGGCGATTTTGCCTCAATCCATCCCATGACAACTCATTCGATCCTTGATCTGCCACCGGCACCTGCGACAGCACTGCCGGGGCCAGTTGCGGTCTTCTCGATCGCGCTCGCATTGAACATCGGCACGGCAGTGGCCGCTGTCCACGCGCAGGCGCCGCAACCCCTTCGCACCGTGATTGCCGCGCCGGTGTCCTCTGCGGGCACAGTCACGGCCGACGGCGTGGTGGAGGCCGTGAGGCAAACCGCCATGTCGGCGCCGGTGCAAGGGACCCTGGTGTCGCTGTTGGTGCAGGCCGGCGATCGCGTGACCGCCGGGCAGGTGCTTGCACGCGTCGATGCGCGCGCGGCACAACAGGCCAGCCGGGCCGGAGAGGCGCAGGTGCAGGCGGCACGCGCAGCGACGGAGGTGGCCCGCAGAACGCTGGGCCGCCAGCGCGACCTGCAGTCCAAGGGCTTCATCAGCCAGGCGGCCTTGGACCAGGCAGAGGCCGAATTCAAGGCGGCCGAGGCCGGGCTGAACGCGCAGATCGCGCAAGCCGGTGTGGCGCGCACGCAGGAGGACTTCCACGTCATACGCGCGCCGTATGCCGGCGTGGTTTCCGAGGTGCCCGTGGTGGTCGGAGATCTTGCGCAACCGGGGCGGCCCCTGGTCGTCCTTGTCGATCCTGCCGTGCTTCGCGTCACCGCGCAGCTGGTGCAGTCGGACGCGCGCGCTGTGCGGGCCGGCGGCACGTTCGTGGTCGATATCCCGGGATATCCGCCAGTGAGTATTCCGGCGGAAAAGGGTGTTTTGCTTCCGTCCACCGAGCCGGGCAGCCAGACGATGCGGCTCAGGCTCGACCTTCCGGCGATGAAAGATGCCCCCGCACCCGGATCATTTGCCCGGGTGTTGATCTCCGCATCCGGATCGGCGACAGCCTCGGCGGGAGTTCTGCCGCTTCGCGTTTCGGTGCCGCGCGAAGCCTTGGTCAAGCACGCGGAGTTGGTGGGCGTCTACGTGATTCGCGACGGGCAGCCGAAGTTGCGCCAGGTGCGCCTGGGCGGGCTCGTCGGAAGTGGCATTGAGATCCTGTCAGGACTCCAACCGGGTGACGTGGTGGCACTGGACCCCCAAGCCGCATCGCGATTTCGGCATCCCTGAAAGTCGCCGACATGACCAACTTGACTCTTGGAATCGCGGGCCGGGTGGCGCGTCAGTTCGCGTCATCTCGATTGACGCCGCTGCTGGCTGTGGCAGCCCTGCTGCTCGGCGTGTTCGCCGTGGTCGTGACCCCGCGCGAGGAAGAGCCGCAAATCGATGTCACGATGGCCAACGTGGTGGTCCAATTCCCCGGCGCGAGTGTCCGTGAGGTCGAACAAATGGTCGCTGTTCCCGCCGAACAGGTGCTTGCGCGCATGGCCGGTGTCGAGCACACCTATTCGGTGTCGCGCCCCGGCGTGGCCATCATCACGGTTCAATTCAAGGTCGGCGTCCCGCAGCAAACTGCGCTGGTGCGCCTGTATGACACCGTGCATTCGCATGCCGATTGGCGCCCTGCCTACGCCGGCATCCTGCCCCCCGTGGTGAAGCCGAAGGGCATCGACGATGTCCCCATTGTCGCGTTTACGCTCTCTTCGGAAGTTGCGGGTGCCGACGATCTCGCGCGCGTTGCCGCCAGTGTCGAATCTGAAATCAAGAGGGTGGCCGGGACGCGCGATGTGCGCACGCTCGGCGCCCCCGGGCGTGCGGCCCTGGTCGAAATCGACCCGTCGAGGATGGCGGTCATGGGCGTGACCATCGCCGAGTTGCGCCAGTTGCTTGCCGCGGCGGCCGGGGGTGCGGCGGTCGGCGATCTGGTCTCGGGGAACCGCACGATTCGAATCGATGCAGGGCCCTTCTTCGAACGCGCCCAGGACTTGGAAGAGGTGGTGGTGGGCGTGCGGCAAGGGCGCCCGGTGCTCCTGCGCCAAGTGGCCACCGTGCGGGAAGGTGCACCCGTCCCGGTACGGCGTGTGTGGACGACGGTACCCGGCCGCCCCGGGATTGAACGTGAGGCCGTCGTATTGTCGGTCACCAAGAAACCCGGCGCCAATGCCATTGATGTCGCGGCCGCGGTCAGCGCCAAGATGGAAACGTTGCGCGACACCGTGATCCCCGCCGAGGTGCACGTCGCGGAGACACGGAACTATGGCGAGACTGCAAATGACAAGGCAAAAAAGCTGATCCAGAAACTGTTGTTCGCCACGTTGTCCGTCGTGGCCCTGGTGTTCGTCGCGCTCGGCCGGCGCGAGGCCCTGATCGTCGGCGCCGCGGTCGTGCTCACGCTGGCGGCCACGCTGTTTGCCTCCTGGGCGTGGGGATTCACGCTCAATCGCGTGTCCCTGTTTGCGCTGATCTTTTGGATCGGCATACTCGTCGATGATGCGATCGTCGTGGTGGAGAACATCCATCGGCACCACGCCCTCACACCCGAACGGCCCCTGCTCGAGATCATCCCGGCGGCGGTCGATGAGGTGGGTGGCCCCACCATCCTCGCCACGTTCACCGTGATCGCCGCATTGCTGCCGATGGCGTTCGTCAGCGGCCTGATGGGGCCGTACATGAGCCCGATTCCGATCAACGCGAGCATGGGCATGCTGATTTCACTGGCCGTGGCCTTTGTCGTCACGCCGTGGATGGCCGCCATGCTGTTGGGCCGCGGCGGCACGCACGCGCCGGCATTTGATCTTTCGCAGCGGGCGGCGCCGTTGTTCGCCCGCGTGTTTGCACCCATGCTCGACCCCACGCATGGCCCGCGCATGCGCCGCCGGGTTGCACTCGGCATGGTCGTGCTGGTCGTCGCCTCGCTTGCCCTGCCGATGGTGGGGTGGGTCCGGCTGAAAATGCTGCCGTTCGACAACAAATCGGAGTTCTCTGTGGTGGTCGACATGCCGGCGGGTGCGCCCCTGGAGCGCACGTCGGCCGCACTGCAGGACATCGCCGCGGTGCTGACCAGTGAACCGGTGGTGCATGACATCCAGGCCTATGCCGGCACGGCCGCGCCGATCAATTTCAACGGGCTTGTGCGCCAGTACGACTTGCGTGCGAGCAGCGAGCTTGGGGAATTGCAGGTCAACCTGGTGCCCAAGTCGGACAGGCACGAGCAAAGCCATGCGATTGCCACCCGGCTGAGACCGGCGGTGCAGGCGGCGGCCCGCCGGCATGGTGCCAACGCCAAGGTGGTCGAAGTGCCTCCCGGTCCGCCGGTTCTGGCGCCGTTGGTGGCCGAGATCCACGGACCGGACGCGGAGCGGCGGCAGGCCGTGGCCAAGGCGGTGCGGCGGGTGCTGGAGAATACCGACGGGGTGGTCGACGTCGATGACTCGTCGATTGCCGATGCACCACGGAAGGTCCTGGTCATCGACCGCCGCAAGGCGGGCGAAAGAGGGATCTCCGCGGCCGCGATGGCTGACACCTTGCGTGCGGCACTCTCAGGCGCCGACACCGGCATGCTTCACGACGGCTCCAGATTCGCCGTGCCGATCCGAATCCAGTTGCCCCCCGAGTCCCACGGCGACATCGAGGCATTGTTGAGGTTGCAGGTGCGCGGAACGGATGGCCGCAGTGTGCCATTGCGTGAATTGGTGCAGGTCAAGGATTCGCACCGCGAGCAGCCGGCCTATCGCAAGGACCTGAGCCCGGTGACCTACGTGGTGGCCGACATGGCCGGGCGCATTGACAGCCCCTTGTACGGCATGTTCGCCGCCCGTGCTGCGTTGTCTGGCATCACCACTCCCGGGGGCGGGACGCTCCAGGAACAGTTCATCGGCCAGCCGGACGATACCCTGCGCGACTACACCCTGAAATGGGAGGGCGAGTGGACCATCACCTACGAGACATTTCGGGACATGGGTGCCGCTTACGCCGTGGGACTGATCCTCATCTACCTCTTGGTGGTGGCGCAGTTCGGGTCCTATCTCACCCCGCTCATCATCATGGCGCCGATCCCGCTCACGTTGGTGGGCGTCATGCCGGGACACGCAGTGCTGGGCGCTTCGTTCACGGCCACCAGCATGATCGGCATGATTGCGCTGGCAGGCATCATCGTGCGCAATTCCATCCTGCTGGTGGATTTCATCGAACTGCAAACCCGCGCAGGCGTGCCCTTGGCTGATGCGGTGGTCCGCTCGGCAGTGACCCGCGCGCAGCCGATCCTGCTGACCGGGCTCGCCGCGATGATGGGGGCGGTGTTCATCCTGGACGACCCAATCTTCAACGGATTGGCGATCTCGCTGATTTTCGGAATCCTGGTGTCGACCCTGCTGACCCTGGTGGTGATTCCGTTGTTGTACTTCATGGCCATGCGCCGCCGGGTGCCTACCGGCGACCCGGACGCATCAGAGTTACCTGGCACACCAAACTTGGCAAACACGGAAGCCCTTATCCCCTCTCAACCTGACCTCAAAGGAGAAGTCGCATGACCACCTGGCGCATCGTCCGCATCGTTGCGGGCACGTTCATCCTGTTGTCGCTTGCCCTGGGCATCCCCGGAAGCCCGCTGTTCGTGAGTCCTTGGTGGCTCGCGTTCACCGCGTTTGTCGGCCTCAACCTGCTGCAAAGCGGCGTGACACGCTGGTGCCTGATGGAGCAGTTGCTTCGCAAGGCCGGGATCGAATCCGGTTGCTAGGCCATCGGTCCAGGAGTACGCAGATTAACAACCCCAAGACGGGTGCGGAGTTTCAGCGGAAAATGCTTCAAACACCGCGCCGGTGCTTGGGTTTGCCAGTCCTGCGTGTGCCGTGATGGGTTCCTACGCAATCGCGCGATACGCCGGTAACGTCAAGAATTCTTCGTAGTTGTCATCCATCACCAGTGTTTCAAACATCGCCGCACCCTCGGCGTATTTGCCCGCGTCGTACGCCGCTTGCCCAACAATGGATGGGGTCTTGGCCAACTCGTCGGCGATCAGCGGTTTCACCATTTCTTTGGTGACCTTGCGGCCATCGTCCAGCACGCCCTTGGGCGAGCGGATCCATTGCCACACTTGTGAGCGCGAAATTTCGGCGGTGGCCGCATCTTCCATCAGATTGAAAATCGGCACGCAGCCATTGCCGGCCAGCCACGAGCCCACATATTGGATGCCGACCTGGATGTTGTTGCGTAACCCGGCTTCGGTGATGGGTGCTTCCGGCAGGAAATTGAGAAGGTCCTTGGCCGTGAAACTCACGTCGTCGCGCTGGCGGTGGATCTGGTTGGAGGTTTTCATGTGTTCGTCGAACACCGCCTTGGCGATGGGGACCAGCCCGGGGTGCGCCACCCAGGTGCCGTCGCAGCCGTCGGTCACTTCGCGCAACTTGTCTGCGCGCACTTTTTCCATCGCCGCCGCGTTGGCCGCTTCGTCGTTCTTGATGGGGATCTGCGCGGCCATGCCGCCCATCGCAAACGTGCCGCGCTTGTGGCAGGTTTTCACCAGTGTGAGCGCATAGGCGCGCAGGAAGGGCGCCAGCATGTTCACTTGCGCGCGGTCGGCCAGGCAAAAGTCCTTGTTCAGCCGGAATTTCTTGATGGCCGAAAAGATGTAGTCCCAGCGGCCGATGTTCAGTCCCGCGCTGTGCTCACGCAGCTCATAAAGGATTTCGTCCATTTCAAAAGCAGCGGTGATGGTTTCGATCAGGACCGTCGCCTTGATCGATCCCTGCGGCACACCGAGCTCTTCTTGCGCCGTGATGAAGATGTCATTCCACAGGCGGGCCTCAAGATGCGATTCCATCTTGGGCAAATAGAGATAGGCGCCGCTCCCACGGGTCAGCAAAGTCTTGACGTTGTGGAAGAAATACAGCGCGAAATCGAAGATCGACCCGGACACCGGCTTGCCGTCGAGCGTGACGTGCTTTTCGTCCAGGTGCCAGCCGCGCGGGCGGGGAATCAGAACAGCCACCTTGTCGTTGAGTTTGTATTGCTTGCCGTTTTGCGCGAAGGTGATGGTGCGCAAGTTGGCATCGCGCAGGTTGATCTGGCCCTCGATCATGTTCTCCCACGTCGGGCAGTTCGCGTCTTCGAAATCTGCCAAAAAGGTCGAGGCGCCTGAATTGAGTGCATTGATGACCATCTTGCGGTCGGTGGGGCCGGTGATCTCCACGCGCCGGTCCTGGAAATCTGCCGGTACGCCCTTGACCACCCAGTTGCTTTCGCGCACCGCGCGCGTCTCGGGCAGGAAGTCCGGGAGCTTGCCTTGGTCAAAGGCAGCCTGCCGTTCCACGCGCGCGGCAAGCCGCGTTTGACGGACGGGTTCGAACTTTCGCGCCAGCTTGCACACAAATGCCAGGGCGTCCGGCGTCAGGATTTCGGCAAACTCGGGGGTGATCGGCGCATGGATGATCATGCCGGCGGGAACAGTAGGAGTCGCGTTCATGAAATACCTCTGGCGGGATGAATCCTTGAACAGATCGGTCCGCAAAAATGACAGAAAAGGGGCTCAGTGTATTCCCTAACTAATATAGTGTGAATCTTCACAAAATCGAAAGCATTTCATACAATTCGGAATCGGTGTCTTTTCGGGTGGAAAAATAGATCATTGTCAATGTTTTGAAAAACGATCTATAGCGAAAATAACAAAAGCTGCCGTAGCAAGACTCGAAAAAACAACGCCGTTCATACGTTTTACAGTCGGAGGGGATGATGGATCGCATGAAAGCACTGGTGACCTTTGTGGAGGTGGCCAAGGCCGAGAGTTTGTCGGCCGTTGCACGGGATGAAGGTGTCACACCCGCGATGGTGGGTCGCCGGATCGACCAGTTGGAGGAGCAACTGGGGGTGAAGCTGTTCAAGCGTTCGACGCGCAAGATCACCTTGACGCCGGAAGGCGCCGCGTTTGAGGAGGACATCAAGCGCGTGCTCGCAGACCTCAAGTCTGCCGAGAACTCGTTGACGCTTGGCGCGCGCAATGCCAGTGGCCGGCTGATCGTCTCGGCGCCTACGGCGTTTGGACGTCGTCACGTAGCACCGCATATTCCGGCATTTGTCGCGGCAAACCCCAACCTCGATGTGACGCTGCATTTGTCGGAGCGCATCGTCGATCTCAAGAATGAGCATGTCGACCTCGCGATCCGGATCGCTGACATGAAGAATGTGGACCTGGTGGCGACCAAGCTGGCCCGCAATCACCGGGTGGTCGTGGGTTCTCCAGATTATTTCAAGCGTAACGGCAAGCCGAACACCTTGGCAGACCTGGCCCGGCATCGATGCATTGTCACGTCGACGGAAGAAGGGCTGTCCGACGCATGGTCCTTCCGTGACAACAACCGCAATGTCGTCGTCAAAGTGTCCGGCCAGATTCATTGCAATGATGGCGAAGTGCTGACGCGCTGGGCGTTGGCGGGTCAAGGCTTGGCCTGGCGTAGCAGCTGGGAAGTTGCGGAAGACATTGAAAAAGGCCGTTTGGTCGAAGTGCTGGGCAAGTACTCGGCGCCGGGCAACGACATTTATGCCGTGTTTGCCGGGCGCAAGCATCAGCCGGCCAAGGTGCGGCTGTTCATCGAGCACCTGAAGACCGTCTACGGCGAAAGGCCCTATTGGGAAAAGAAGTAAGGGCGCTCAAGCGGATCGACTGAAATTTGTGGCGATCCTGTGACGTGTCCAACTTCAGACGTTCCTAAAGGCGTTTAGGAGTGATGGATGGCCGATAAAGCCGGCATCGACCCAGACCTCGAGCGGGAGTACAACCAACGCGCCAGGGTGCCGGAGCATGCAGAGATCTTTGCACGTTGGGCGAGGGTGTCCGAGATCCTGCGCGCAGGCCGGGAGTGCTCGCTGGGAGTGGCCTATGCCGCACACGCCAGACAGGCCGTCGATATCCTTCATGCCCCGGATCCCGTGGCGACGTTGGCGTTCATCCACGGCGGCTACTGGCGCTCCTTGGACAAGTCGATGTTCTCGTTCGTTGCGGCGCCATTTCTGGCGCGACGCATTACGGTCGCCTTGGTAGGATATCGACTGTGTCCCGAAGTCCCGCTGGCCAGCGTGGTGAACGACTGTGCACAAGCCTTGGATGAGCTCGTCGACCGCTCAAGAGAACTGGGACTTCCAATGCAGCGTTATGCCCTTGCCGGGCATTCTGCCGGCGGGCAGTTGGCGACCATGATGTTGACCCGGAAGGCTTCGGCGCTGCACGCGGGCCTTTGCGCCGTCGCGAGCCTGTCGGGGTTGTTCGTGTTGGAGCCGCTATTGCGCTGCTCCATGAATGTGGACTTGTGCCTCGATGAAGCGTCGGCCCGCCAAGGCTCCCCGGCATTACTGGCGCCAGCACATGATTTGCCCGTATGCCTCGAAACCGGTGATCAGGAAACAGAGGCCTTTCGCGCACAATCGGCGCTTTTGAAACGCGCCTGGCCGGGTATGGATATCGAGGCATGCGAAGTGCATGACGCCAACCATTTCACAATCGTGGACGCGTTTGCGTCCGGCGAAGCGCGGTCCACCGGTTTCCTGTTCGAGCACCTCTTGCGCGATTGACGCGCGCAGGCTGCCATTGGCGACCCAATGTCTGCGGCTGGTCGCATGTCAAGAACGTGCCGAACGAGCGGTCACCTATAATCGCGGCACTTATTTGACCCTGGATTCAACGCCGTGAACACGCCCGACCTTTCTCAGCTCTCGATTGCCCGCGACCAAAAAGCCTTCAAAGGGAAAAGTGGTGGCAGGGGAAAGTGGATCATCGGCATCGTATTGGGGCTTGTCGCGCTGGTGCTGGTCGCGTTGATGATGGGCTCCAACCGGGCAGTCACCATCGAGACCACCGTGGTGGCGACTGCCTATCCGTCGCAATCCATCACCGTGCTCAATGCCACGGGTAGAGTCACCGCACAACGCAAGGCAGCCGTGTCCACCAAGGCGACGGGACGGCTGGAGTACCTGGGCGTGCAGGAAGGCTCGATCGTCAAGGCGGGCCAGATTCTGGCGCGCATCGAAAACCGCGATGTTTCGGCCGCCAACGACCAAGCCAATGCGGCGCTACGTGCTGCCAAGGCCAATCTGGAGCAGGGAATGGCGGAATTGCGGGACGCGGATGCCAACCTGAAGCGCAGTGAGGATCTTTCCAACAAGAATTTCATTTCCGGCGCGGCGCTCGACGCTGCAAAGGCGCGTGCCGACAAGGCGCGTGCCGCGGTGGCGTCGCTCAACGGCGCCATCGGCGTGGCTGAGGCCAATGTGCGCGCCTCGAATGTCAGCGTAGAACAAACCCTGATTCGCGCGCCGTTTGATGCCGTGGTGCTGACCAAGAACGCCAACGTCGGCGACATCATTACCCCGTTCTCCTCGGCGGCCGACACCAAGGGTGCGGTGGTCAATATTGCGGACATGGCGACGCTGGAAGTCGAGGCTGACGTGTCGGAAGTTTCCCTCGCAAAAATCAAGGTGGGCCAACCGGTCGAAATCCAGCTCGATGCCTTCCCCGAATTGCGCTTGCTTGGGAAGGTGAGCCGCATCGTTCCCACGGTGGATCGCTCGAAAGCCACGGTGTTGGTCAAAGTGGAATTCGTGGAAAAGGATTCCCGGGTGCTTCCGGACATGTCTGCCAAGGTGGCGTTCCTTTCGCGCGAACTAATGCCTGAAGAGCGCAAGAGCGTCACCGCCGTGCAGGGCGATGCAATTACCAAACGCGACGGCAAGAACGTCGTCTTCCTTCTCGATGGTGACAAGGCCAGGCTTGCTCCGGTGACCATCGGCGAAAAGGTGGGCGATCTCACGAAAGTCGGCGGCGTCAAGGCGGGAGACAAGGTGATCCTGAAGCCGGGCGACAAGCTCAGTGACGGATCAAAAGTCAGCATCGCGAAGAAGTAGATCCGCGATGTCCTCTCCCCTCGTTGAAATCAAGCACCTCGCCAAGAGTTATCAGCGTGGCGAGCAAGTGGTTCCGGTCCTGCATGACATCACGCTCGACATCGCGCGGGGGGACTTCATTTCCCTCATGGGACCTTCGGGTTCCGGCAAGTCCACACTGTTGAACCTGATCGCCGGCATCGACAAGCCCGATCATGGGACCTTGCGGGTGGACGGCGTGGACATTGCCGAATTGAGCGAAGGGGAGTTGGCGGATTGGCGCGCGTCGAACATCGGCTTCATTTTTCAGTTCTACAACCTGATGCCGGTCTTGTCGGCTTTCGAGAATGTCGAACTGCCGCTGCAGCTGACCAACCTCTCGCGGCGGGAGCGGCGAGCACGAGTGGAGCTGACGCTAAACATGGTCGGGCTGGGCGATCGCATGGACCATCACCCCAACGAATTGTCGGGAGGCCAGCAGCAGCGCGTCGCCATTGCGCGTGCCATCGTGACGGACCCGACCATTCTCGTTTGCGATGAACCGACCGGGGATCTGGACAAGCATTCGGCCACCGAGGTCTTGGGCATTCTCAAACAGCTGAATGTGGAACTCGGCAAGACAATCATCATGGTCACGCATGATGCCCATGCGGCGGAAGCCGCGCGGCGCATGGTTCATCTGGAAAAGGGGGAGTTGGTGGGGTAGCGAGTCTCCTCCGCCTCGGCCCTGTCCACTCAGCCCACGATCGTTGCCATGTTCTTCCTGAAACTCATCTTCAAAAACGTTTTCCGTGCAAAGCTCCGCACGGCGTTGACCATTACCGGCCTCATCATCGCGGTCATGGCGTTCGGGTTGTTGCAAACCGTGGTGGATGCCTGGTTCGCGGGGGCGAATGCGTCTTCAAATGCGCGCATGATCACGCGCAATGCGATATCGCTGGTCTTTCCGATGCCCGCCTACTACAGAGAGCGCATCAAGGCCATTCCCGGAGTGAAATCGGTTTCCCATTCGCAGTGGTTTGGTGGCATCTACATCGAACCCAAGAATTTTTTTCCACAGTTCGCGGTGGACCACGAGAACTATCTCGAGATGTATTCCGAATTCATCATCAAGCCGGAGGAGTTGCTGGCATTCAAGCGCGACCGGCAGGGAGCCGTGGTCGGGCGCAAGCTCGCCGACCAGTTCGGCTGGAAAGTTGGGGACACCGTCCCGATCCGCGGGACGATCTTCCCCGGCGAGTGGCAGTTCACGGTCCGCGCGATTTATGACGGTCGGGACGAAGTCGCATTGACGCGTCAGTTCTATTTCCATTGGGACTACGTGAATGAATGGCTCAAGAAACGTTACCCGCGCCGCGCCGACCAGATTGGCGTGTTCAACGTAGAAGTGACGGACCCAACGCGCACGGCGGAGATCGCGCGCGCCATCGATGCGGAATTCAAGAATTCGCTGGCCGAAACGTTGACGGAAACCGAGAAGGCTTTTCAGCTTGGATTTGTGGCGCAAATGGAAACGATTGTCCTTGCCATTCGCATTGTGTCGTTTGTGGTGATCTTCATCATCATGGCGGTCGTGGCCAACACCATGGCGATGACGGCGCGCGAGCGGACGGCGGAGTACGCCACCCTGAAGGCACTGGGGTTTTCCCCCGGCTTTGTGGCTGCGTTGGTGTTTGGAGAAGCCATGATGCTTTGTCTGATTGGCGCGGGACTGGGTGTCTTGCTGACCTTTCCGATGGCTGCCGGCTTTGCAGCGTCACCGGCGGGCGCGGCGTTTGCCGCGTTCAAGGTCAGCGGCGACACTGTCGCCATGCAATGGGTTTGTGCAGGTGTGGTGGGTTTCGTTGCTGCCCTGGTACCCGGGTGGCGCTCTGCCCGCATCCGCATTGTGGAAGGGTTGCGCCATGTGGGATAAGCCATTGATGGATTGTGCGAGGCGCGCGCGCCTGCGCCCTTCCTGAGCGGGAGGTTTCTCGATGAAGATCCCCCTTTCTTACATTTTTCGCAATCTCTGGACGCGCAAGCTCACGACGGCACTTACCGCGGCCGGGATGGCGCTGGTCGCCTTCGTTTTCTCGGCGGTTCTGATGCTGGACGCCGGCTTGAACAAGACCATGGTGGGCACCGGCTCCATCGACAACGCGATGTTCATCCGGAAGGGTGCCGAGACCGAAATCCAGAGTGGCATCACGCGTGACCAGGCCGCGTTGGTCGAGAGCCAGCCGGAAGTCGCGCGTGACCGCGAGGGATTGCCGCTGGTGTCCAAGGAATCGGTCGTGCTGATTGGGCTGGTCAAGCGTGGACAGGATCGCCCCTCCAACATCGTTGCGCGCGGCGTTGCGAAGAATGGCCTGATCCTGCGCCCGCAGGTCAAGATCACCGCAGGCCGCCCGTTTCGACCTGGGTCGTCCGAGATCATCGTGGGGCTCAATGTTCGCCAGGAATTTGAAGGCGTCGAGATCGGCCAGCAGCTCAAGTTCGCCGGTCGCGAGTGGACCGTGGTGGGCCACTTCGACGGGGGCAAGAGTGCGTTCGATTCCGAAGTGTGGGGCGATGCCGAGTTGCTGATGCAATCGTTTCGCCGCCTGAATTTTTCGTCCATGCTGGTGCGCCTGAACCATCCTGACGCGTTCACGGCCATCAACAAGAATGTCGCTGATGACATTCGCATGCAATTGGAAAGCAAGCGTGAGCGGATTTTTTACGAAGACCAGTCCAAGGCGCTGTCCACCTTCATTTCCATTTTGGGTACGGTGCTGTCTGTCATCTTCTCCGCAGGCGCGATGATCGGTGCCGCCATCACGATGTACTCGGCCGTCGCGACACGAACTGCGGAGATCGGCACTTTGCGGGCGCTGGGATTCCGCCGCCCCTCGATCCTGGTCGCCTTCCTCATTGAGTCGCTGATGCTCGCATTGATCGGCGGCTTGGCAGGATTGTTTCTGGCCTCATTTCTCCAGGCATTCACGATTTCGACGTTGAATTTCCAGTCGTTTTCGCAACTCGCCTTCGGGTTCACATTGACGGCAGGTATTGTGGTGAAGACGCTGTTGTTTGCCCTCTTCATGGGTTTCGTTGGCGGTTTTTTGCCCGCAATGAAAGCGTCGAGACTGAAAATCGTCGATGCGCTCAGAGCGGCTTGAAGTGCAAAGGGAAACCCAAGTACTGGCATGGGTTTTGGCCGATTTTTGCCCTGAACGGCGCGCAGGCATTGGAGTTTGTTGGTTGACCGCCTGAAGGATGGGGCGCCGCTATCAATGTGGCATGCGTATCGGGATGAACCGACCGGGCCAAGAGATTCGCCGTTCAATGCGCACTGGGCCCGGAATGAAAAATGGCCCGCAAACGGGCCATTTTTCTTGTGTGGTGCCGGGAGCCGGAATCGAACCGGCACGGTATCGCTACCGCTGGATTTTGAGTCCAGTGCGTCTACCAGTTCCGCCATCCCGGCATTTGCAAGCCCCGAACATCGCTCGGAGCCTCTGGTGACTGTTCGCAAGAGTGTTTGCGAGGCGCGAATTATAGCGTAAGCTCGCGTGCCTTTTTTATCCCACGCAGACATGCAGCTTTCCGATTTCGATTTTGACTTGCCACCGGACCTGATTGCCCAGCATCCGCCGGCCTCTCGGGGCGATAGCCGATTGTTGCATCTTGAGACTTCCACCGGTGCATTGTTTGATCGTCAGTTTCGGGAATTGGCGGCATTGGTGCGCAAAGGCGATGTCATGGTGTTCAACGATTCCGCCGTGATCAAGGCAAGGTTGCTGGGGCAAAAGGACAGCGGCGGCAAGGCTGAGGTGCTGATCGAACACATTTTTCCTGAAGGCAGCGTCGCAACGGCACATGTTCGTGCCTCCAAATCGCCAAAGGCAGGCTCGCGGCTCGAGTTTGCCGAGGGCATTTCGGCAGGGGTCAAGGGCCGCCAAGATGACTTGTTTGTGCTGGACTTTGGGAACCACAAAGTGCTCGAAGTCACCGAAGCCATCGGCGAAGTGCCGCTGCCGCCCTACATTGATCACATGCCTTCTGCAGTCGACTTGGTGCGCTATCAGACCGTCTACGCGAATGAGCCAGGCTCAGTCGCCGCCCCGACCGCAGGGCTGCACTTTGATGTCAAGATGCGCGCCTCCCTGCAGGAAATGGGTGTCGAGCTCGCGCATGTGACGCTTCATGTCGGTGCCGGGACTTTTCAGCCGGTGCGCGGCGATGACATTTCAACGCACGTCATGCACCAGGAGTGGTATCAGGTCCCGGAATCGACGGCGCATCTCGTCAATGCTGCAAGGTCAGCGGGGCGCCGCATCATCGCAGTGGGGACCACGAGCTTGCGCACGCTCGAATCCGCCGCCTTATGCGGGAACTCCGGAGAGGTGACAGCCGGATCCGCGAGCACGCGCTTGTTTGTAACGCCGGGGTTTGAATTCCGCGTGGTCGACCGGCTGATCACCAATTTTCATCTGCCAAAGTCCACGCTCATGATGCTGGTGTCGGCATTTGCGGGAACGGAGAACATCCGCCGCGCTTACGCGCACGCCATTGCGTCGCGTTACCGGTTCTTCAGCTACGGCGATGCGATGTTGCTGGAGCGTTTGCGCTAGTTCTTGCTGCCCTCGCCGCATCATTGTCATGTGTGGCGGGGTCCCAGCGGGTGACGCTGAAGGCGGCCATTTTCCACCCGCGTCCCTGCTTCTTGATGCGACCCAACGTGACGCAAAACGTGTCACTTCCAAGCCGGGCTCGAAAAGTCGCGGGGCCGCGATACACCGTTTCGCTCACGATGATGGAATCGCCGCGACCGGACGTGTCTTCACCGGGAATAAAGATTGCGGATACAGCTGGTCGTGCACCCTTGGTGCCGCCGGACGACTTCTCGTCGTTCCCGGCATGCTCCAGCGACAACGGGCGTGCTGTGCGCGTAAGGATGCGCAGCCCGATCAACGTGCCGCGCGACTGGGGCTGGCGCACCTTGCGTGTCACCACGCAAATGGTCGCCGGAGACTGCGCCGTCAGACGAACGGCTGCAATGTCGCCGACAGCCAGCGCATCCTGGTGGTCGGCACCGGCGATTAATCCAAAACCGGACTCACTGACATCGCTCACCGTCAACACGCGCATCGCGGGATCCAGCGCCGCAAAGCTGCCTTTGCCCGCGCCGCCATGGACCATTGGCGCCGCAATTCGCAATAGCGACGCCTCCGACGCCTGGACGGCGCGTGTCAGGATGTCATTCATCCCGACGAAGACCGCGGCGTCCCGAAAACCCTCGGCGGCGATTCGGGGCTGTTTGAACTCTTTGCGCGCCATCAGGAGCGCGAACTCTCTGGACAGATAATCGATGACGCCGGCGTGCTCTTCAATGCGAAAGTGCATGCCCAGGCCAAATCCCGGAAAAATCAAACCCTGGTGAAAGCGCTCGATCGCATGGTCCAGCTGGCGCATGATCGGTTTGACGGGAAGGTAAACCTTGCCGCGCGGATCGCCCTCGGGGTCGCCACGAAGGGCCAACGTGAATCCTTTGGAGCCGGTTAGATCCGCGACCAGTGCATTTTCGTCTTCCGGACGCTTGCGCGAGACGATGAGCGAATGCATCCAGGCCAGCAGCCACTCGTCAAGTATCTCGATCTGCTGTGCGTTGAGGTTGCCGCTGGCCAGACGCTCCAGCAACAGCGCCCGCATGTACAAGGCTTCCACGCTCGTTTCGCGGCTCGAGCCCTCGATCGGAATGCTGATCACCACGTCGGCGGTTTGGTCAGCCTGGGCGCGTCCGAGCTGCAAGTGGTGCCAATGGATTTGGGCGGGGGATGACCGCAATCCTGCGATCAGCCGCCACTTGCATTCATTGCCGCCGGCCAGCAACGCATGCGCCCAGAAACGAACGCGAATGGCCGGGGGGACGGCATCGCTGTCGGAGACTTTGTCGGCCAGCGTCCTGACGGCCGCGGCGAGGCGCGCGTAGATGTCTGCCAGCCACAGGAATTCTCCGTGCTCCATGTCCACCCGCTGAAAGGACATGTTCAGCGCTGCCGCTCTGACCGGCGCTGATTTTTCCTCGAAATCGGCAAGCGCAATCGCCACCGCACCTGCGGTCGCCATGGCGTCGAGGGCCTTGGGGGGATTCCGCAAATCGGCAATGATCGATTCCAGGTGCGCCTGATAGGCGGCATGATCGACCTTTGAGTCCTCGGAAAGTTGAAGCTTCATCCCGATTGACCTGCCACGCGCATGCTCAAGAGGAACTGCCTGAACTCAGCGTGCGCTTCAGCGTCGTTGCGCAACGCGCCGGTCTGGCTCCAACCTGGAATGGTGTAGGGCGAACCTTGTGTCGACTTTCCGCTGGACACGAAGGCCGCATGGCGCGGGGCAATGTGCCGGCCCAAGGTATTGATCACATTGTTTTCCAGCGCCTTCGGAAAGGTGTCCCGGAAATAGGTGGCAACCGCGCAAAAGAGCTCTGCGTCGTCAGACAGGTAGGCCAGCTCGAGCAGGGCAAGCACGAAGGACTTGTCCTGCGGATGGTCTTGAGTGGCGAGGATGAGGACTTCGCTGGCCAGTCGTCGCTCTCCGTCGTCGTGCAATTCCCGGGCCAGGCGAATGACCGATGACGAATCGTCACGCACAGCCAAATAGTCCGGAAATTGGATGGCGATGTAGCGTTCGCGCAAACGCTTGCGCGCGAGGTCGCCGTCCAGCGAATGGGCTCGGAACTGCAGTGCAGACTCGGCGCGTGAAAAGCTCATGGGGACTCCCGGCGGGAGGCGGAGTTTAACCGGATTGAATCATTTGCGTTTGGTCGCGCTTTTATCGGCACATGGCTATTGGGCCGGCGTGAAGTTTGCGGATATTTGGATGGCACATGAAGTTTTCTTGCTAACTTGTTGATTTCGTGATATTTATCAAAGTTCGCATACTGTTGGGGTTGGTCTCATTGCTTGTTGACCCGATCAGCCCATTTCACAACATGAGGTGCAGGCATGGCCAGGATCACCGTATTCAACCAAAAGGGCGGCGTCGGCAAAACCACGACGGCGTTGAATCTTGCTGCGGCATTGGGGCGTGCGGGTCAAGCCCCGCTTGCCATTGACTTTGATCCACAGGCTCACCTGTCTGCGTTAAGCGGTGTGCAAATCGCCAACAGTGGCGAGAGCGCCTACGGCTTTTATCGGGACAACCGTCCATTGGCCGATTTGATCAAGGATGTCGGGCGCTGCTGGTCGCTCATCCCCGCACATCTTGAGTTGGCCAAGGTGGACACGCAGTTCGGCAAAGGCCCGAATGTCCTCAATCGCCTGAAGTTTGCCCTCGAACGCGAGGCGCTCAATGGCTCGCGTCCCGTGATCATCGATTGTTGCCCATTGCTGGGAGTATTGTCGCTGTCGGCCATCTTTGCGGCGGACAAGGTTTTGGTGCCGGTGTCCGCAGACTACCTTGCAGTCAAAGGGGCACTGCAGGTCGAAAAAACCCTGAACGCGCTGGGGCCGGTCATGAAGAAGCGCATCGAACGGCGCTATGTCATCACCCGATTTGACGGCCGCAGAAAGATGTCCTGGGATATTGAGCGAACTTTTCGGGAACGATTTGGCGCTGAACTGTGCGAGACCCGGATCGCCGAGTCCGTGTCACTGGCCGAGAGTCCGTTCGCAGAAAAGGATGTATTCGAGCACGCGCCATCGAGCCGCGGAGCCCAGGATTACCAGGCGCTTTACGACGAACTGGTTTCCAGCGATTTCCTGGCCGTCGCCGCCTAGGCGACATTGTAGAGTCAGGGCGCCTCTGGGTCCTGCCGGCCCAGAATAAGCGAAATCGCGCCTTCAACGTCGGTGGCATCCCCGCGCACCGTGTCTTCCAGCGGCTTGCACTCCAGCACTGTGCAGTGGTGGTACATCTTTCGCAGTTTGGCCTCTGCTTGTGCTTGATCGGCGCCGTGAATGACCAAGTTGTCGACCGTCATCCCGGCGCGGGTTTGAATGCGGAAGCCGAATTTCTGCATGCGAGGAGTGTAGCGCCAAAAAGAGAACGCCGCTTCGTATTGATCCGAAGCGGCGTTTGGATCTGTTCAGCGATTTACTTATGCGGCAGCCTGCATTGCAACGGATTGAGAGGCGTCGTCCTGCTCCAACACGTTTGCCACGGCAGCCAGGACTGAGGCAATGCGAACCGCCGATTGAATGGCCTGCGTCGACACACCGTGCTGCTTGAGCGTCTTTTCATGCGAATCGATGCAGAGGCCGCAGCCATTGATGGCGGAGACCGCAATCGAGGCGAGTTCGAAATCGATCTTGTCGATTCCGGGATTCGCCATGGCATTCATCCGCAACCGCGCCGGCAGCGTGACATATTCCGGATTGGTCGCCAAATGCGTGAACCGGTAATAGACATTGTTCATGGCCATGATGGCTGCTGCCGTGCGTGCGCCATCCATCGACTTCTGATCCAGCGTCTGCGCCGATTTTTCCGCCACCGCGGAGGTCAGTGGCGCATGGCGGGCCGCAATGGCGGAAGCCAGCGCCACGATGGCGATTTGTCGCACGGACAAGCCGGGAGCGCCGCCCTCCGTCAGTACCGAATCAAGATTGAGGCGCAGGTCCTTGGCGTAATCCGGGATCTGGGAGTGGATTGTTTGCATGATCTACCCCTCAGGCAGCGAGTTTCAGGGTTTCCTCGCCCTGTTTCCAATTGCAAGGGCACAACTCGTCAGTCTGCAGTGCATCCAGGACGCGCAAGACTTCCGCTGGATTGCGGCCCACATTCATTTCGGTCACCATGGCGAAGCGGATCACCCCGTTTGGATCGACAAGGAATGTTGCGCGCTGGGAAACACCCTCTTCCTTGTCGAGGATTCCCAATGCCGTGGACAACTCGCGCTTGATATCGGCCAACATCGGGAACGGGAGGTGGTTGAGGTCTTTGTGGTCTTTGCGCCAGGCCAAGTGCACGAATTCTGAGTCGATCGAGCCAGCGAGGATTTGGCAATCACGGTCTGCGAATTGCTGGTTCATTTCGCCAAAAGCCACGATTTCAGTTGGACAAACAAAGGTAAAGTCCTTCGGGTAAAAGAACACGCACAGCCACTTCCCGGCATACGTTTTGTTATCAATGTCGGTAAAGGCGTTCCCAAGGTTGTTGGTCACAGTGGCCTTCAGTTTGAAAGCGGGAAATTGGTCGCCGACGGTCAGCATGAAAATCTCCTTCGATTTGACTGGTGAATGAAAAGTGCTACATTGATTTACGGGCTGAATTTTGGCGACGTCCTGGAGATTCATCCAATCAATTGTTAGTATTGAATAGATTGACAATGTCAATGAAAAGCGGGGGGAGCATTGAATCTTCGTGACTTGCGCTATCTGGTCAACTTGGCCGATCACCGCCACTTCGGACGCGCGGCAGAAGCCAGTTTTGTGTCTCAGCCGACGCTCTCCACGCAGTTGAAAAAGCTGGAAGAGGAGTTGGGGATGCCGCTGGTCGAGCGAAGTCCCCGCAATGTCTTGCTGACCGAGTTGGGGGAAAAAGTCGCGGCGCGCGCGCGGGTGATTCTGCGCGAAGCAGACGAAATCAAATCGATTGCCCGGCGATTCAAGGACCCTGAGGCTGGTCGCGTTCGCATCGGCATCTTTCCGACGCTGGGACCCTACCTGCTGCCTTATGTGGTCCCGGGCATCGTCCAACACTACCCGAAGCTCGAACTCATCCTCGCCGAGGAAAAGACCGAAGTCATCCTTCGGAAACTGCACGATGGCGAGTTGGATGCTGGTGTCCTTGCGTTGCCGATCCACGATGAACAATTGCACGCCGAGTTCCTGTTTGAGGAAGCTTTTGTCTTTGCGGCGCCGCCGACGCATCCGCTGGCCAAGCATCGGCGCATCAAACTGGCAGACCTCAACGACCAGTCGCTGCTGCTGCTTGACGAAGGACACTGCCTTCGCGACCAGGCCTTGGAGGTCTGCCAAATGGCCGGCGCCGCGGAACGATCAGGATTTCGCGCAACAAGCCTTGAAACGCTCCGGCACATGGTGGCCGCCAATGCGGGGGCCACGTTGTTGCCGGCGCTGGCGGTGCACGGGAGTGCAGCGCGTTCGCCCAATGTGAAATTGATTCCCTTTACCGCCCCGGAGCCTCATCGACGGATTGCAATGGTTTGGCGACGCACCTCCGCGCTCACCGGGTTGCTGCATGCACTGGCGCAACGCATGAAAGCCGTGCCGAAGGACATGCTCAAGGCACCACGCAACGGCTGACTTGAATTCAGTCAATCTGACGTCGAATCCAGCGGGCAAACTTGCGATCCTTTGATGCCGCGCAATACCCCGGATTTTCGGCGTGCCAGCATGGTCATGGACGCGCTGGTCACCTTTGCAAGATGGCGCACCGGTGAGAGTTCCGGTCTGCTTGCATGAGGAGATTGCCATGACAAATCTGAAGCCGTTTGATCCATTTGTTGTAGAGCCCTTTGACCGTTTCTTCCGCGGATTCCTGCGGCCCGACCGCTTCGAAATGCCGGTCGACGAATTGAACATCCGGTTGGATGTGGTCGAGGATGACAAGGCCTATCGCGTCAAAGCTGACATCCCTGGCGTCAAGAAAGAAGACATCAAGGTTGACGTGAATGGCGGCGTGGTCACCATCAACGCCGATGTCAAGAAAGAGCGTGAATACAAGGACGCCGAACGTGTGCTTCGTTGCGAGCGCTATGTGGGCGCCGTCACGCGGCAATTTGTGCTGCCGGTTGAAGTCGATGAAGAACGCGTCGAGGCAAAATATGAGGACGGAGTGCTGATGTTGATGCTTCCGAAGCGCGAAACGGAAAAAAACCGCCGGATATTGATCAACTAGGCAATGCGCCGGCGGCGTGCCGGTGCAAATGCCACAGCAAACAAAAAAGCCCGGTTCGCCGGGCTTTTTTTACTTGGTGGGCGGTACTGGGATCGAACCAGTGACCCCTGCCGTGTGAAGGACGGAAAAGCGGACTTCTTTGGACTTCCTTGGACCACTGTACAGAGGTAAATTTGTCCAACAGTGTTTCGATCAGTTCGAGTAAGATTTCCGTACTTTTTCCGTACTACGGGGCAGCGGATGGCGAGAATTGATGGCGTTCAAGATCGCGTCAAGCTCAAAGCGCGTCGAGAGCCGTACTGGGTTCGGACTGAAAGGGGCTGCTTTCTTGGCTACCGCAAGATGACCAAAGGAGCGCCTGGAACCTGGGTCGCGCGCTCACGGGATGAAGTATCGGGAAAGCAGAGGTATCAATCGCTGGGGGATTTTGCGGAGTATCCCGACCATCGAAGATACGATTTGGCAAGAAAGGCCGCTGAAGATTGGTTCAAGCATCTGGGGATGGGCGGCAGCTCAGAGGTTTTTACAGTGAGCCAAGTCTGTGAACGGTATGTCCAGCATCTGCGGAAACTAGGCAGAGTTTCAACCGCTGACGATGTTGCTGCGCGCTTTCGTCGTTGGGTATACGGCTCCGAGATTGCGAACATCGAGATTCAAAAGCTTCGCAAACTCCACCTTGCGGACTGGCGGCAAGCTCTTCGCAACACCCCGATTCTGAGCGGAACGGGCCAATCAAACGTAACCCGGCATAGGTCGGATGGCGCAATCAATCGCGATATGACGCCGCTGCGGGCTGCATTGAATTTAGGGCTTCTGGACGGGCTTGTCACATCGTCAATGGCTTGGACCTCGGCGCTTGTGCCTGCGAAGAATGCAGACAAACGGCGAGATGTTTATCTGGACGCATCGCAGCGACAGAAGCTTCTTGAGCACGCCGATCCGGCCTTGCAGGATTTTCTTCGGGGCCTATGCTATCTGCCACTTCGTCCGGGAGCACTGGCCGCACTCAAGGTATGCAACTACGATGGCAGACTAAATACGCTGACAGTAGGAAAGGACAAGCACGGCACAGACCGCAGGATCACCGTACCGTCAGTCACTGCGAACTTTCTTGCGTCCAAGTGCAGAGGGAAGGCCCCGTCAGCTCCGGTTTTCGCGAACCCCACTGGCGGCCATTGGAACAAAGACCAATGGAAGGGACCGCTTAAGGCGGCGGCGAAAGCTGCAGACCTACCGAGTGCCACGACCGCATACGCGCTAAGGCACAGTGGAATTACAGACTTGATTCAATCTGGCTTGGATACGTTAACTACTGCACGAATTAGCGGGACGAGCATCGCGATGATCGAAAAGCATTACGGCCATCTGACCCAAGCCCGAGCAAGGGATGCGCTTGAAACCCTGACATTTTGACGACCCGGGCGAATTGGGTCCCCTTCGTGAACACTTTCATTTTGCTGATGCGCAAGAACCACATTCCGTACGAAACCAGTGCCCCCCGTTTTCCCCCATGTTTTTTGATGGGTTTTTGCCGATTGGCCTCGTTAGGATATGCGAAGCTGGTGCCGTCGACCTCCGAAAGGGAAAATCATGAATCCGAACCAAGTTCTGCGCCTCATGCAAGTAAGACAGATGTGCGGTCTATCGCGTTCTTCTATATATTCATTGACAAAGTCGGGAGAATTTCCCCAATCCATTCGGTTGTCCGCAAAGGCTGTCGGCTGGCTGGCCAGCGAAATAGAGCAATGGATTGCAACTCGGCCGAAGCGGCATTCGTCTGCGC
>JBGAUM010000045.1:0-25838 GCA_044228625.1 Usitatibacteraceae bacterium | reverse complement strand
AGATACCAACGTATCTGTCGGCATGCCGCTGGCTAGGAATTAGCAAGAAGCGGGGCGAACACCTGCCGGCAATGTAGACGAGCAGGTCCAAGCACCGGTTGACGCATCAAACGCCATCGTGTTGGTTTGGCCGAGGATCTTCTGGTTGGCACCGGCGGCTACATAGGTACCGGTCAAGGTGCACACCGTACCAGCAGATGCGGCGGTGATCGTGGCCAAATACTTGCCGGTGGTCACTGCACCTGCGGGAATCACGCAGCCCGCAGCTAGACCTTGGGCGGCAACAGCTTCGGAGATCGGAGTCTTCAAGCCGGCCATCAGCGTGAATCCTTCAGATGACTGTGCCTTTGCGGTGTAATCCTGGTAGGCAGGAATAGCCACAGCAGCCAAGATACCGATAATCGCCACGACGATCATCAGTTCGATCAGGGTAAAGCCTTGTTGAACTTTCTTCATTGATTGCTCCTTAACTAGTTAGGGTGTCAAACACAAGTGCATCGTGTTCGAGTCAATTAAGAGCAACCCGCGTGCCAAACTTCCGACTAGTACATCACGTCTACGGTGGATCCAGATACGCACCGCAATGGACGACCAATAAATGTATTATTATCAATTGGTTACATAAGCACAGGTTTATCGTGCCCACTGAAATACGCAAAAGTTGATTGAAAGTCCCAAGAATAGGAAATGCCGCAAGCAAGAGTTATTGAACAGCGACGGAACTGATGAAGAAACCTAAAGGCCAGACGCCCAGTTTTGCGCCCCAACACGTCAAAACTGACAAAATTTGTCACTTGGGAGCAGTGACAAAACCCGGAATTTTGCTTTCAACCACCTCATCAACCTGGGCGGGATCCATGAATTGCTTGGCGTACTTCAAATAGATCTTCTCTCGCACAAAAACATCGAAGAGGTCCGGATCAATATGTCCATTGAGTTTGAATTTCCCAAGAATTTCCAACGATTCTGACAACGTCTTTCCGGGCTTATAGGGGCGATCCTTGGCGGTTAGCGCTTCAAAGATATCTGCAATGCCCATGATTCGGGCCTGAATACTCATTTGGTCGCGTGTGAGGCCTTTTGGATAGCCTTTGCCATCCATGCGCTCATGATGCCCACCCGCATATTCCGGAACGTTTTCGAGGTGCTTGGGCCATGGCAGTGCCTCCAGCATCGCAATCGTCGCCTCAATGTGGTGGTTGATGATCTTTCTTTCTTCCGGCATGAGAGTGCCATACGGAATATTGAGGTTTGCCCGCTCGTTTTCCGACAAGAACGCTACGGTCCCCCCGGTTCCATCCCGCATGGGATATGCGGCAATGCGATCGACCCGGACCTGATCGTCGGCGCTCATCTTTTCGCCGCCGACATTCATCCTTCGCAGAAACTCCCGATCCTCATCAAATTGCCGGACCTTCTCTTCGAAAAGTTGTCTTGCTGCTGCGGCGGCGTTCAAATCACCCTGTTCACGCGCCAGTTCACAAGCACGAAACATGTCAAGCTCGGCCTGCTGTTTCAAGATTTCGAACCGTTGTGAAACAAAATGAATACGATCAAAAATGGTTTCAAGCTTTGTTGCTGTCATCATGAACCGGCGTGTTGTTCCTGTCGTGCAACAGATTACCAATCTTGAGTTCATGCCGATCTTTTCAGTCAATCGAAGTCGGCAAGGGTCCATTGGTCATGACGCCTCAGCAAACATCATCGTCAGTGCCGGGACACGATTGCAGTGCCCCCCTGTATAGGGAGATTTCTCGTCAATGGCGGTGTTGATCAGGTCGATCAGCAACGAAGAAAGATTTTCAAGCAGGCTGATCAACATCACATTGGTCAATACGCGTAACCTTGCGATGCAAAGGGATTCTGCCAATCGTTGATCTTCCAACGTAAATGATGGCACGACTTTCCCGCGGGCATCCTGTGCATTGAGCAATTGAAGGACGCCAATGATCTCCGACTGGTGGTCCTTCATCGGAATCGTCAGAAATGACGTCGAACGATATCCGGTTTTCTTGTCAAAATTCCGCGTTCCCGAAAAATCGAAGCCATCCGCTTCATATGCGTTTGCAATGTTGACTGTTTCGTCACGCAATGCCGCATAAGCAGCCACCATGGACAGGTTTTCACTTCCATCGGGCTGGTGAATGGGAATCGGATAGAACGGAATCTCGTTGCCCGAGGTTCCACCCATCGCAATCTTCAAGCTGTCGTTCAGCATGATCTCGAACTTCAGCTTCCCATCAATCAGGCGATAAAGCGTGCCGCCATCCGCATGGGTAATGGTCTTCGCCGCCGTGAGAATTGTCTCCAGCAACTTGTCAAGATTGCGTTCCGCGGAAAGGGCAATGCCAATCCGGTTCAGGTATTCAAGCGCAGTAAAAAGGCGGGCATTGCCAGCCGGCGAAGACAACGCCCGGTAGGCACCGGTCATTGCACCAATGTCTGCGCGTCCAGCCATTTACTTGATGCAAACAGCACGGACCTGCTTCATATCGGTCAATCCCATCATGACCTTTTCCATGCCATCCATCTTCAATGTAGACATGCCGTCTTCCACGGCTTTGACAAAAATCTCCGCGACCCGCGCCTTTTCCTGGATCAATTTCTTGACCGGATCACTCGCCACAAGCAACTCATGCAGGCCTACACGGCCCTTATAGCCGCTTCCCCCACAGGTATCGCAACCCCTGGCGCGATAAAAGGTCAGTTTTCCGTCATTTCCATATTCTTTCAGCCAATAATCGTAGAGCTTCTTGGCCTCACCACCCGGGTCCTTTTTCCATCTTTCGGACTGACGCAGGTCAGACGTAAATTCCTGCATAAATTGCTTGATCTCTTCCTGGTCGGGCGTATAGGGTTCCTTGCACTTGCCGCAGAGCCGTTTTGCCAATCGCTGCGCCAAGATGCCGACCAACGCGTCCGCAAAATTGAACGGATCCATCCCCATGTCGAGCAAGCGGATGATCGCCTCCGGGGCCGAATTTGTGTGAAGGGTCGCAAAAACCATGTGCCGTCAGGAACGCCTCGGCGGCTTCACCGATGTGGTCGTCTCGGCATCACATTTTATGATATCGGTCGGCTTCCGGGAAGGCCTTCATCGCGGCAAAGTCGTGACGCGATTGACCTGAACTTTACGGAGTCCTTTTTGTGTGATTTCAACAGGATCCTCTGCGGTCCAAATCTTGGTATCAGAGGTATGAGCGACCAGAAGTACCGAATGCAGTGTCGTCGTCTTGCGCAGGTTAACCACGCCACGAAGCAGCCCGTATGGTTTTGGGCAACGTACCAGATTTGTTCTTGTTGCTTTAGTCGTAGACCCAGCAGGCGGAATGGTTGCTGCCATGAAGTCGCAGCGGCAACGTCTTCAACACCGCCCGTGGTCGGAATGGTCGCAACACGAAGTTCGATGTCAAGCGGCCCATACTTCTTGAACTTGATTTTTCCGTCTTGCGGTTTGCGCTTTTTCGGAAGTGGCAGATCGCACATGATCTTGAGGCGCGCAACAAGGGCCGGTAACTGGCAGGCACCTCGATGTAAGGCGCCAACGACCCATCACGCCGGAAGCGAATACCTGTCTTGCTCTTTCCAGGCATCGGCTCGATATGGATGTCCGAAGCACCTTGATTGTACGCATCTATGATGATCTTGTTAACCAGTTTGACCAGTTCGTTGTCGGCAGCAGCAGAAGCATCATCGCTGCCAATCTCCCCCGGTTCTGCTTCATCGTCGAGCGAACCCAAAATGTCATCGATATTGCCACTATCGACCTGCCCGTCTGCGCCACCACCGCCAAAAAATTGTGCGACCGTTTGCTGGAAATCGCGCGCTGTACAAATTCGATAGACCGGCCTCTGCTTGGGAAAGATGTTTTCGACAACCCGGGAGCTTTTGACATGCTCCGGGTCCGTGGTCATTACTAGCAGCCCTTCCTTGGTGTCCTCGATCGGAATCCAATTGGCTGCTTCGACGTAGTCGCGTTTCAGATTCTTGAGCAGATCGATCGGCTTGATCCGATCAGGTTTATACGGCTCATAGGGCACACCAAAATATTTGCCCAGAGCCCCACCCAACGCCTGGGGCTTCACCTGAAATTCGTCGATCAGAATGTCCTCGACATTCTTGTTCTTCTTGCGTGCCGCACGTGTCGCCAGTTCCAGCTCTGCCTCGGAGATCACATTGTCGATAATCAAATACTCGAACTTCGACTTGATTTGGCCCGGGATCTGCTGGCGAACTCGAAAAGCGATGGCCAGGGTTTTCGCAAGCTCGACCAACCCTTCTTCAGCAAGCGCCGAAAAAGGTGTCCCCGGCAGATGATTGATCACCTGGATCACGCCAAGCAAATCCCCCCCACCCTCTCCGCCCAGAATCGGCGCAACCATCATCTGTTTGGTGCGATAGCCCGTCCGCTGATCTACGGCCTTCAAAAAGGTCAAATTCGGCGAAAACGTTTTGAGCTCAGCATCGTCGTAGACGTCCTTGATGCTCATGAATCGCCGGTTTAGCGCCGAGCAGCCTGCAATTGAGCTTTCAGACAACGGCAGCTTGATGTCCTTGAATGAGTTAAGACCCGACTTCACCTTGGAAACAATTGCCGAGCCGTCCTCGGAGAGCGTGTAAATCGTCAGGCGATCCGCATCAAAGAGCTGGCAAATATCCGCGTCGCATCTGACAGTCGTCGTGTTTGTCGTTGAGATGGATTCATTTGTAACCGCCTGCAACTGTTGAAGGCAAGCTTTGACGTAACGTCTTCGACTGGGCCCCGGGGCGTGAATCCAATACCGCGCTCATGACAATCCTCCAACAGTGCTATACGCGTCGGCCGTTGCCGGCTTAAATCGTCAACTCCATCCCATTTTCCAACATGCGGGGGCGCCATTTCCCCGCATTGCGGCCAATCTCACTCATGGTCAGGTGGATCTCGCCTGGCTTGAGATGTGTCACCATGACTTCCACAGGCCGACTCAACTTTGCAAGTTCCTCCGCCAACATGCTCGGGCAAAGATGCTTTGAAAGCACTGCGATTTCACGCTCTTTGTTCGGAAACGCGGTTTCGATCACCAGGTACTTCAAGTTGTTCGCGCGGTTGGCGATTTCCCACAGCGCGTCATTGCAAGTAGTATCACCGCTGTAAATCAGCGTCGCTTGGCCGCTGTCGAGCATGAAACCGACCGCTGGAACGGTATGTACGGCTGGAATTGCAGTGATCTTTCTGCCTTCCGATTCGAGAGTTTCACCCACAGAAATCTCGCGGAAATTCATGCACATGGCATCGCCGTTCGGAATCTGCGAAAAATCAGGCCAAATTTTCCAGTTGAAAATGTGCTCCCGGAGTATCTGGAGAACCTCTACTGTGCCGTAAATGGTAATTGGACGGTCCCTCATCCAGCAGACTGTGTCAACGAGAAACGGGATGCTCGTCACATGATCCAAATGTGAATGAGACACAAAGATGTGGTCGATCTTCACGAGTTGTTCGATCGACAAATCCCCAACCCCAGTTCCGGCGTCAATCAGGATGTCTTCGTCAACGAGAAAAGACGTGGTGCGCAAATCGTCACCAATTCCGCCACTGCAACCAAGCACCCTAATGATCATTCTCGCTCCGGAAAGACCCATCGCGCGGCAAGCCCCAAACAGTTTGCCGCCCTCTTCTAATTATGCGCTGGATCGCTCCGCGGCGCAGTGGTGGCCATCACACTCCACACGCGCAGACACGTCAGGGTTTATAGAAGAACTCCATCTTGACGCCAGCGATCTCAATCAAGTCATGATCCCTCAATTGCTGGGCTTGTGCCCCCAACTGAGAACCATTGATCGTGGGGTACGTCGCGCCCTCCACGTGGGTAATGAAGAAGCCCGTGGGGCGGCGCGTGATGACCGCAACCTGCACGCCAGGTTTTCCGATGGTCGTCAAGTTCTTGGTTAAGTCCAAGCTTCGGCCAGCTGCAGCGCCAGAAAGTACCTGGATCGCCGCATCGCGAGCGGGACTATCGGGACCGGCTGCGGCTGCCGGCGCAGATGGCGCGCTGGTGGGCATGGTGACACCCATCGCAGGTGCTGCCGCAGGAGCCAAAGGCGGCGCGGCTGCCGGGGCAGGTGCAGGCGAAGCCGGTTTGACGGCAGGGGCAGGGGCTGGAGCCACACCGGCTGCGGGCGCTGCGGGCGGCTTGCGGATGATCATGGTTTTCTCGAAATCACCCGCGCCGCCTGCGGCCTGCGCTTACGCTGGCATCATTGAAATACTTCAGCTTGTGCTTTCCAATTTCAATGACGTCGTTGTTTTGCAGGAAATGCTTCTTGATTGGCTTTCCGTTAACCAGCGTACCGTTGGTCGAATTGAGATCCTCAATGAACGAATCATTCAGAATGGTAATGATGGCCGCATGTTCGCCAGACACGGCGAGGTTGTCGACCTGTATGTCATTGTGGGGTTTGCGCCCGAGGGTGGTGCGCTCCTTGGTCAAGGAGATCTCCTTCAGCACCGTACCATCTACGCTCAAGATCAGTTTTGCCATAGCCGTAATCCCAGGTAAGTCCTTCTAATTCATTAAGCCCGCGTTCGCAGTCAAGCGAACCACGACTTGATTCGTGCCCAAAAGCCGCGCTCGACAGGGAACGCCTTGTTGATGCGCACCAAAATCACCGAAACATTGTCCCGGCCACCCGCATCGTTGGCCGATTGAACCAATTGCTGTGCCGTCAACTCGAGGTTTGACCGCAGCGCAATAAGTGTCATCTGGATTTCTTCGTCCTCAATCATATCGTTGAGGCCGTCCGAACATAGCAGGTAGATGTCACCTTCCTGCACGTCGTAAGTATGGATTTCTGCCTCGACTTCGGGATCGATGCCAACAGCACGGGTGACCAAGTTCTTGTTGTGTGACGACCTTGCGTCCTCCTTGGTGATCAGGCCGGAATCGATCTGTTCCTGCAACAGGGAATGATCGCGTGTCACCTGCTCCATTGCATCGGCTCGCATGCGATACAGGCGCGAGTCGCCAATATGTCCCACAGTCAAAAAATTGTCATAAAACAAGCACGCAACGAGGGTTGTGCCCATCCCCGCACAATGCGGATCTTTTTGGGCAGCCTCATAGATCGCCTTGTTGGCCTTTGCCACCTCGGCTTGCAACACCTGTTGGGAATAGGCAATAGCGGCGTCGCGTTCAAGTCTCTTTAGCGCAGCCGGCGTCCAAGCCGCCGTCAAGCCAGTGGCAATGTTCGACGTGGCCATGCCGCTCGCAACTTCGCCAGCGTTGTATCCGCCCATCCCGTCGGCCAACACCACAATGCCTGATTCCGGGCGCGACTCGACGCAATCCTCGTTGTGCCCCCGTACCCGCCCGGGGTCGGTGACCGACACGATTTGCAGTGCATCGCTGATTGACACGTCCCCTCCCAACGGCCCGGTGCGATTTCGTCACCACGTTAACACGTGTCCGGCAACCTTGCCGTACACGACAAATCTTTGCTTTGGTGCTTCTGACTTGACCGATTCAAAGCCAATCTGGCTCGCAACGATCATAACTGAAATCAAATATTTAGGAAACACTTCCAAAAATAGCGCAATGTGCCTGATTTTTCAAGAAGATTCCCCCAATTTTCTCGCAAAAACCCCGGATATTGTGAATTTCCCCGAAAAACGCATTCTGTTGCCTCTCAAAGTTCAAACGGGAGACTTTTTGACCGGTAGTTCAGGCTGTTTACCAAGCATTTCTCGTTGTTGCCTCACGACAAGAAGGACCGGCGCGTTCCCGCATAAAATCGAGGCTTGGAATCAGAATCGCGCCGCAGGACAATTTTCGGGAAACCAGTGCAAACTTCGAGTTGCAGGGCCCCGACCACAATTGAATAAGAAAAACGCCTACACGAGGAGCTTCACCATGGATCGCCCAGCCTTTCTCCAAAACGACGTGGATCCGCAGGAGACACGTGAATGGCTCGACGCCCTTGAAGGCGTGCTCGATGTTGAAGGTCCCGAGCGTGCTCACTTTCTGCTCGAGACATTGGTCGACAAGGCAAGACGATCTGGCTCTCACCTGCCCTATTCAGCCAACACGGCTTACATCAATACTATCCAACCCCATGCGGAAGATCCGTTGCCGGGCGACCAGGAAATGGAGCACCGGATTCGATCGCTGATTCGATGGAATGCGATCGCGATGGTCTTGCGTGCAAACAGGGAAACATCGGAATTGGGTGGGCATATTGCGAGCTACCAGTCCGCTGCGCTGCTGTATGACATTGGTTACGATCATTTTTGGCACGCACCTTCGGCGAACCATGGTGGCGATCTAATTTTTGTGCAAGGCCATTCGGCGCCCGGCATTTATGCCCGTGCATACCTTGAGGGCCGACTAACCGCGGAACAACTTGAGAATTTCCGCCGCGAAGTCGATGGCAAGGGCATTTCGAGTTATCCGCATCCATGGTTGATGCCTGACTTTTGGCAGTTCCCCACGGTATCCATGGGATTGGGCCCGATTCAGGCCATTTATCAGGCTCGATTCATGAAGTACCTGCACAACCGCGGAATCCTGAACACGGAAGGTCGTAAGGTCTGGGCCTTTATGGGTGATGGCGAGATGGACGAGCCGGAGTCTTTGGGCGCGATTTCACTGGCGTCCCGCGAAGGCCTCGACAATCTGATTTTTGTCGTTAACTGCAACCTACAGCGGCTTGATGGTCCCGTGCGAGGCAACGGAAAGATCATCCAAGAGCTTGAGGCCGACTTCCGCGGCGCGGGTTGGAACGTGCTGAAAGTGATCTGGGGGCGTTACTGGGACCCGTTGCTGGCCAAAGACAGCGATGGTGTCCTCATGCGGCGCATGATGGAAGCCGTGGATGGCGAATACCAGAATTACAAAGCACGGGACGGGGCCTATGTCCGCAAGCATTTCTTCGGGAAGTACCCCGAACTTGAAAAGATGGTCGCCTCCATGTCGGATGATGACATCTGGCGCTTGAATCGCGGCGGACACGATCCCTATAAGGTGTATGCGGCTTACGCGGCAGCAACAAAGCACAAGGGGCAACCCACGGTCATTCTTGCCAAGACCATCAAGGGCTACGGCATGGGCAAGGCCGGTGAAGGTCAAATGGCAACCCATCAGCAAAAGAAGATGGATTTGGCTTCATTGAAGCAATTCCGCGACCGCTTCAATGTTCCGGTCTCGGACGATGTGATTGCCGATGTACCTTTCTACAAGCCATCGGAGAGCAGCCCCGAAATTCAGTATCTGAAAGCAGCACGCGAAAAACTCGGCGGCTCGTTGCCTGTGCGTCGAGCCAATACTCCAGCATTGAAGGTGCCGGACTTGGCGATTTTCGATGCGCTGTTGAAAAGCAGCGAGGAGCGCGAGATCTCGACGACCATGGCCTTTGTGAGAGCGTTCACCGCACTGACCCGCGATAAGGAATTGGGCCCGCGCCTGGTGCCGATTGTTGCCGACGAATCCCGCACGTTTGGCATGGAAGGCCTGTTCCGCCAACTGGGAATCTATTCCAGCCTGGGTCAACTTTACGAGCCCGTTGACGCCGGCGAGTTGATGTTCTACAAGGAAGACAAGGCCGGGCAAATTTTGCAGGAGGGCATCAACGAAGCAGGCGCTTTTTGCTCCTGGATGGCTGCGGCGACGAGCTACGCCAATCATGGCCAACACATGATCCCGTTCTACATTTTTTATTCGATGTTCGGCTTTCAGCGAATCGGTGACTTGGCGTGGGCTGCGGGCGACATGCAAGCCCGTGGCTTCCTGCTTGGGGGAACGTCGGGACGCACGACCCTGAACGGCGAAGGACTGCAGCATGAAGACGGGCACAGTCACTTGATGTCCGCAACCATTCCTAACTGCGTTTCCTATGACCCAACTTTCAGCTACGAACTCGCGGTAATCCTGCACGACGGCTTGAAACGCATGCTGGAAAAGCTCGAGCCGATTTATTACTACATCACCGTGATGAATGAGAACTACACGCATCCGGCGATGCCCAAGGGCGCGGAATCAGGCATTCTCAAGGGGATGTACCTGTTCCGCGAAGGGCCGGACGCGAAAAAAGCTCGCGTCCAGCTGATGGGCTCTGGAACAATCTTCCGCGAAGTCATTGCTGCCAGCGAGTTGCTCGAGCTTGACTGGGGTGTGGCGTCGGATATCTGGAGTTGCACATCGTTCACGGAGCTTCGCCGGGAAGGGCTTGCTGCAGAACGGCACAACATGCTGCACCCGGAAGAGACCCCACGCCTGCCTTTTGTCACGCAGCTTCTCAAGGGACGCAAAGGACCGGCGGTTGCGGCGACGGATTACATGCGCAGCTTCCCGGAGCAAATTCGGCCCTTTGTCGACCGGCGCTTTGTCACGCTCGGTACGGATGGCTACGGGCGGTCCGACACGCGAAAGCAACTTCGCAAATTCTTCGAAGTGAACCGATACTATGTTGTCGTGGCTGCCCTCAAAGCGTTGGCGGACGACGGCGCGATTCCAATGAAGACAGTCGCAGAGGCCATCAAGAAATACGCCATTGACCCGTCAAAACCTGCACCTTGGACGGTATGACTGATTGGTCGAAGTAACAGCTCTGCTTTCGACCGAACTATTCTTTCGAATTCCACTGCATCGTCCGGCGAATTCGAGGCGAAATAGCGAAAGCAGGAACCCAACGCAGTTTGAGGAGAATTTGCGTGGCAAATCTGGTTGAAGTGAAAGTCCCTGACATCGGAGATTTCAAGGACGTGCCGGTTATTGAAATCCTGGTCGCGGCAGGCGATGCCGTCAAGAAAGAGCAGTCGTTAGTGACCCTTGAGTCCGACAAAGCGACGATGGAGGTTCCCTCGTCTCACACGGGCATCGTCAAGGAAATCAAAGTCAAGATTGGCGATAAGATTTCTGAAGGCGTCGTCGTCGTGACGTTGGAAGAGAGCGCTGGCGCAACGCTGGCTCCCACCCCGGTGAATGCAGACGCCGCATCCAGCAAGGCTGTCAGCCCAGCGGCAAGTGCGCCACCGCCTGCGCCCGCCGCCCCGGCCGCTGTTCCAAGGCCCACACCCACGTTGCCGCCAGCACAAACTGCCGCTGAGAATCCTGCCCCCTCTCCGGGAGGACACGTGCATGCGAGCCCATCGATTCGTGCATTCGCGCGGGAGCTCGGCGTTGATTTGTCCAAGGTAAAGGGCACCGCCCTGAAGGGACGCATCACAAAGGAAGATGTACAGGGATTCGTGAAAGGCGAATTGTCCAAACCGCGCGGCACAGCGACAGCGGGTGGTGCCTTTGCCTTCCCGGAAATGCCCGCGGTGGATTTCACCAAGTTTGGCGAAATCGAAACTCGCGCCCTTTCGCGCATCAAGAAAATTTCGGGCGCCAATCTGCATCGCAATTGGGTGGGCATCCCGCATGTTACTCAACATGACGAGGCGGATATCACCGAAGTTGAAGCTTTCCGAGTATCCACCAATGAGGAAATTGCCAAATCCGGGATCAAGGTCACCATGCTGGCTTTCCTCATCAAGGCCTCGGTGGCATCCCTGCGAAAGTTTCCCGAATTCAACGCCTCGCTTGAGCCGGGTGGCGAAAACCTCATCCTCAAGAAATACTACAACATCGGATTCGCTGCGGATACACCCAATGGGTTGGTTGTGCCGGTCATCAAGAATGCGGACAAGAAGTCCCTTCTGGAAATCGCCAAGGAAATGACCGAACTTTCGTTGAAAGCGCGCGAGGGAAAGCTGGCGCCTGCCGAAATGTCGGGCGGCTGTTTTTCCATTTCGTCCCTTGGCGGGATTGGTGGCACCTATTTCACACCTATCATCAATGCGCCGGAAGTGGCCATTCTTGGCGTTTCGCGGTCTGCGACCAAGCCGGTGTGGAATGGCAAGGAATTCTTGCCTCGGCTGGTGCTGCCATTGTCGTTGTCCTATGACCACCGCGTGATCGATGGGGCTTCCGCAGCGCGATTTACATCGTACCTGGCGTCGCTGATGACCGACATTCGCAAGTTGATTCTCTAGGCGCTCGGTGTGCATCAATTCCAGTAACGCACACCTTTCCAGCGGCAAGCTTCACCAAGCAGCTGCTGCCCATCACTTCCAAAGGTTTGAACATGAGCAACACCATTGAGATCAAGGTACCGGACATCGGAGATTTCAAAGACGTTCCGGTGATTGAAGTGCTGGTCAAGCCGGGAGACGTGGTCAAGAAAGAACAGTCATTGGTCACACTGGAATCAGACAAGGCCACGATGGAAGTGCCCTCCTCGCATGAAGGCACCGTCAAAGACGTGAAAGTCAAGATTGGCGACAAACTTTCCGAAGGCAGCGTCGTGGTCCTTCTCGATGCGGTGACTGGCGGTGCAAAAAATGCGTCCCCGGCGTCGCCGAAGCGTCCAGATGCCGTTACGACGACCGCCCCGCCAGCAAAATCCCCTGCACCTCAAACTGCTGCGGGGACTTACGCCGGCACAGCCGATATCGAATGCGAAATGCTGGTTCTGGGGGCCGGTCCCGGGGGGTATTCCGCAGCATTCAGGTCTGCTGACTTGGGCATGAAGACCGTCTTGGTGGAGCGCTATGCAGAGTTGGGCGGCGTATGCCTCAATGTGGGGTGCATACCGTCGAAAGCGCTTCTGCACGTTACCGCTGTCGCTGACGAGGTGCGAGAACTTGAGCACGCCGGCATCATTTTCGGCAAGCAGGAAGTGCAACTGGATGGCTTGCGCAAGTACAAGGACAAGGTCGTTGGAAAGCTCACCAGCGGCTTGGCAGGCATGGCCAAGATGCGCAAGGTGACGGTTGTTCGGGGCGTTGGACAATTTCTGGATGCGAACCACGTTGTGGTTGAAGTGACGACTGGCAAAGGCCAAGAAAAGACCGGCGAGAAAAAGGTCGTCAAGTTCGCCAAGGCCATCATCGCTGCGGGCTCCCAAGTCGTCCGACTTCCCTTCATTCCGGATGATCCTCGCATCATCGATTCAACCGGCGCGCTGAAGCTCACGTCGGTGCCGAAAAAAATGCTGGTCATTGGCGGCGGCATCATCGGCCTTGAGATGGGGACAGTCTACTCAACGCTCGGCGCCCGCCTGGATGTCGTGGAAATGCTGGATGGATTGATGCCTGGCGCAGACAGGGATTTGGTCAAAGTGTGGCAAAAGATGAATGAGCGCCGTTTTGACAAGATCATGCTCAAGACCAAGACCGTTGCAGTGGAGGCAAAGCCGGAAGGCATCTTCGTGACGTTTGAAGGCGATGGCGCGCCCACGGAACCCCAGCGCTACGATGCCGTGCTGATGAGCGTGGGCCGTGCGCCCAATGGAAAGAAAATCAGCGCCGAAACGGCTGGCGTCAATGTGAGCGATCGTGGCTTTATTCCCACGGACTCGCAAATGCGCACGAATGTGCCCCACATCTATGCAATCGGCGACGTTGTCGGACAACCGATGCTTGCGCATAAGGCGGTTCACGAAGCCCATGTGGCCGCCGAGGCGGCCGCAGGTCACAAGGCGCACTTCGATGCACGCGTGATTCCCAGCGTCGCATATACCGATCCTGAAATTGCCTGGGTCGGTGAAACCGAGGATAGTTGCCGCGCCAAGGGCTTGAAGTTTGGCAAAGGACTATTTCCATGGGCAGCCTCCGGCCGCGCGATTGCGAACGGCCGGGATGAGGGGTTCACGAAGATCCTGTTCGACGCGGAAACACACCGCGTGATCGGTGGCGGCATTGTAGGCACGCATGCCGGCGACCTCATCAGCGAACTGGCGCTCGCTGTCGAAATGAACTGCGACGCCGTGGATATCGCCAAGACCATTCATCCACATCCGACATTGGGCGAGTCCGTCGGCATGGCAGCGGAAGCCTTCGAAGGTACCTGCACGGACCTTCCCCCACCCCGCAAGTAGGAGCGCGGCGCGCCGGGCAGACCACCCGACAGCTCAAGCCTGCCGTTGCCGCAAGGAAAGCAGCATCCAGCGGAATGCGCCCAACTGCCTGGCGAACAATGCCGCCAGCAGGACCACCATGGCAAAGTGTACCGGCCACAGGCCCAGCCAATCGGGAATCTGGCGCTGTGCGGTCCAATTCTGGAAGACCGTGAGCAAGTTGTAGTAAATAAAGAAAACCAGAATCGCCACGAAAAGATTCCATGAAGCGCCTGATCTCGGATTGACGAACGAGAGCGGAATTGCCAGCAGCGCCAGGACGATGGCGGCAATCGGCAACGCAACCCGCCAATGCAACTCCGCAAGATGGTCGGGCTGCCCTTGTTCCCATAGCGCCCAAGTCGCCTTTTGCTTCGTGGACGGGTCGCCCGCCTTTTCCTCACGTCGCTTGACCAGCATCGACTGCTTTTCGAAATCGATGATCCGGAAGTCCAGTTGCCCGGGCGTTCCCTCGTAACGGCGCCCATTCACCAGGACCAGATACTTGTCGCCGGCCGGTTCGATAAGCTGGTATCCCTTTTCGGCGACGAGGACACCCTGCCGACCGCTCTGCACATATTGCACAAAAACGTTATTGACAACATTTTCCTTGTCGGATGTCTTGTCGACGAAAAACACCTGGTTCGCGCCCCGCGATTCGATGAAACTTCCGGGTGCGATGCGTGAGACGTCATCCTTGCTGCGCAATTGGCGGAGGTACTCGCCGCTCTCCTGCAGGGCCCACGGCGTCAGAAACAGGCTCAGCACCGCGATGGCAAGGGCCATGGGCAAACCGAAGCGAAGGACAGGCCAGATCCATGCGGCGAGAGAGACGCCCGAAGAGAACCAGACGGGCATTTCACTGTCGCGATAGCTTCGGGTCAATGTGAGGAGTACGCCGATGAACAAGGACAGCGCCAGGAGCACCGGCAAATAGCCAAGGACGGCAAAACCCATGACCGTCGCGACCGCTTCAGGCTCCACCCCGCCGCTCGCCGCGCGCCGCAGCCAATAGATCATCTGCTGGACCACAATGATGGCCACCAGCACGCCTGCGGCCGAAGCAGTGACGACTGACAATTCGCGGCGGATGCTACGTCTGAAAATGTTCAAATGGGCACTCGAATAAACACGTTTCGGATGTTCCGTCACTTTGACGGCCCGAGGGCAAAGGCGCGATAATCGACATTTTGCCGCCGCGACAGCGATTCGCGGTTTGCCCGCCAGAATCTATCAGGAGAACCTACGTGGAATTTAGCACAAGCACAACCAGCCTCCCTACCCTCAAATCCGACTGCATCATTGCCGGCGTTTTTGATGGCGGCACGCTTTCAAAACCCGCAAAGGTCCTCGACAAGGCGTCAAACGGGGCCATTGCCAAGGCGGTCGCGCAAGGTGACCTCAGTGGGAAGACGGGTTCCACGTTGCTGTTGCAGAACTTGGCTGGAATCGCCGCCAAGCGCGTGTTGCTGGTGGGTTGCGGCACGGAAAAGGACTACGGTCGCTCAACCTACAGCGCGTGCCTGCGCGCCGCTTTCAAGGCGTTGCGCTCCAGTGCAGCGACAGACGTGACCATTCCCTTGGAAACGTCGGCGGGTGCGTCTGACGTAATCTGGAAAGCCGAGCAAGGCGCAATCCTGGCCATTGACGGCGCCTACCGGTACACGCGCACCAAATCCAAGGCGGATGCGAAAAACCTGGGAAAGGCTGTCACCTTTCACCTCGATGGAAAGTTTGACGAGAAATCCGTCAAGGCGGCGACCAAGCGGGGAGAAGCCATCGGCGAAGGGATGCAACTGACCAAGGAACTGGGCAACCTTCCACCGAACATCGCCACACCGACCTACCTGGCAGAAACCGCCAAGGATCTGGCCAAGAAATACGGTTTCAAGTGCAACATCCTGGAGAAAAAGGATATGGAAAAGCTGGGCATGAACACCCTGCTTTCCGTCTCCAAGGCTTCCTACCAACCGCCAAAATTCATCATCCTTGAGCATCATGGTGGAAAGAAGGGCGCCGCCCCCATCGTGTTGGTGGGCAAGGGAATCACGTTCGACACCGGCGGGATTTCCCTGAAGCCCGGCGCCGAAATGGACGAAATGAAGTACGACATGCAAGGCGCAGGCTCGATGATCGGCGTGATGAAGACCGTCGGCATGCTGAAGCTTCCGCTCAACATCGTCATGCTCGTACCCACTTGCGAAAACATGCCCGGTGGCAATGCCACGCGTCCCGGCGACATCGTCAAGTCAATGAATGGCATCACGGTGGAAATCCTCAATACGGATGCCGAGGGGCGATTGATCCTCTGTGACGCGCTGACCTACGCGGAGCGCTACAAGCCCGCCTGCGTTGTGGACGCTGCCACGTTGACAGGCGCGATGGTCATTGCGCTCGGCCATATCACCACCGGAATCTTTGCGAACGACGACCAACTGGCGCACGAGTTGGTCGATGCCGGAAAAGTGGCACAGGATGCCGCTTGGCATTTGCCGATGGGACCGGAGTACGACGAGATGCTGAAGAGCAATTTCGCGGATCTTCCCAACATCAGTGGCGGTCGGGCCGGCGGCAGCATTACCGCAGCCTGCTTCCTGGGCCGCTTTACGAAATCCTACAAATGGGCCCACATGGACATTGCAGGCACCGCATGGAAATCGGGTGCGGACAAAGGCGCAACTGGACGGCCGGTTCCATTGCTTGCCAATTTTCTGATCAAGCGTGCGGGCAAGTAAGCGCACAGAGCCTTCCTCAAATTTCTCGCTGTGACCGATATCAAGTTTTTCACGCACGTCGACCAGCGGCTTCCGTTCGCCTGCAAGTGGACGAAAAAGGCAGTCGAGGCTGGCCATCGTCTGGTCGTCTATGCCCCGGAACCCGGTCGCGCCGATCAGATCGACCGGCTGCTGTGGACGTTTTCGCAGTTGAGCTTTGTGCCGCACGTTCCCGTCGGGCACGCGCTGGCTGCGGAAACACCAGTAGTCATCGCGGCCAGCGACGACGAGTCGTTGCTGCCTCACCGCGATACCCTGCTCAACTTGTCGGACAGTGCGCCGCCGTGGTTTTCCACTTTTGCCGCGCTACGGGAGGTCGTCAGCGGCCAAGACGAAGACCGTGCGGCTGCGCGTGAACGATACAAGCACTACCAGGCCCTCGGTTATGCGATCAACTCCGAAAACATGGCGGGTCGATGAATGGACCAGGACAGAGAACTAGCCAGCAAGGTGGATGCACTGGTCGGCCGGCACAGCACCGTGAAACGCCCTGGAGACCACGTGGATGATCGCAATGTCCCGGTTCTGACGGAAATCGTCAACGCGCCGGAATGGTCGCCTGTGCGGTCGCAAGAACCGACTCCCCTTGCTGGCTTATCAGATGCCGCACTCGACAGCCTGTCGCAGGAAATCTTTGCGCGTGTCTATGGAAAGATTGACCGCGACCTTGCCAACAAGCTCGAAGACCGCATTGCCGCCGCCTTGGCCAACCACATCAATGTAGCGATCACGGATGTCATCACGGACATGCGCCAGGAGATCGCAAACGAGATTGGTGATGCGGTGAACGCCGCGTTGGCAGATCAACTGCGCAGGAAATAACCGCCCTTCCACCCGCTTCGCACCGACGTGCGAGGCGTCCCTTCATGCCCCTCAGAAAAAGAAGTTCATGAGCACCGCAACACCCAACACAGCTTCCCTCGATGGCGCCCTTGCCAAAGCCTTTGATCCCGCCGCCATCGAAGCGCGCTGGTACCCGGAATGGGAATCCAAAGGTTATTTCGCGCATGGGAAAGGCCTACCCGGCTATTGCGTTCAGCTTCCGCCGCCCAATGTCACCGGGACATTGCATATGGGGCACGCGTTCCAGCAAACCTTGATGGACACCTTGATCCGTTACCACCGGATGAAAGGTCACGACACAAATTGGGTGGTGGGCACGGACCACGCGGGAATTGCCACGCAGATCGTTGTAGAGCGGCAACTTCAGGCCGAGGGCAAGTCACGCCACGTTTTGGGACGCGAGAAATTCGTGGAGCGGGTTTGGGCGTGGAAACACCAATCCGGATCGACCATCACGCGCCAAATGCGCCGGCTGGGTGACTCTGCCAATTGGGATTACGCGGACACAGAAGGACAGCGCGGCGGCTATTTCACGATGGATGCGAAGATGTCGGCGGCGGTGGCCGAGGTCTTTGTGCGTCTTTTTGAACAGGGCCTGATTTACCGCGGCAAACGCCTCGTGCATTGGGATCCGGTCCTGAAAACGGCTGTGTCGGACCTCGAAATCGAGATGACCGAGCGCGCCGGTCACATGTGGCACATCCTCTACCCGTTCAGCGACGGCCCGCAACCCGGCGCAGGCGAACAGGCGGGCCAAATGCTCAAGGGCATGACCATTGCCACCACGCGCCCGGAAACGATGCTGGGCGATGGTGCGCTTTGCGTTCATCCGGACGACGAGCGATACAAGCATCTGGTCGGCAAGTTTGTTGACCTCCCGCTTTGTGACCGCAAGATTCCCATCATTGCCGATGCTTTTGTTGATCCGGCATTCGGTTCCGGCTGCGTCAAAATCACCGGTGCGCACGACTTCAACGATTATCAAGCGGCAATCAAGCACAACATTCCGCTGGTGGTCATCATGGACTTTGACGCGAACATGGCCGGGGAAGCACCGGCCAAATATCGCGGCATGAACCGTTACGTTGCCAGAAAAGCCGTGCTGGCTGATCTGGAAGCCCAGCAACTGCTGGTGAAAACCGTGCCACACCAGCATCAGGTGCCCGTCTGCGAGCGCACCGGTGAAATTACCGAACCCATGTTGACCGACCAATGGTTTGTCAAGATGGAAGGCCTCGCTGCCCGCGGACTGGCTGCCGTCGAGTCCGGCGATGTGAAATTCTTTCCCGACCATTGGTCAGCGACGTACAACCACTGGCTCAGAAACATTCAGGACTGGTGTATCTCCCGGCAGCTCTGGTGGGGCCACCAGATACCCGCGTGGTACGACGCCGAGGGCAACGTGATCGTCGCGCGCAGTGAAGAGGAAGCTCGCGCCAAGGCCGGCGGCAAGCCAATCTCGCGGGATCCGGATGTGCTTGACACCTGGTTCTCGTCCGCGTTGGTGCCATTCACTACGTTGGGTTGGCCGGAAAAAACGCCAGACCTCGACAAGTACCTGCCGTCGAATGTCCTGGTGACCGGCAACGACATCATCTTTTTCTGGGTGGCGCGCATGATCATGATGACGCTCCACTTCACGGACAAGGTCCCCTTCCGCCACGTGTACATCAACGCGATGGTGCGCGACGCCGAGGGACAAAAGATGTCGAAGTCGAAGGGCAATACGCTTGATCCACTCGACCTGATCGACGGAATCGGCCATGAGGCATTGCTCGAGAAATCTACAAAGGGCCTGATGCTTGCAGCTCACCAGGAGCGCGCCACCAAGTACGTCAAGAAGAATTTTCCGAACGGCATCCCCGCATTCGGTACGGATGCGCTGCGCTTCACCTTCACATCGCTCGCCCCGCTCTCCCTCACGCTGAATTTCGATTTGAACCGCTGCGAAGGCTATCGCAACTTCTGCAACAAGCTCTGGAACGCCACGCGCTTCGTGTTGATGCAAGTGGAAGGCAAGGACGAGGCCGAGCGCGGGCTGCTCGAATGCACGGGCGACTGCGGCCCCGATGGCGACAAGGACTTTTCCCCCGCGGACCGCTGGATCGTCAGCCAGTTGCAGCGCACCGAGGCCGAAGTCGAAAAGGCGTTCGCCGAGTACCGCTTCGACACCGCCTCCTCGGCGATCTACAAATTCGTCTGGGACGAGTACTGCGACTGGTACGTGGAACTGGCCAAGGTGCAGATCCAGACCGGCACTCCAGCGCAACAGCGCGCGACACGCCGGACCTTGTTGCGCGTGCTGGAAACAACGCTGCGTCTGGCGCATCCCATCATTCCCTTTATCACGGAGGAGTTGTGGCAAAAGGTCGCACCGCTGGCGGGCCGCGGCGGCGACACGATCATGAAGGCCGCGTATCCGGTCGCGCAACCGGAAAAGGTCGATGCCGCTGCAGAGTCCTTTGTCGTCGCCCTCAAGGAGTCGATCAATGCCGTGCGAAATTTGCGCGGTGAAATGGGTGTGTCGCCTGCAACCCGCGTTGCATTATTCATTGACGGCACCGAGTCGGCCATCGCCCCGCAGCTTCCGTACTTGAAGGCGTTGGGAAAGATTTCCGAATCGAAGTTTGCGTCGCCATTGCCAGATGCCAATGCGCCGGTGGCAGTCACCGCACTGGGCAAATGGATGCTCGACATTCCCATCGATGTGGCGGCGGAAAAAGACCGGCTGGGTAAGGAAATCGCACGCCTGACCGGTGAAATTACCAAGTCGGAAGCCAAGTTAGGAAACCCCAGCTTTGCGGACAAGGCTCCTGCAGCCGTGGTGAATCAGGAGCGCAAGCGGCTGGCGGATCACACGGCGCGACTCGGTGAACTCAAAGGACAATTGGCACGCCTCAAGTAGTGGCGGCCCCAGCGCCAAAAAGTCGTTGATGGGTGCGGTGTTTGGGGCAATTTCGGCCCAAACACCGCACCAGATCTAGGCTTTCATTTCTTGCGCCACTCGGTGACGCCGCCCGGCTTGTCTTCTAGGACGATGCCCATTGAATCCAGCTCCTTGCGAATGGCATCTGCGCGCGCAAAATCTTTGGCCTTCTTCGCAGCGTTGCGCTCGTCAACCCGCGATTGCACACCGCTAATTCCCTCTGCGCCAGAAACGAATGATGCTGGATCCGCCTGCAACAAACCAATGGTTCCTCCCAATGCCTTGAGCAGGGCGGATAACCGCGTGTCTCCCGTCTTGCGGACCTCGTCGCGCAATTCAAACAAGACCGCAAATGCCGCGGGCGTATCCAGATCGTCTTCCATCGCATCCTTGAAGCGGACCGCAAGCGGATGGGACCAATCCAGACCGGAATCGTCCGCCGGCGGGACATCCTTCAAGACCCGGTAAATGCCCATCAGCGCGTTCGCCGCATCCACCAGCGTGTCATACGTGTAGTTGATTTCACTACGATAATGGCCGCGCAGCAGGAAAAAGCGCACTTCTTCACCGCCCCGAACGGGGTTCAATTTGTTCAGCACTTCGCGGATGGTAAAGAAATTCCCCAGCGACTTGCTCATCTTTTCGCTGTCGAAATTCAGGAAGGCGGCGTGCATCCAAACGTTCACGAACGGATGCCCGAGCGCCCCTTCCGACTGGGCGATCTCATTCTCGTGGTGGGGAAATTGCAAATCCCAACCGCCCCCATGGATGTCGAGCCTTTCACCCAATACCGCCTTGCACATGGCGGAACACTCGATGTGCCAGCCCGGACGGCCATCGCCGAATATCGAGGTCCAATGCGGTTCGTGGGGCTTGGCCGCTTTCCAGAGTGCAAAATCAAGCGGATCGCGCTTGTTGGCATCGACCGCCACGCGCTCACCGGCAATGAGGTCATCAGGGTTCTTGCGAGAAAGCTTCCCGTATCCGGCGAACTTCCTCACCGCGTAGTAAACGTCTCCGTTCGGCGCACGGTACGCGATGCCCTTGTCTTCCAGCACCTTGATGATGTCCAGCATGCCGGCCACATGCTGCGTGGCGCGCGGCTCGAAGGTGGGGCGCAAGAGCTTCAGGCGATCAAAATCCTCATGCATCGCGGCGGTCATTCGCTCCGTCAGCGCGGCGATGGATTCGCCATTCGTGTTGGCCCGTTCGATGATTTTGTCGTCAATGTCCGTCACATTGCGCGCATAGTCGACCTTGAAGCCGCTCGCCGTGAGCCAGCGGTACACCATGTCGAACACCGTAAAAGTCCTCGCATTGCCGATGTGGAAAAAGTCGTACACCGTCGGGCCGCAGACATACATCGACACTCTTCCGGGTTCGATGGGCTTCAGCGGTTCCTTCTGGCGGGTCAGTGTGTTGTAGATCGTTTGCATGAGATGAAGTCAATCAATAGGTTTTGACAAACCGTGTGGCGGATGGTCCCCGTGACAGGGGCCGGTCTCCGCGTACGCAACTTTTTGGACGAATCCGGATCGCATTGCATGGGCATGCGACCCCGATCGAGGCTAGGCCATCAACATCGCGTTGAAGGATCGCAAGGCAACGTGGAAAAACGCAGAGAGGAAAAGGGGCGCATTCGGCGGTGGGACAGGTTCAAAATGGGTAGAATAGCGCCTGCTGGGCGTGACCACGTTTTTCAATGAATTCAATGGATTATAACAACATGACCGGGGTATCCGTGCCTGCAATCATCAGATTGATCTCGATGCGAATCTCCCGCTGGGTTGCGCCGTATGCCCTTGGATTGGCGTGCGCAGCCAGTATTCAAGCCTTCGCGGCGCCCGCTGACGACATCAAGGAAGCCACCAAACTCTATCAATCCGGCAAACTTGACCAAGCGCTGAGCAAAGTGAATGCGGCCCTCGTCCAACAACCCAAGGACGCGCAGGGGCGATTCATCAAGGGGCTGATCTATACGGAACAAAAGCGCACTGCCGATGCAATCCAGGTATTTACGGGCCTGACTGAAGACTTTCCTGAACTTCCGGAGCCGTACAACAACTTGGCCGTGCTGTATGCCGGGCAGGGCAACTATGACAAGGCCAAGGCAGCCTTGGAACTCGCCATCCATACGCACCCGGCCTATGCGACGGCCTACGAAAACCTGGGGGACGTCTACGCCCAGCTTGCGCGGCGCTCCTATGACAAGGCACTGCAACTGGACAAGAACAACGCCGGCGTGCAAACCAAGATGGCGATGGTGAAAGATTTGTTCAGCGCGCCGAAGTCAGCCGCTCCAGAGGCGACAAAAGCAGCGCCTGTCGCGGTGGCAACCGCACCGGCAAAGGCGGAACCCTCGAAAGCCGCCCCCCCTGCCAAGGCGGAACCTCCAAAGGCAGAGCCCACCAAGGCAGAACCTGTGAAAGTGGAACCCAGCAAGGCCGAGAGTGCGAAAACCGCTGCCGGCAACGCGGACGCGCAGGTTGCAGCAGCGGTGGCCGCCTGGGCCAAGGCCTGGGCCGCGAAGGACGTGCCCAACTACCTGACTGCGTATGCGTCGGATTTCACCCCGCCGGAGGGAATGACGCGCGCCGCGTGGGAAGCGCAGCGCAAGGAGCGCATTGATCGCGCCAAGAGCATTACGGTGGACGCCAAGATCATCAAGATTGCATACACGGGGAATGAGGCCACGGTCACGCTCCGGCAAAGCTATCGCTCGGATGCCATCAAGAGCGACAACACCAAGGTGCTCAAAATGGTCCGCAGTGGTGACAAATGGTTCATTCGCTCCGAACGCGCTGCGAAGTGATGCCCCTTCAAAAGAATCGCATCCATGGCGGCCTTGCCGCCACCATTGTCGCAACATTGGGAGTCTTTGGCCCTCAGGTAAACGCTCAGACAGCCATTGCGGGAATGAGCTTTGCCAACGAGGTCGAGGCCTCGCTGGTTCGGGCCATGGAGTCCTTGCGCGATTCCGGCATCAAGCCTGCACTGAAAGAGATCGATGCCACCCTTGAAAAGAATCCCCATTTTCGCCTTGGTCATTTGATCAAGGGCGACCTGTTGATGGCCAAGGCAGGCGCGCCCATGGCCTTTGGCGCCAAAGGCGAGGCCGAGTCGCTCGCCAATCTCAAGGACGAAGCGAAAGTACGTCTGACACGTTACCTCGACGGGCCTGCCCCGGGGAGCCTGCCGACGGCCCTGTTGCAATTGGCGCCGCACCACACACATGCATTGCTGGTGGATAGCCTGCAGTCCCGGATCTACGTATTTGAAAATGCGGGAGGCACGCCAAAGCAAGTCGCAGATTTCTACATCTCCGGCGGCAAGAAAGGATTTGAAAAGGCGCGCGAAGGAGACCAGCGTACACCGCTGGGCGTGTATCACGTCACCTCCTCCATGGGAAAGGAAAAGCTCACCGACTTCTACGGCCCCGGTGCATTTCCATTGAACTACCCCAATGAATGGGACAAGCGCCTCGGAAAGAATGGCTCCGGCATCTGGATTCACGGTACGCCTTCCAATACGTACAGCCGCCCTCCCCGTGCGTCCGATGGCTGCGTCGTGTTGACCAATGACGACTTCGCGCGCTTCTCACGCTTTGTGACGCCGGGCTCAACTCCGGTTGTCATCGTCCCCAGCGTCCAATGGAAAGCCCCCGAATCGTGGGCCGCCGAACGCGGCGCGTTTTACGACGCCCTCGAAACCTGGATCAAGGATTGGGAGAGCCTGGATGCCGAGCGGTATCTCTCGCACTATTCGCGGAATTTTGATGCCGACGGAAAAGACTACACGACCTGGTCCCAGAACAAGCGCCGAATCAACGCCTCCAAATCGTGGGTCAAGGTTGAGGTACGGAATTTGTCCGTGTTTGAGTACGCGGTGGCGCAAAATGGCCATCCCATGCTCATGGTGACCTTCGACCAAGAGTACAAGAGCAGCAACAACGCCACCCGAATGAAGAAGCGCCAGTATTGGCAACGCGAGGACGGCCGCTGGCGCATTGTGTATGAATCGACGGCCGCCTGAATATCGAGCAATGAATTTTTCACCCGAAAAGTACAAGGAGTTACCGAGCATGACCACGCGTCGCATCGCCCCAGCCGCAGCACTGCTGCTGGCCCCCTTCATTACCGGATTTGCGCTGGCACAGAAGCCGGCCGATGTCTCCGGCGCGGCCGCAAAAGCGTCCACCAAGCCCGCCACAAAGTCAGCGGCAAAAAACGAATCCTCCTGCAAATACGACAAGTCGTTGCCAGTGATTAACGTGCAACTGACGACCAACCTTGGCGCGATCAAACTGGCGCTCAACAACGAGAAGGCCCCCATCTCGACGGAGAATTTCGTGAAGTACGTGTCCAGCGGTTTTTACGCCGGCACCGTGTTTCATCGGGTGATCGATGGATTCATGATTCAAGGTGGCGGATACGACAGGAAGTACCAGCCGAAGCCGACGCTGGCGCCGATCAAGAACGAGGCTGCAAACGGCTTGCGAAACGATGTCTACACCATCGCCATGGCACGTACTGGCGTGATCGACTCCGCCACGTCGCAATTCTTCATCAATGTCGTCAACAATGACGGCCTCAATCACGTCGACGCTTCGAGCGGCGCCAAATTCGGCTACGCCGTGTTTGGAAAAGTAACAGAGGGGACGGATGTCGTGGACAAGATCAGGGCTGTCAAAATCGCTCCACGGTCTCCGGACATGCCGCACGCCCCCGTTGAAGACGTGATGATCGAGAAGGCCGAATGCCTTTGACCCCCTGCCCACTTAACACACTGGAAATCGACGTATGAAAGTCAAACTGACTACCAACATGGGCGCCATCACGCTCGAACTGAACAATGAAAAGGCTCCCATTTCATCCGAGAACTTCGTCAAGTACGTCGAATCCGGCCACTACGACGGCACGATCTTCCATCGGGTGATCGACGGCTTCATGATCCAAGGGGGCGGGTTCGACAAGGCGATGAACCAGAAGCCGGTCAATGCGCCGATCAAGAACGAAGCGGCGAATGGTCTCAAGAATGACAACTACACGGTCGCCATGGCGCGCACCAATGTGGTTGATTCCGCGACATCGCAGTTCTTCATCAATGTGAAGGACAACGATTTCCTGAACCACGCAGGGCCTGCCAACTTTGGCTATGCCGTGTTTGGCAAGGTGGTGGAAGGCAAGGAAGTCGTGGACAAGATCAAAGGCGTGGCGACCGGCAACAAGGGCATGCACCAGAACGTGCCCAACGAGGCCGTGGTCATCGAAAAGGCCGAGTGCATCTGACCCGAGGGCACGCAGAACGAAAGGGGCGGCGTTGACCCCCCTTTTTCTTTTATAGTCCTTCGATGCCGACGACCTGCTTCATCTCCGACCTCCACC
>JBGAUM010000044.1:0-26084 GCA_044228625.1 Usitatibacteraceae bacterium | reverse complement strand
AGAAATTCGTTGGTGCAATACCCGGAATTGGGCGCGTTCTATTTCGACAAGCAAAGCAAGATAGATGGCGGACATCATGAGGCCAGGACGCTGCGCGCGGCGATCTTGTTTCGCGAGTGCAGACATCGCAATCGCGTAATGCGCCTTGGCACGCTCGGTTTGAAACCGCATCAAGGCTTCAAACTCTGGCGTGTATTCACCGGCCAGAAGTGAGGATTCTTCTACCCCAAACCTGCGCAAATCCTCAAGCGGAAGATAGATTCGGCCGCGGCGGGCATCTTCGCCCACATCCCGGATGATGTTGGTCAGTTGGAACGCCAAACCAAGGTTTTCCGCATAGTCGCGGGTGCCGGAGGATTGATAACCAAAGATTCCGGCGGAAAGTTGCCCGACAACGCCGGCCACGCGGTGGCAGTACAGTTTCAACGAATCGAAATCCCCATACCGATGGCGCGTCAGGTCCATTTCCATGCCGTCGATGATCTCGTTCAGCCGATCAGCATCAATCCCGTACGTGGCAATTGCAGGTTGCAGGGCCATCGTCACTTTGTGGGTTGGATGCCCCGAAAACAAATTGGCAATCTCGGCGCGCCACCAACCCAGCTTGGCAAGCGCAACTTGGCGATCGGTGACTTCATCGGCGATGTCATCGACTTCCCTGCAAAAGGCATACAAGGCGGTGATGGCGCGTCGGCGCGGAGCGTCCAAGAATCGGAAGCTGTAATAAAAACTTGAGCCGCTTTTTGCGGCACGGTCTTCACAGTATTGGTCTGGCGTCATTTGTATTTGGCGACGTGCGGCGCGGATTATCGCGTATCTGGGTCGCGGTTCAACGCTGCAACAAACACATAAAAAGAATTCACATCGATCCACACAATCAAAGCAGGGGCGAAGAGTAGGTCGCATGAAAGCCCTGCAAGCGTGATGCGTCCCAATTAACGACAAAGCACTCAAAGTGCCAGCAATGCGCGGGGAGCGATTCGCAACCAATCTGCTTTCGTGAGTATCGGACGATGGCGAAAAACGTCGCCGTGCACCGCATCGATTTTGTCGAGGATGGCAAGCCCTCCTGCGATGATCAGTCGAAGTTCCGCGCCGATTCTTCCCCGGAGGATGCGGCCCAATGGCTGGCCAGCCAGCATGAGCTCGCGGGCCTGGCGGGTCCTTTCAGCCATCATGGCACTCCAAGCTGGCGACAGTCGCTGGTGTTCGATGTCAGTATCTGACAGGCCAAACCGCTCCAAACAATCCTTGGGCAGGTAGACCCTGCCAAACCCGTTCTTCTTCCAGTCAATCGCAATGTCTTGCCAATGATTGATCAATTGCAATGCGGTACAGATGGCATCGCTATAGGCCAGGCTCTGAGGTGCCGTTTCACGATACAGGTGCAACAAGAGCCTTCCGATGGGATTCGCCGACCGGCGACAGTAGTCCATGAGTTCCGCATCGTTCGCATAGCGTGATTTCGTCACATCCTGCGTGAACGCGTCCAAAAGATCGCGAAAAAGTTGCACAGGTAGGGCATGGTGGACGATGACTTGTTGCAATGCCACAAACAAAGGGTCGGAAGGAACATCGCCAGATTCGACAATCTCGAGTTGACCTTGAAATCCCTCTAACAGCGCCAATCGTTCTGCAGGCTTGCGTTCCCCTTCGTCCGCAAAGTCGTCCGCGCGCCGTGCAAATTGGTAGATCAGTTCAATCGGCCGCCGAAGATGCGCAGGTAATAGGAATGACGCAACCGGAAAGTTCTCGTAGTGATCGACAGGCACGGGAATTGTAGGGGAGGATTTCAGAAATTATATTGAAAAAACAAGGACTTTCCGGTTATTCGTCAAGGAGATGCAAATTGGCGCAACGCGCGGCGAGTGACTGTTTCGGGTAAAATGTGATGCTATTCCCGTGGTCCACCGTCAAGCGGCCCACATGCGAAAGTGGCGGAATTGGTAGACGCACTGGATTTAGGTTCCAGCGCCTTACGGCGTGGGGGTTCGAGTCCCTTCTTTCGCACCATTCACTGCATGCGCCGAGCGCGCGATCGCCTTTTGTTCGACTTACTGCATTAAAGGAAACACATGCAAGCCCAAGCATCCCCGCAGGTTTCGAGTGCGCTGGAACGCAATATCGTTCTGACGCTCAAGACTTCAGACATTGACGCACAGATCCAAACCCGACTCAAGCAGATCGCTCGCACCGCAAAAATGTCGGGTTTCCGGCCGGGCAAGGTGCCGTTCAGTGTCGTCGCCAACCAATATGGATTCCAGGTCCGGCAGGAAGTGATGTCTGATTCCGTGCAAAAGTCGTTTGCGGTGGCCGTCAAAGAGCAAAACTTGCGTGTTGCCGGATATCCACGCTTCGCGCCTGCAACGCAAGCGCCTGCACCGGATCAATTTGCGTTTACCGCCACATTTGAGGTGTATCCCGAATTTGTGCTTGGTTCATTGGGGGGCCAAACGCTGGAGCGCCCCAAAGCCGTCGTGTCTGACAAGGATGTTGACAACACGATCGACACGCTTCGAAAACAACGGGCCACCTTTGACAAGGCTGAGCGTACAGCTCAAAAAGGCGACTTTTTGGTGATCGATTTCGACGGGACGCTTGATGGCGTTCCGTTTGAAGGCGGCAAAGCGGAAAATTTTGGCGTCGTCCTAGGGGACGGCCGAATGCTTCCGGACTTCGAAGCCGCGCTTTCTGGCATGTCGAGTGGCGAAACCAAGGTGTTTCCGCTGACTTTTCCTGCTGACTACTCCGCAGACATGGCAGGGAAAACTGCGCAATTCACGGTAACAATGAAGATTGTGAATGCGCCGATCTATCCGCCCGTTGATTCGGAATTTGCAAAATCGCTGGGTGTCGCCGATGGCGACGTCGGCAAAATGCGCAGCGAAATCAAGGCCAATTTGGAGCGTGAACTCAAAAAGCGCATTCGCACCAGGACCAAGGATCAGGTCATGGAGGCTTTGTCGAAAGTGACCACTGTCGAATTGCCGCGCGCGCTGGTCGACATGGAAATCAGCCGACTTCAGGAAGCGGCAATCCGCGACTTGGAAGCCCGGGGGATGACCACGAAAAACATGCAGTTGCCGCCGGAATTGTTCTTGGAGCGTGCTGAAAAACGGGTCAAGCTGGGGTTGATCTTGTCCGAAGTGATCCGCCAACACCAGCTAAAGGCAGCCCCTGAGCAAGTTCGCGCCGTCGTTGAGGAACACGCGGAGAGCTTCGAGGATCCCAAACAGATGGTGCGTTGGTATTACAGCGATCCAGGCCGACTCGCCGAAGTTGAAGCCATGGTTCTTGAGGAAAATGTCGTCGATTGGGCTGCCAAAACCATGGAAGTAAGCGAAATCGAAAAGTCCTTTGATGAAATCATGGAGATCAAGCGCACATGAGACACTTCAGCGAGTTCCAGGCCCGTGCATTTGACCTGACCGGCATGGCCCCTGACCATGGTGTCACCGGATTGGGCTATATCCCGATGGTGATCGAACAATCGGGCCGGGGAGAGCGCGCTTTTGACATTTATTCCCGGTTGCTGAAAGAGCGGGTGATCTTCCTGGTCGGGGAAGTCAATGATGCGTCCGCGAATTTGATCGTCGCGCAGTTGTTGTTTCTTGAGTCAGAAAACCCTGACAAGGACATATCGCTTTATATCAATTCCCCCGGGGGTTCGGTAACGGCAGGTCTGGCGATCTATGACACGATGCAATTCATCAAGCCCGATGTGACTACGCTTTGCACCGGATTTGCGGCCAGCATGGGTGCATTTCTGCTCGCGGCGGGCACAAAGGGAAAACGCATCTGCCTGCCCAATTCTCGCGTCATGATTCACCAGGTATCCGGCGGATTTCGCGGACAGGCGTCGGACATCGAAATCCATGCCAAAGAAACGTTGTTTCTGAAACACCGCCTGAACGAGATCATGGCGAAGCATACGGGCCAACCGATCGACATCATTGAGCGAGATACAGACCGCGACAATTTCCTCTCTGCTGAGGAGGCTAAGAATTACGGTATTATCGACAGGATCCTTGAGAACAGGCACCAGCAGTAGCGGACCGGGGATCTTGCAGCGACTGGGCGGAAAAAGGCGAGGGTGGCATGACGGAAAAGGTGGGTGAAAAGCTGCTGTACTGTTCCTTCTGTGGCAAAAGCCAACACGAAGTAAGAAAGCTAATCGCCGGCCCATCTGTGTTCATTTGCGACGAGTGCATTGACCTTTGCAATGACATCATTCGTGAAGAAGCGCAAACCGATGCGAAGGACAAGGCTGCAAAGAGCGACCTGCCGACGCCCCAGGAAATCTGCGACATTCTGGATCAGTACGTCATTGATCAGTTGCAGGCCAAGAAAATTCTGTCGGTTGCAGTGTACAACCACTACAAGCGGCTCAAATCAAGTTCCAAGGACGGAGATGTTGAGCTTGCCAAGTCCAACATACTTCTGATTGGGCCGACCGGGTCGGGAAAGACGCTTCTTGCGCAAACCTTGGCGCGCCTCCTGAACGTGCCATTTGTGATCGCTGATGCCACGACCCTGACTGAAGCTGGTTATGTTGGTGAGGACGTCGAGAACATCATCCAGAAACTCTTGCAGAAATGCGATTACGATGTGGACAAAGCACAACGTGGCATTGTTTACATCGACGAAATCGACAAGATTTCGCGCAAGTCCGACAATCCGTCCATTACCCGTGATGTAAGCGGTGAGGGTGTTCAGCAGGCATTGCTCAAGCTGATTGAAGGCACCATTGCATCTGTGCCCCCTCAAGGAGGCCGCAAGCACCCCAATCAGGAGTTCGTGCAAATTGACACGACGAACATCTTGTTCATTTGCGGCGGTGCATTCAGTGGCCTTGAAAAGGTTATTCAGAATCGAACCGACAAGGTTGGCATCGGCTTTGGTGCAGATGTTCGAAGCGGCAAAGACCGAGAGGCCAGCAACGAACTCCTGCGTGATGTAGAGCCCGAGGACCTGATCAAGTATGGGTTGATCCCGGAGTTTGTCGGGCGCCTCCCCGTCGTGGCCACCTTGGAAGAACTCGACGAGAAGGCCCTGGTCAGGATTCTGACTGAGCCAAAGAACGCACTAACCAAGCAATATGAACGTCTTTTTGGCATGGAAGGTGTGGCGCTGGAATTTCGCGAAAGCGCCTTGAACGGAATCGCCAAGCGTGCCTTGGAGCGCAAGACCGGGGCGCGCGGGCTGCGCTCGATCATCGAGCATGCCTTGCTCGATGTGATGTTTGAACTGCCCTCGCTGACAAATGTCGAAAAGGCAGTTGTCGATGAAGGGACCATCACCGGCGGCCAAAAACCGTTGCTGATTTACTCCGACCAACCCAAGGTGGCTGGCGCACAGTCTTGAATCGCCTGCCCCCGGAGTGCCGTGCTCCGCATTGCGCGGTCGATGTGCAATTTCCGCCTGAGTGTTGAATTCCGGCCATTCGGCACCATTTGCAGGGTGCGCATGTTTGCCATCTTGAGCCTTATCTTTCCTTTGATCGCGCACTTCCAATTCCAGGAAACGCCATGAGCATGACAGAACCGGTCGTCCTTCCACTGCTTCCACTTCGCGACGTCGTGGTGTTCCCTCACATGGTGATTCCATTGTTTGTGGGGCGTCCCAAATCCATCAAGGCGCTTGAAGCGGCGATGGAAGAAGGAAAGAATGTTGTCTTGGTGGCCCAGAAATCCGCCGCGAATGACGACCCAACGCCCGCTGACTTGTACGACGTCGGCTCGGTGGCCTCCATTTTGCAAATGCTCAAGTTGCCGGACGGCACGGTCAAAGTGCTGGTCGAAGGTGCGCATCGCGCCCGGATTCATCAAGTGACCGGCGACAAGGAGCATTACGAGGCGGCTATCACGCCGATCGCGCTGGACGAAGGCGACAACAATGAGGTTGAGGCCATGCGCCGCAGCCTGTTTGCGCAATTTGACCAATACGTCAAACTCAACAAGAAGATTCCGCCAGAAGTCCTCACCTCGCTCTCGGGAATTGAGAATGCCAGCCGTTTGTCCGATACCATTGCGGCGCACTTGCCACTCAAACTCGAGCAAAAGCAGCAGATTCTCGAGAATTTCGACGTTCCTTCAAGATTGGAACAGTTGCTTGGCTTGCTGGAAACCGAAATCGATATTTTGCAGGTGGAGAAGCGGATTCGCGGCCGAGTAAAGCGCCAGATGGAAAAGTCCCAGCGCGAGTATTACTTGAATGAGCAGGTGAAGGCCATTCAAAAGGAGCTGGGAGAGTCCGAAGACGGCGCCGAGGTCGACGAGCTTGAGAAGAAGATCAAGGGCGCACATATGCCCAAGGATGCACGCGCCAAGGCGGAAGCGGAGCTGAAAAAGCTTCGCATGATGTCTCCGATGTCTGCGGAGGCAACGGTGGTTCGCAACTACATTGACACTTTGACGTCACTGCCGTGGAAAAAGAAAACCAAGGTCAGCATTGATCTGGTCAAGGCTGAAAAGGTGCTTGATGCTGATCACTACGGACTTGAAAAGGTCAAAGAACGCATTGTCGAGTACCTTGCCGTCCAAAGTCGCGTCGACAAGCTCAAGGCTCCAATCCTTTGCCTTGTTGGTCCTCCCGGTGTTGGCAAGACGTCATTGGGGCAGTCCATCGCCAAGGCCACAAATCGCAAATTCATTCGGATGTCATTGGGCGGTGTCCGGGATGAGTCCGAAATTCGTGGGCACCGCCGGACCTATATCGGTTCGATGCCCGGCAAGATCCTGCAAAACATGAGCAAGGTTGGTGTGCGGAATCCATTGTTCCTTTTGGATGAAGTGGACAAGATGGGGATGGATTTCCGTGGCGATCCTGCCAGCGCGCTACTCGAAGTACTCGACCCAGAACAAAACCATACGTTCCAGGACCACTATGTGGAGGTCGATTTCGATTTGTCGGACGTGATGTTCGTTGCGACATCAAACTCCTTCAATATTCCTGCACCCTTGCTCGATCGCATGGAGGTTATTCGCCTCTCCGGCTACACCGAGGACGAGAAAGTCCATATTTCGCGCCAATACCTTTTGCCCAAGCAAATGAAGTCGAATGGAGTGAAAGAAGACGAACTCAAGGTGGCCGATCAAGCTTTGCGCGACATTACTCGTTATTACACTCGCGAAGCGGGGGTTCGTGGTCTAGAGCGTGAAATAGCAAAGATCTGCCGTAAGGTCGTCAAAGCCCAGATGACCGACAAAAAGAAGGCCGCGACGCAAGTCACGGCCAAAAACCTGGATAAATTTCTGGGCGTCCGCCGCTATTCATACGGGATCGCCGAGAAAGCCAATCAGATCGGACAGGTAACCGGCTTGGCGTGGACTGAAGTCGGTGGCGAACTGCTTACAGTGGAGGCGGCCAAGCTCCCCGGCAAGGGAAAGGTAGACACCACTGGAAAGCTCGGCGAGGTCATGCAGGAGTCAATCAAGGCAGCGATCTCAGTCGTACGTTCCCGCGCCAAATCTCTGGGAATTCCCGAGGACTTCTACGAAAAGAACGACCTGCATATCCATTTGCCGGAGGGTGCCACGCCCAAGGATGGACCGAGTGCTGGTATTGCAATTACAACCGCGCTCGTATCGGTCCTCAGCGGGAACCCTGTGCGATGCGACGTTGCGATGACCGGCGAAATTACGTTGCGCGGCGAAGTGTTGCCTATCGGCGGCTTGAAGGAAAAGCTTCTTGCTGCGGCGCGTGGCGGAATCAAGACAGTGTTGATTCCAGAAGAAAACCGCAAAGATCTTGCGGAGATTCCTGCTGAAATCACCAAGGATCTCGACATCATTCCGGTGAAATGGATCGACACAGTGCTGCAAACCGCTTTGGAGCGCACACCGCTACCCATGGATGAGACAGTCGCCGAACCTGCATCAATGACTGGCAAGGTCGAGAAAGCAGCGGTGACGAAGCACTGACAGCTCAAATCTCAGACACTTGGGTTGGTGATACACGCAGGGATTCCGGATATATTAGAATTCATTCCTTGATGTGTCAGGGTCAAACATTGACTTGAGGCGATTTGCCCCGCCCGGCATCTAATACTAAAGGACAAGCCACGTGAACAAGACAGAATTGATCGAGTCGATTGCAAAGTCTGCCGATATCTCCAAAGCTGCCGCTCAGCGCGCCGTGGACGGCATGTTTTCCGCCATTCGTGTGTCATTGAAGCGCGGCCAAATGGTCACGCTGGTCGGATTTGGTACGTTTTATGTTGGTCGCCGTAAGGCTCGCCTGGGCGAAACCCTCGCACGGGCGCGTCCATCAAGATTGCTGCTGCCAAGGTTCCGAAGTTCCGTGCTGGTAAAGCGCTAAAAGATGCGCTAAACTAGCGGGCTTCGGGTGCTTAGCTCAGCTGGTAGAGCGTCGCCCTTACAAGGCGAATGTCAGTCTCATCCCCTCAGCACCCACCAGAAATAGTATTACGCTTGATTCCGCATGCGTGATGGTTCAAAGGAGTGGTAGTTCAGTTGGTTAAAATACCGGCCTGTCACGCCGGGGGTCGCGGGTTCGAGTCCCGTCCACTCCGCCAATCAAATAAAGCCCTGCCCTGCAGGGCTTTTTCATTTCCGCCATTCCAACCATTCGGCGAAATGATCTTAGTTATGGAATGCAGATTCTTTCGCCTTTTCTCGGGAAAACGCGACGACGTGATCAATTTCCATGCGGATGCCGATGCGTTGACCGATCTCATGATTGTGGTGCGAAGGGACCAGAGATAGGATTCGCGCGCCGCTGGGGAGCTTTAGTGCGTAGAGAAACTCTGCGCCGCGGAAGGCCTTGTGCAGAACTTCAGCCTGCTGGGGACTATCATCATCGTGGACCACGTCATCCGGTCTCAAGAGCAAGTCCACCGCATCCCCTTCCAAATAGGGCCCGGCATGACCACAACCCAGATGGCCTAATTCCGTTTCCATGCAGCCCTTGCGTCAACGATTGCCGGCAACAAGACGCCTTCTCCCACGAAATCCGCCAAAAGCGGCTCACTGGGCGATGGTAAAGGTTATACGGCGTATCCCATTGGACGATACGCCCTTCATGCATCACGCCAATCCGATCTGAGAATGCAAATGCTTCATGTTGGTCGTGTGTCGCAACAATGCAGGTACGTTTAGATGCTGCAGAGCGCACGGACTTCCACAACCAATCGTTCGCGCAACTCAACGTCCAAGCTTGAAAGGGCTCATCCAAGAGCATTAAGGACGGCCGCGGGGCGAGTGCACGCGCCACCGGAACTCTTTGGCGTTGGCCGCCAGAGAGTTCATGTGGGTACTTTCTCGCGACCTCAGAAAGTCTTACCAATTCCAGCATCTCGTTGGCACGCCGTCTAGCCGCGTCGCGCGTGAGCCCATTCAACCCAAATTCCACATTTCCCATCACTGTAAGGTGTGGAAAAAGTGCGAAATCCTGAAACACAAATCCAACGCTTCGGTGCTCAGGGGACATGGTTTGATGCGACTGGAAAGAGCTTTCCGCCAATGAGGATCTCACCTCGATGGACGGCCTCAAACCCCGCTATCAATCGCAAGACAGTTGTTTTCCCGCACCCGCTAGGCCCTAGCAGGCAGGCCATGCCGTTTGACTCGATTCCGAACGTGATGTCTTCGCAGACTGGCATTTGCTTGTCATACGCAAATGACACCCGATTCACGGAAAGGAAAGCACCCATGACTCAATTATAAACGACTTACCGAGAGTATCCCTTGAATAAGAGATATTGACAAATAGGAATTATTCTCAATATCATGGAGGTATTGATCAAGCATGTCAAAGGACAAACCATGAATCCATTTCGTCTGCGCACCCTTGCCGCCATCGCCATCCTAGCTACCTCGTCCGCGCAAGCCGCCGGCGTCCTCAATTTGTACTCATCACGTCACTATCAGACGGACGAAGCCCTGTACAAGAATTTCGAAGCCCAAACCGGAATCAAGATCAATCGCATTGAAGCAGCCGAGGATCCCTTGATAGAGCGCATGCGAAGCGAAAAGGAAAAGAGTCCCGCCGACATTCTGATTACAGTTGACATGGGACGTCTCTTGAAAGCCCAGGAACTGGGCCTCTTTCAGCCTCTTGACTCCGCCATCCTCAACGCGAAAATCCCACGTGAACTGCGTGCGGAAGATGGCAGTTGGTTCGGCTTTTCGCTCAGGGCGCGTCCCATTTTTTACGCCAAGTCTCGAGTCGACCCCAAGATGATTTCAGACTACGAATCCCTTGCAGACCCAAGACTCAAAGGAAAACTCTGCGTTCGCTCAGGAACCCATCCCTATAATATCTCCCTCATGTCGTCCCTGATTGCGGCGATGGGTCCGGAAAAGGCAGAGGCCTGGGCCAAAGGCGTCGTCAGCAACTTTGCACGCGCGCCAAAGGGTGGGGACACGGACCAGATTCGCGCAGTCGCAGCTGGTGAATGTGACATAACTGTGGGAAACACTTACTACTTTGCCCGGCTCCTTCGGTCCAACTTGCCCGAAGACAAGTCCGTGGTCGAAAAGGTCGGAACGATCTTTCCAAATCAAAGTGGCAATAACGCCCGCGGCGCACACGTTAATGTCTCAGGCGCCGGGATTGCGCGCTACGCCCCCAACCGAGCAAATGCGGTCAAGTTTCTGGAATATTTGGCTAGCGAAAGCGCGCAGCGCTTCTTTTCCGATGGCAATAATGAATATCCCGTCGTCGGAAAGACTGATAACCAGGCGCTACGCCAAATGGGTGAATTCAAACGAGATCCCTTGCCCATGGACATGGTGGGCAAGAATTACGGCGCCGCGTCGCAAATTTTTGACCGCGCCGGCTGGAAATAGCCTTTCCTAGCGGCTGGCCTGATTCGACATTGTGCGGGTTGTCAAAATGACGGGAATGACCGCAATGGCCACGATCAATAGTGCCGGGGCTGCGGCTTCCCCCAGCCTCTCATCCAAGGCCAACGAGTAGACCCGCACTGCAAGCGTATCGAAATTGAATGGCCGCAGTACAAAGGTGGCGGGCAATTCCTTGAGTACATCGACAAATACCAGCAACGTTGCCATGGCCACGCTGCCCTTTAACATCGGCAGGTGAACGCGTCGCAATGTCTCCTTGGTTGTTGCTCCCATCGATCGAGCCGCATCCTCGATGGACGGGGTAATTTTGGAAAGGCCCGACTCAACGGTATGCAGTCCAATTCCGAGAAATCGGGCAAGATAGGCATAAAGCAGCAGTGCAACACTACCAGAGAGCCAAAGCGGGAAAGACTGCCCAGTGAGTTCTTGCAGCAGGTTCGTCACCGCTCGGTCTGCTGTGAGTGCCGGAATAGCGATCCCAACGGCAAGCACGAGACCAGGCACGGCATACCCCGTGCCTGAGGCTCTGTTCATCAAGGAAATCACAGGATCCCCCTTGCGGGCAGCATAAGACAGTACAACTGCGCACGCTGCTGTCAATAGTGCCGCCACAAGAGCAAGAAAGGCACTGTTGAGCGCCAAGTCCACAAACCCCGTTTCAACTGCAGCCTGTGCACGGTATCCCAGCCGAATAAGCAGCGCTACGGGAAAAAAGAAGCCTGCGACGCACGGCAATGCACAAACAACAAAGGCGATCCAGCGTTTCCCGGAGAACAGTTGGGACCTGGATTTCAAACGACTGGTGCTGTGGTCGAATCTGGCCCGTGAGCGCGACGCACGCTCGATTCCGAGTGCCAAAACCGCAAAGACCAACAAGGTCAATCCCAAGCGAGACGCAAGCGCCAGGTCGCCTTGCGCGAACCACGCCTTAAATACCCCCGTCGTAAGTGTTGATATCCCGAAATAGGACACGGTTCCAAACTCAGCCAAGGCTTCCATTGCAGCTAATGCGGCACCCGCCACGATCGCGGGCCGCGCAATGGGTAGGGCCACGCGCCAAAAAGCCGACAACTTGCCAAGACCAGCTACGCGTGCCGCTTCGACCATGGACTGGGGCTGCTCCAAGAACGCAACACGCGCCAGAACATACACATAGGGGTAAAGCGATAGGGAAAGAATCAAGATGGCGCCGGGCAGAGAGCGGATCTCGGGAAAGAAGTAGTCTGCTCGAGACTGCCAGCCGAAGACTTCCCGCATGGCTGTTTGAAGAGGCCCGGCGTACTGAAAGAAGTCTGCGTAACTGTAGGCCATGATGTAGGCAGGCATCGCCATGGGCAACACCAACAGCCATTCGATCCAGCGGCGGCCGGGAAATTCAAACTGCGCGACCAACCAGGCGGGCAGGACGCCAATGAGCATGGTACCGACCGCCACACCGCCTGATAGGAGCAAGCTTCCCGCCACAAACTCGGACATAAGACGCCAGCCAAAACCCGCACCTGCGCCTTTGAAACTCGGCACTGCGTTCCAGACCAACCCCAAGACGGGCAGAAGCACGAGGATCGCCAATAATAAGACGAGTGCACTCCCGAAGGAAGATCCGGACTGCAGTTTGAGGTGCATCTACTTTGGGCGTAGCGGAATGCGATACTTTCAAGTGTAACAAGAATCATTCTTGTTTAGCCATTTGGTTTCAGCTTTGGTCAAACAATTTCCTAAAGTTTGAGCCCCGTCAAATCGAACAAAACCTACGCGTTTCTTGGCTCCCGACAACCTGAACTTCATCGATTTGCACACATCACCCATTTATGCGGCAAGTGGTAGTAAACTCCCGCCCGGTTCTATTTGCCCCGATCGGGCTGAAGTTGTGGGAGAAGACTTTTGGCTACTGCAAAATCAAAGAGCAAAACCCCGCCTAAAAAGGCGAAACCTGTCGCGAAAAAACCAGCCGTAAAATCCGCTGCCAAAACCAAGGCGGCCAAGAAACCAGCCCCAAAATCCGGAAAAACATCCGGTGCGGCCGCAAAAAAGCCTGTGGCCAAGAAGGTAACCAAAGTTGCGAAAAAACCAGCCCCCAAGTCGGGAGGCAAAGTAACAAGCAACGCCAAGGCAAAAGCTGCGCCGAAAGTCGTCGCGAAGCAGGAGACAAAGCGCAAACCGGCGACTCCAGCTATTGCGAAGGGGGCAAAGCCTGCTCCAAAAGCAATGATCAGTTCATCGGCCAAGGTTGCTGCAAAGCCCACCGGAAAGGAGGCTCCCGAGACCAAAGGCACGTCAGCGGTATCGCGCGGCGTTGCACCCGTCATGGCGGCTTCACATCTTCATTCGACTCCGAAAGTTGCGCCGGCAAAGGTCCCTGCCAAAGCGTCCTATTCGGAAAAGACGCCAATCGTCAAATTCACACCGTCGACCGTTAGGGAAGGGGGCATGTTGTCCGAGGCTGAAATCATGCGGCAGCCCAAGTCTGAATACATGTCCAAGCAACAGTTGGCATTCTTCAAGAATCGACTGCTGAACCTACAGAACCAGTTGCGCGAAAACGCAGGGGCGACGACCGAACACTTGCGCGAAATCGCGATTGCGCCGGACCCGGCCGATCGTGCAACACTCGAGGAAGAGCATGCCTTGGAATTGCGGACGCGGGACCGTGAACGCAAGCTCCTCAAAAAGGTGGAGTCCGCGCTGGGTCGCATCGATGACGGAAGCTATGGATATTGCGAGGAGACCGGCGAACCCATCGGCATCCCACGTTTGCTTGCACGCCCAACCGCCACTTTGACGATCGAGGCGCAAGAACGCCGTGAACTGAAGCAAAGAATGTATGGCGAGTAGTCTGCAGGGCAACGCGCTCGGCTGACGAAAACGGCCCTTCGGGGCCGTTTTGCATTTCTACGCTGACTCCTGCGGCGTATGGTATTGAGGTCCAATTTTCGGGGATTTGTCGCAGTGGCTTTGACGCGCAAATGTGTTTTGCTTAGCCTTATCTGATGGCGGAAAGGAGATTTCGAATGGTGTCGAGAGGTTTACTGGCAGGTGGCGCGATCTTTTGCTTTGCGCATGTTTCCGGCTGTTCACAAATGGAGACCGCCCAAGCCACGACACCCCTCAAAGAGTGCCGTGTGGTCGGCGTGGAGTCTGCCGTTCGATGTGCGACGATTGAGGTTCCCGAGAATCGCGCAGTTGCCCAGGGCCGCAAGATCGCCATCAATGTCGTGGTCTTGCCGGCCACCGCTCGATCCAAGCATCCAGACCCCATTTTTTTCTTTGCGGGGGGGCCCAGTCAGGCAGCGAGTGATTTTGCGCGACCCGCTCTCACGATGTTCGCTGGCCTTAACACCAAGCGGGACATTGTGCTTGTTGATCAGCGCGGCACCGGGAAGTCCAATGGCTTGTTTTGCAAGTCTGGTGACGCCTGGGAAATCGCTGCAATGGAACCCGACAAGAGGGAGCGGCTTTCCGTGCAGGAGCTTTCCAAATGCAGAGCGGACCTTTTGCAAAAAGCAGACTTGACGCAATACACCACCACCATTGCGATGGCGGACATTGAGGCGGTGCGCGCGGCACTCGGCTATCCTCAGATCAACCTATGGGGAGGTTCCTATGGAACGCGCGCCGCCCAAGAATACTTGCGACGATATCCGGACAAGGTCCGAAGTGTCATTCTGGATGGCGTTGCGCCTCCAGCCTTGGTCCTGCCCGCCAATTTTTCCCGAGATGCCGACGCGGCACTTCTGAAGGGACTTGATGCTTGCACCAAGGACAAGGCGTGCACCCAACGCTACACCTCGTTCGAGGATGACTTGCGAGCGACTATGGCGGCATTGCGACGCAGCCCCGTGCACACGACGGTGGCAGATCCTTATCTTGGAACCCCGCGCAAAGTGATTCTCGACGACAAACTGCTCTCGAGCACAATATTCGCGACCCTTTACAGTCCCGAGGCGCTTGCTCTGGTGCCGTATGCAATCGATCGTGCCAAACGTGGGGACTTTGCACCGTGGGCCGCATTGACCAGCCTTCTCTCAAACGACATGGATGACAAGAACGCAATGGGCATGCGTCTTTCCGTTGTTTGCGCGGAGGACATTCCGCGATTGGAGAAATCGCGCCCTCAATTCGGGGAGTTCTTTGGCGACTTCTTTGTGCGCGAGTTTTCAAAAGCGTGTACAGACTGGCCTCGTGGCGATGTACCTTCAGATTTTTTTACTCCCGTGAAGTCGGATAAGCCTGTTCTGATTCTCAGTGGTGCACTCGACCCAGTAACACCGCCACAATACGGCGAGGAAGTCAAAAACACATTTACCAATTCCGTGCATCTTGTCGCCCCTCAACTTGGGCACGGTGTGAGTCTGAAGGGTTGCGCGCCAAAATTGATCAAACAGTTTGTTGAAGCCGGGCGGGTGGACGCACTGGATGGCAAATGCCTCGAAAGATTGCCTCGCCCCATGTATTTTGAACCCCTGGAAGAGCGCAAGAACCGTTCGACGTCCGTGGAGTCCCACAAGTGATTGAAGCCATCCAACTTGAGAAATCATTTGGCGCGATCAAGGCGGTGCGCGGCGTGTCGTTCATTGGGAAAAATGGAGAAATCACCGGCTTGCTCGGTCCCAATGGTGCGGGAAAAACAACGACCATTCGAATGATTGGAACCTTGGTCTCCATCGGCGGCGGTAGCGCTCGCATCGATGGGATCGAGGTTGGCCAAGACCCCGCAGGAGCACTTGCTGCATGTGGATTTCTGACGGACGCGCGCGGTCTTTACACCCGAATGACTGCGCGGGAAAACATTCGCTATTACGCCGAATTGCGGGGCATCGATAGGACGAGAGCCGAAAGGACCATCAGCCGGTACGCGGAATGGCTGGACATGGGCACCTTGTTAGATCGCCGCACTGATGGCTTCTCGCAAGGAGAACGCATGAAGGTGGCCATCGCTCGCGCCCTCGTACATGAACCGCAGAATGTTGTCCTTGACGAGCCCACAAATGGGCTCGACGTGATGAGTACGCGCGCTTTGCGAGAGTTGATCAAGCGTTTGCGAGCTGAAGGGCGGGCCGTTCTCTTCTCCAGTCACATCATGCAGGAGGTGGCAGCGTTGTGTGACCGGATTGTCATTGTCGCGCAAGGAAAAGTCATGGCTTCGGGCACTCCGGAAGAAATTGTTGAAACGGCCGGAAAGAGTAATTTGGAGGATGCCTTTGTGTCGTTAGCCGGAATCGATGCGACCCCTGCATTGGAGGCTGCATGAACATCCGTACGCTAATGACGGTTACCCGCAAAGAGCTCCGCGATCATTTGCGGGACAAGCGGACCGCAACCATGATTTTTCTGCTTTCCGTAATGATGGGCCCGGTAATCCTCATGGGCTTTGCGATGTTTCTTTCCTCTGTGGAGAAGAAGGCCGAGTCGCGCGAAGTATTCATCAACGGGGCTCAACATGCGCCTGCACTCACCAATTTCCTTGCCCGCCAGGACATTACCATCAAGACGCCAAAGGAGAATTACCGTGAACTTATCAAGACCGGGAAGCATGAGCCGGTTCTGGAGATTCCAAAGTCCTTTGCCGAAGACTACGCAACGGGCAAGGTGACCTTGCATCTGGTTTACGACGATACGCGGCAGGATGCGGGAAATGTTTCAATTGGCGTCATCCGGCGATTGGTTCGGGAATTCAACTCCGAGACGGTCGCTCAGCGCTTGATTGCAAGGGGTGTCTCGCCGCTGGTCTTGCGTGCGGTAGATGTACAGGACGTCAACATGGGTACTCCGGCGCAGCGGGCAGCACAGTTGCTGTTCATGATTCCATTCGTCGCGCTGATTGTTTGCGTGACGGGGTGTACCGCGATGGCCATTGACGTCACTGCAGGAGAGCGTGAACGCGGATCTTTGGAACCACTCCTGATGAATCCCGTGGACCGTCTGTCGCTGGTGGCCGGCAAATGGGTTGCCGTCGCCCTTTACGGCATCGGTGTGGTGGCGCTGACCTTGCTTGGGTATGCGGCGGCGCTACAGCTCATGCCGTTGTTCAAGTTGCAGAGTGTGGTGGCAATCTCCGCCGGCCAATTTGCGGGATTCGGTTTGACCATGCTGAGTTTCGCGCCAGCCATGGGTGCCTTGCAGATGCTCATTGCAACTTATGGCCGGACATACAAAGAAGCACAAACCTACGTGAGTTACCTCATTACGCTAGTCTCGATGATGCCAATGGTGGTGATTTTTGGCCAGATCAAAGATGGCACGTGGCAACTGTTCACCCCCATGCTTGGGCAATTGATGGTCATTACACGCATCCTTCGCGGAGAGGCCACTGACTGGATGCATTTCGTGCTGCCCCTGTGCGTTAACGCGTGTTTGGCTCTCGTTGCCGTGTATTTGATTGCGCGCTTGCTCAAGCGCGAGGAGATCATCTTTGGGCGGTCATGACCTGCTTTAAGCCTTGCCGGTTTTCGCAAGGGTACAACGCTCGACGTATGATCGCCGTTAATGACTGATCTCGATTCAATTTTTGGCGCCACCGGCCCGCTTGCCCAACGTATTCCAGACTTCCGCCAACGCGACAGCCAGCGCGATATGGCGCGCATGGTCGCAGACGCCATTGACCGCGCAGGTGTTCTGATTGCGGAAGCAGGTACCGGAACAGGCAAGACATTCGCCTATTTAGTGCCGGCGCTCCTGTCTGGCGGGAAGACAATCATCTCGACCGGTACCAAGACGTTGCAGGACCAGCTGTTCTACCGCGACCTTCCAAACGTTCGTGAGGCGCTGAACATCTCCTTGACCACGGCGTTGTTGAAGGGACGTGCCAATTACGTGTGTCTGCACCACATGCAGAACGCAATTGAGGATGGCCGGTTCAATTCGCGTGAAGACAGTCGCCATATTCACGTCATCCGCAGATTTGCCGACCGATGCTTGGGTGGCCTTGGCACTGGGGACAAAGCTGAACTCGCAGACGTTCCTGAACGCTCCAGTGCGTGGACATTGGCGACCTCGACGCGCGAAAACTGTCTTGGATCCCAATGCATCCACCATGCCGACTGCTTCCTGATGAAGGCCCGCAAGCGCGCGATGGATGCGGAAGTCGTGGTGGTGAATCATCATTTGTTCTTCGCGGATCTTGTTCTCAAAGACGGCGGCGCCCAAGACTTGCTTCCAGCTTCGAATACCGTGATCTTTGACGAGGCCCACCAAATCCCCGAGACGGCAACCATCTTCTTTGGGCAGTCCGTTTCCTCGGCACAATTGCTCGATCTGGCGCATGACGCCCGCCTCTCTGCTGCCGCTCACGTACCTGATTTTCCTGAAATATCGGAGACCTCAAGTGGCTTGGAAAAGGCCGCCCGTGACCTTCGCCTTGTGTTTGTGTCAGGCTCCGCGCGTTTGTCCGGCGATGCAATTCGGAATTTGGGTGGCTTTCGTGATGCGGTGACAACTTGCCATCAAGCGCTTTCAGATCTGCGTGCGGCACTTGAGAGCCAAATGGACCGTCATGCGGAAATTGCGCAATGCCTGACGCGCGCGGACGACCTGTCCGGTCGGCTTGCCGCGTGGACAGATGTTCGACTGGACAGCAATTTGGAAGCTGGCCCTCCCATGATTCACTGGGGCGAAGTGTTTCCACAATCGGTCGCTCTCCATGTTTCGCCGCTCTCTGTGGCAAAGCCCTTTCGTGCCACGGTATTTGCGCAAAGGCGCGCATGGATCTTTACCTCCGCGACCTTGGCCATCAAAGGGGACTTTTCGCACTATCAGGGTGAGCTTGGCCTGACGCCTTCCGTGGATGAGTTCGAGGAGACGCCCATGGCGGAGAAGCCGGTGGTCACCGCCAATTGGAATTCTCCGTTCGACTTTGCCAATCGTGCAATCCTGGACGTCCCCTCGTCGATGCCGTTGCCCAACACCCCGGAGTACACCTCGGCGGTTATCGATGCTGCCATTCCGTTGATCGAAGCGGCCGGTGGGCGGACCTTCGTGTTGTTCACATCTTTGAAAGCGATGAACGAGGCTTACCTGCGTTTGAAGGACCATTGGGTGAAGAGCAATTGGGACTTCCCGTTGATGGTCCAGGGGGAAGGAACGCGCACAGAGCTACTGGAGCGATTCCGCAGCTTGGGGAACGCCGTGTTGGTGGCAAGTCATTCTTTTTGGGAAGGCGTTGACGTAAAAGGCCACGCGCTATCGTTGGTCGTGATCGACAAGCTGCCCTTTGCCCCCCCGGACGATCCCATTCTCGCGGCGCGCCTGTCTGCCATCGAGAAGTCTGGCGGCAACGCCTTCATGGAATACCAGGTTCCGCAGGCAGCCATTACCCTCAAACAGGGCGCTGGGCGACTCATTCGCGACGAATCCGATGCTGGAGTTCTGATGATTGGAGACACCCGGTTGGTGGACAAGTCTTATGGGCGGCGGATCTGGCAATCCCTTCCGCCAATGCGGCGCACACGGGATGGACAGGAGGCTGCCACATTCCTGAAACAAATGTTCTAGTTACTCGCGAGCCGCCGACAGTGCGCCGTTGTAGCATAGCGATTCGATGATCAAACCAATGCTCCGCCTTCGTGACTCATTCTGGCCCGCAACTCGGTCATGCCTTGGATTTGTGTTTTGCCTTTTGCTGGCCATTTGGAATTGGGCGGCATTGCCCGACCGGGCAGATGCGCTGCCAATCGATCGTTCCATTACTGAACTCATCCACCGAAGCTGGTCGGTCGATGAGGGCCTCCCCCACAGTACGATTCGTGCCATCGCGCAGACTCCAGATGGCTACATGTGGTTTGGTACGCCCGAAGGCGTCTCGCGGTTTGACGGAATGCGCTTTGATGCGTACGACAGTCCGCTGTTTGCGCCTATCCGTGGGGCGGGTATTGCGAGTCTGCTCGCCACTAGAGATGGGGCACTCATCATTGGTACGCGGGGGCAAGGCATATGGCGGTACGCTAACGAGCATCTGAAGCGTATAGCACCGAAAATGCTCTCGACGGCAGGCGGAGCGGCGATTGAAGCCTCATCGGGTGACATCTGGATCAGTCTGGACGCTGACGGAGTGGCGAGAATTCGAGGCGATTCAGTCCGGACATTCACGATGACCGACGGTTTGCCTTCCAACGACATCCGGGCGCTTCATCTGGACGACAAGGGATTGGTCTGGGTGGGTACGACGCGTGGATTGGCCACGATTCAAGACGAACGCATCGAGCTACCGCTTTCGGCAACGAATTGGGCGAGTGTGCCCGTTGAAGACATTGCGGCACGAAAGGCCGGAGGCCTGTGGATCGCAACTTCTAACCGCGGGATTGCGGCCTACGATAGGGGCACGCTCATGCCGGTTGCGCTGAAAACCGGGCTCCAGGAAGCCAACATCACGTCTTTGCATGTCGACAGGGATGACAACGTTTGGGTGGGGTCTGTCGAAGGCGTCTATCGGATTGCAGGGAGCCGGATTGAGCGTGCAACCACGGCCGAGGGATTGAGTTCCAACACCGTTCGAGCACTTTTTGAAGACTCGGAAGGGGGAGTTTGGGTCGGGACGGATCGAGGCGTCAATCGTTACCGTAGCGGTGCGATCAAGGCCATGGGTGCCCGGCAAGGACTGGAAGAGGAATTTGTGCGCGCAGTCATGGAAGACCGCCAGGGCCGCACCTGGGTGTCGACTTCAGATGGCCTGTACATGCAGAAGGGAGGACGAGCCATTCGACGCTTCGCGCGTGAACAAGGCTTGGTCAACAACGCCGTGCTGTCATTGGCAGAAGACCCGAACGGCACGCTTTGGGCAGGTACCTATGGAGGTGGATTGCATCGCCTTTCGGGAGAGCGGTTTGTTGCAGTCACACCGGAATTACAGCGCGCTGCGACCACCGTCCGCGCCATCGAACCCGGGCGCGATCGGGACCTTTGGGTGGGCACCTCCACTGGGCTCTATCTCGTCGATGCGAATAGTGGACGGGTCCAATCACACTGGGATGTCAGCAGCGGACTCCCCAGTGCGCATGTCAACGCCTTGTATATGGACAAGGGACGCCGCCTTTGGATTGGCACGCGCGGCGGTCTGGCGATGCGAGACGGAGGTGGCAACATCCATGTGGTCTCGCAGATCGGCGCAGGGGCCAATGTTCTTTCTTTGAGTGCAGGAGAAAGCCAGCGGCTTTGGGTCAGCACGTCCCGCGGGCTTGCACTTGTGCGGTTGTCGCAAGAGTCCTATGCAGTATCCCCGATCACGGACCGAACCGCTTTGCCGGAGCAGAGTTTCTTTTCGGTTCTCGAAGACGGACTGGGCAGTATCTGGATATGCGCCAATCGCGGCTTGATCCGTGCCTCTGTGGATTCATTGGTCAAACCCGCAAAGTTGTCCCCGGGAGACGGCATCGGGATCCAGCTTGGACGTGGCGATGGCATGCCGACCGCCCAATGCAATGGGGCGACACAACCGTCAGGATGGAAAACCAAGTCGGGGCATCTGCTTTTTGCGACGGCGCGTGGCTTGGCGACCGTGCAGCCTGGGGACATGCAGATCGCCGTGGCACGCCCTCCCGTCCCGCTTATCAAATCCGTCTATGTCAATGGCCTTCCGATTCCGTCAGCCAAACGCGCGCCATTGACGTTGGATGCCGGGTCTCACCGCGTGCAGATCGAGTTCATAGGAATCTCCTTGTCTGCGCCTGAGCGACTGCGATATGAATACCGGCTATTGGGAGTGGACGACAATTGGGTGGACGCAAAAAGCGATACCAAAGCGGTGTTTGCCAACCTACCAAGCGGGACGTTTCGCTTCGAAGTGCGTTCGCACCTTGGTACCGGTGAGGCGTCCCCAGTGGGCACCATGGAGATTATCCAGGAGCCACGTTTGGTGGAACGGTGGTGGTTCCGCGTCCTGATGGCGACTGCCTTGATCGGAATGATCGTGGCAGTCATTGCGTTGCGTGTGCGCCATCTGGAGGCGCAGAAGTCCTTGCTCCATCAAACGGTCGAAGCAAGGACCAGTGAATTGGAGGCGGAAAAGCGCAAGTTGCAATCGATCAGCGAAGAGCGTGAACAGCTCTTGCAACAGGTGGCGGAGTCTGCCCGTGCCTATGAAAAGCTGGCCAAAGAAGATGCACTGACCGGAATCGCCAATCGACGGGAGCTTGACCGGGTCCTTGCGTCAGAATTTGCGAGGGCAGTGCGGACAGGGCGCCCACTCAGCGTGGTCCTTGCCGATATCGACCACTTCAAACGCATCAACGACGAGAACTCCCACGCCGTGGGTGATAGCGTGCTCAAGCATGTTGCGCAGTCGCTCAAGGGAGCCTGCCGAAAAATTGACTCCGTCGGCCGGTATGGCGGCGAAGAATTCCTGTTGGTCTTGCCGGAAACCGGGCTCGACGAGGCGCTCCAGATTTGCGAACGCCTGCGGCGATCCATTGCTGAGGAAATTCCCGGCGATGCATTCCAAAAGGACAAGGATCTGCCACAGATCACCATGAGCCTCGGCGTCGCAAGCCTTGCAGACGACACCACCCATGAACGCCTGATCGCGCGTGCCGACGCCAAGCTGTACGAAGCCAAGTATGGTGGCAGAAACAAGGTTGTCGGATAGGCCGAGTTAACCGCGAGGATTTACGTCTATGGCTGGCAGCAGCTTGTTCCTGCTTATTGATGACATCGCCACCTTGCTGGACGACGTGGCAGTGATGACCAAGGTGGCCGCGAAGAAAACTGCCGGCGTGTTGGGCGATGATCTGGCGCTCAATGCCGAACAGGTGGCGGGTGTGCGCGCAGAGCGCGAGTTGCCCGTGGTGTGGGCCGTGGCCAAGGGCTCCACGTTGAACAAGATCATTCTCGTCCCAGCGGCATTGGCGATCAGTGCCTTCGCGCCATGGTTGGTGGTGCCGCTGCTGATGGTTGGCGGTGCCTATCTCTGCTTCGAAGGCGTGGAGAAGCTCGCGCACAAATTCCTGCATTCGCCGAAGGAGGACCTGGCTCATCATAAGGAAATCGTCGAGGCCAACGCCAATCCGCAGGTGGATCTGGTGGCCTTCGAGAAAGACAAGATCAACGGCGCAATCCGCACCGATTTCGTGCTCTCCGCCGAGATCATCGTGATCGCGCTGGGCACCGTGGCCGCGCAACCGCTGATGAAGCAATTCGGTGTGCTGGCTGCAGTGGCGGCCATCATGACGGTGGGCGTGTACGGATTTGTGGCTTTGATCGTGAAGCTCGATGACATCGGGCTTCACTTGATGTCAGCGCAGGATGGTTTTCGCCGCAGCGTGGGGCGCGGGTTGATCGCGTTCGCGCCGAAGCTGATGAAGTTTCTGTCCGTGGCCGGCACGATCGCGATGTTTCTCGTTGGCGGCGGCATCCTTATGCACGGCATCGGGCCATTGCATCACGCACTCGAAGCATGGGTGGCGCCAATGGGTGGCATTGTGGGTGCTCTGGTGGAAAACCTCGCAAATGCCCTGCTGGGGGTTGCCGCAGGTGCGGTCGTGCTGGGAGCGGTTACGCTGGGCGCGAAGGCTTTTTCAACGAAGCCGGTTGCCACTGAAAAGTCTTGAGGCGGACTCTTCCGGTCGCATCAAACGACACGCCTTCGGCTTCGAGCAAGATTCGCTGCATCTCATCGCTGCCCGAATCCCAATGGCGCAATCGCAAACTGATGCGCCCCTGGGAATTGATGACGCGATGCCAGGGGATCTTCACGCTCGACGGCATGGACGACAACGCATGCCCGACGTGTCGCGAATGGCGTGGGAGGCCGATGAGCGCCGCGATCTGCCCATACGTGGCCACCTTGCCCTTGGGTACGCGCTTCACCATCGAAAACACGGCGGCGCGGAAGTCGTCATTGATGGACATGAAAAACTCTAGGATTGACGGGCGTCTTCAGGCATTTTTGCTCTGAATGCCGCGACAGTGCTTGACTTCTGCGCACGTCGTCACGATCAATATTCGACCGGAATCGGATCCAAGCTGCGCCACAAATACCATGTCGCCACCGTGTTCCAGGGTGCCCAGCGTGCGCGGTAGGTTTCCACTTCGTCTTTGCTCAATCGCGCGCCCTTGTGGAAATGCTTTTCGATGGCGCGGATGAGACCGATGTCATCGACGGGAAAAACGTCCGGCCGCATGAGATAGAAGATCAAGAACATCTCCGCTGTCCAACGGCCAATGCCTTTCACTTCAGTCAATTCCTCGATGACGTCCTCGTCCTCCATGGCATGCCATCGCCGGGGACGAATTCGCCCGTCGACGAAGTGCGCGGCCAAATCCTGCATATAGGTGATCTTTTGACGAGAGTTGCCGGCTTCACGAAGCTGCTCTGGCGTGGCGGCCAAGACATTGGCCGGCTTGATCTTGCCCACGACGGATACGGTGCGATCCCAAACGGACTGCGCGGCTTTCACGGAAATCTGCTGTCCCACGATGGCGCGCGCCAGCGTCTGGAAAGGATCCCCGCGTGTCCGGAGTGTCGCTTCAGGATAGTTGGCGATGAGCTTTTTCATCACCTTGCATCGCTTGGACAAATGGGCACAGGCGTCAGGCCAATAATCAGGAGTCATGAAGGCATTTTGGCATGGCGATTGCGCCACATCCGGGTCACCACGACTCGCCACACGACCATGGTCGCGACATATCCCGTGACCGCAAACGCCGATGCCTGAACCGCAAGCCCAATCAAAAGCGTGTCGCCCAGCGAAAGCATCCACTGGAACCATGCGGGAATCGCCTCGAATACCTCAAAGATGCTCCACTCGAATGCCGGCGGAGGACTCGGTGCCGCGTGCGATGCGACGCCGGTCACGAGCGAACCCACCTGGTAAGCCAGCAGGTACAGGGGAATGAACGTCAGCGGATTGGTGTAGAAGGTCGCGGCAGCGGCCGCAATCACATTGGCGCGCAATGGAATGGCGATCAACACCGCCGCCAGGATTTGGAGCGGCCCGGGAATCAACCCCGTCACCAACCCGATCGCCACGCCCAGCGCCACGGCTCTGCGGTGCATGTGCCACAGGCGCGGATGACCCAGCCAAGGGGTGAGGAAACCCAGATAGCGGTTCTCCGTGATGATTTCCGGGCCTGGCAAGTGCTTCTTGAGTATTTTTTTCAATTCGGAGTCAGCCGTTGCGGCTGCCAAACGTTGGTCATTCGCGATTCCGATTCTGGCGCGTGAAAAACAACTCAAACCATGATGCGAGTCGCGATTATCGGTTTTTTGGCAGGCATTGGGTTGCTGCAGACGCAGGCCGCACTTGATTCCGTGTGGTGGTGGCCATTGGCCGCCATGCCGTTGCCGGTGCTATGGCTGTTTCGACAGGCGGGGCCCCCAAGGGTTCAGGCCTTTGCGCGACCCATTTTCCTCGGCCTTGGCACAGCGTTCCTCGGATTTGCCTTTGCAAGTTGGCGCGCCGAGACGCGTTTGGCCGCGGAATTGCCGCGCGAGTGGGAATCGCGCGATGTAACGTTTACGGGCCTGGTCGCGAATCTGCCACAACGTACCGACCGAGGTGTCCGGTTTGAGTTCGAGGTCGAGTCCGTCGCCACGACCGGCGCGGTCGTTCCCACGCTGCTGTTGCTTTCGTGGTACGACGAGGTGGACAGAAAACGCGGCGAGACCAACGCGGCACCCAACGTCATTCCCGGCGAACGCTGGACGCTCACGGTGCGCCTCAAACGCCCGCACGGCACGCAGAATCCCCACGGTTTCGATTTCGAAGCCTGGGCCTTGGAGCGGAGCATCCGCGCCACCGGGTACGTTCGCATCAAGGGCGTCAACGAACGCCAGGTTGAGAACGTGGGCCGGATCGACACCACGATCCACCGCGCACGCATGGCCTTGCGCGATGCGATGCTGAAATCACTGGACGGCAAGCCCTACGCCGGCATCCTTGTCGCGCTCGCCATTGGCCAGCAAAACGCCATCTCCGCCGAACAGTGGCGTGAATTCTGGCGCACCGGCACGGGGCATTTGATGTCCATCTCCGGTCTGCATATCACGATGGTCGCGAGCATGATGGCGTGGCTCACGTTCCACTTGTGGGCGCGCATTCCGCTGCTGGCCGCACGCATTCCTGCGCAACGCGCGGCGGCCGTGGCCGGTGCCTGCGCGGCGCTGGGTTACTCGCTGATCGCGGGATTCTCCGTGCCCACGCAACGCACGTTTTTCATGTTGGCGACCGTGGCGTTCTTTCTGGCGCTGGGTCGCGGCATTTCCGGATCACGGATCCTTGCCACTGCGCTGTTTGTCGTCGTGTTGATCGACCCTTGGGCCGTCATGGC
>JBGAUM010000043.1:0-26066 GCA_044228625.1 Usitatibacteraceae bacterium | reverse complement strand
CAAGATCATCAACATCGTGGCCTTGTTAATCGTTCCCTTGTTCGGCACTGCGGCCGATCATGCACCAGCAGCGGCGAAAGAACCGGTGAAGTTGGAGGCTAAGGCTACCCCGGCGGCAGCCCCCGCAGCACCGACCGCACCTGCTACCGCTCCGGCAGCGGCTCCTGCTGCGCCAACGGCATCGGCACCAGCCGCCGCGCCTGCTGCGGCGCCGGCGCCTGCCAAGGCAGAGGCGAAAGCGGATTCCAAACCAGCGGAGCCTGCAAAGAAGTAAGCGAGTTTCCTGTACGCATCACGAAAACGCCGGGCGAGTCCCGGCGTTTTTCATTGGTGGCCGATGTCCGTCTTGCAACCCAATTCCGGCGATGCATGAGATGCGAAGGATTCGTGCCACGCCAAACTGGTGAGATGGCCCGACAAGCTCCGGCTTTTGGACACATTTCGTCCGGGCCTTGTCTCAAGTAGAGTAGCGGGACAGCAGCGCAGCGGCGAGACCCCCTTTCGTTGCGCTTCAGGTGGTTGAGCCAGAGGCAAAATGAGCAAACCAATTTACGTCACCCAACCGTACCTTCCTCCGTTTGAGGAGGTTCTGCCATTTCTTGAGAGGATTTGGGAAAGCAAGGTATTGACCAATAGCGGCCCATTCCACCAGGAGTTGGAGCAGGCGCTTTGCGACTACCTGAAGGTCAATCATGTGTCGCTCTTCACAAACGGAACCCTTGCATTGGTAACCGCGCTTCAAGCGCTGCGCATTACCGGTGAAGTCATCACGACGCCGTACTCCTTCGTCGCAACGTCGCATTCGCTGCTGTGGAATGGCATCAAACCGGTATTCGTGGATATCGACCCGAAGACATTCAACATGGACCCTGCGCGCATTGAGTCGGCGATTACGCCGCAGACGACGGCCATTCTGCCTGTCCATTGCTACGGGCATCCCTGTGACATGGAGGCCATTCAGAAACTCGCGGACAACTACAATCTGAAAGTGATCTACGACGCGGCGCATGCATTCGGGGTGATGGATGCACAAGGCAGCATCTTGCGGCATGGAGATTTGTCCGTACTGAGTTTTCACGCGACCAAGGTGTTCAATACGTTTGAAGGCGGCGCCATCGTTTGCAACGATGCCAAGACCAAGGTGCGCATCGATCACCTCAAAAATTTCGGTCATGCCGGCGAAACAACGGTCGTCGCCCCCGGGATCAACGGGAAAATGCACGAGTTCAGCGCCGCGCTGGGTCTGCTGCAGCTGAAGCACCTTGATGAGGCACTCGCTCGACGCAAGGCCGTGGATGAGGAGTACCGTGCGCGATTGAAAAATGTGCAGGGGATCAGTTGTCTGGGCGACGCGGGGGAAAAAGTCGCAAATTACGCCTATTTCCCGATTCTTGTGGAGTCCACCTACCATCGTACGCGCGACGAGCTCTACCACTGGCTGAAGGAGCATGGCATTCATCCGCGCCGCTATTTCTACCCTCTGATTTCGGAATTCCCAATGTATCGGGGATTGCCATCGGCCGGCCGCGAGAACCTGCCGATCGCCACGTCTGCAGCCCAGCGGGTACTTTGCCTACCCATCTACCCGGCGCTGGAAATGGATGTGGTCCACGAGATCTGTGACCTGATCGCGACCGTGTGATTGATTCCCGAGTGTTCGCACGTAAACGTCTGACGGGTTCCTGATGAGGGTCGCGATCATGCAGCCCTATTTTCTTCCGTATATCGGCTATTTCCAGCTGATCTCTGCGGTAGACCTGTTTGTCGTCTATGACAACATCAAGTACACCAAGAAAGGATGGATCAATCGCAATCGAATGCTCCTTCACGGCAAGGATGCGGTGTTCACATTGCCGTTGAAACATGCATCGGATGCCCTGGACGTTTGTGATCGTGAACTGGCAACCGATTTCGATCGGGCGAAGTTGCTGAATCAGTTCAGGGAAGCTTATCGAAAGGCCCCCTTTTTTCCGGAAAGTTTTCCGCCCCTTGAGCAGATTGTTCTGAATCGGGAAGTGAATCTTTTCAACTACCTATTTTTCTCCATTACCAGCCTGTGCCGGCACCTGGGGATTGGTACCGAAATCAAAGTGGCCTCGAGCCTCGACGCTGACCACAGTCTCAAAGGACAGGACAAGGTGCTCGCCCTGTGCCAGGCGGTGGGCGCAAAGCAATACATCAATGCAGCAGGGGGGGTGGACCTCTATTCGCAGCAAGCTTTCGAACGCCGCGGATTTGGGCTGAAGTTCATTCGATCCAAGCCGCTTCAATATGCGCAATTTGGAGCGGAGTTTGTACCTTGGCTCTCAATTGTCGACGTCATGATGTTCAATTCTCGCGCGCAAACACACAGTTTCATTGCATCCGGATACGAGTTGGACTGAGACATGTTTCGCTGGAAAAAACTAGGAAAGATATTCACACCTCAGGATGTCACGGGGCGTGATTGGCTGAAGGAATTCGCGCAGGCTCCCGCAACCTTGATTTTTGATGACTTTGTGCGCGTTTATTTTTCGTGCAGGCCCCTTCCAGACAGTAACGGACAGTATGTGAGTTACTCCGGGTTTGTTGAATTTGAGCGATCGGATTTGTCGAAAATTCGCCGGATTGCTCACCAGCCGATTCTTGCGCTCGGACAAGTCGGTGATTTCGATGAATTTGGTACATACCCCGTTTCGGTGATTCGCCATGGCGACGAGGTGCGCGCGTACTATGCGGGCTGGACCCGCTGCGAGTCCGTGCCGTTCAATGTCTCGATTGGAATGGCTGTCAGCCAAGATGACGGTGAGACCTTTGCAAGGATGGGCAGGGGACCCGTGCTGTCTTTCTCCCCGCATGAGCCCTTTGTGATCAGCGGCCCGAAAATCCGGCGGTTTCACGGTACTTGGTACCTTTGGTACATCGCGGGGCGAAAGTGGATTGTGGCCGACGGACGTCCTGAACCCGTCTACAAGATTCGCATGGCGTCGTCAGACGATGGGATTCATTGGGCCAAGCTCGACCGGGATTTGATTGACAGCCGAATCGAACCTGACGAAGCGCAGGCGAGCCCCGATGTGATCCATGTCAATGGGAAGTACCACATGTTTTTCTGTTACCGTCACAGCAAGAACTATCGCGGAAAAGCGGGAGGTTACCGGATTGGCTATGCATCCAGTGACAATCTCGTTGACTGGTTGCGCGACGACGCGAAGGCGGGGATCGACATCTCGGCGGAAGGCTGGGATTCGGAGATGGTCAGTTACCCGCATGTTTTCGAACTGGATGGCGCGACCTACCTGGCCTATCTGGGAAACCATGTGGGGCGGCATGGCTTTGGATTGGCGGTTTTGGACGGAACGCTGATCTAGGGGTAGACGGATGAAGTGGAAGAAACTCGGAAAAGTCTTCGATCCCGGCGACCACGTGCTTCCGAATGGATGTGTGCAGTACGCCCAGTCGCCGCAAACGCTGGTCTTTGATGACTTTGTTCGCGTGTACTTTTCGACGCGAGCCGTCGACAAGGGCAAGTACCTCAGCCATGTTGCGTTTGTCGACATGAAAAAGAACATGCGCGACATCATTCGGGTGGCCGACCAGCCGGTCATTGCCCTCGGTGAACTGGGTTGTTTTGACGAGCATGGAATTTTCCCCATGAATGTTGTCCGCCACGGGGGAAGGGTGCTAGGTTATACGTGCGGCTGGAGCCGGAGAGTCTCTGTTTCGGTGGAGACGGCCATTGGACTGGCCATCAGTCACGATGATGGCCTCACTTTTCAACGCCTTGGTCCCGGTCCCATACTTTCCGCGTCTCTTCACGAGCCTTGCCTGGTTGGCGATGGTTTTGTGATAGTCATCGGCGGCAAATTCCACATGTGGTACATCTTTGGTACCGGTTGGAGAACCTATCCTGGGGAGGCAACGCCGGATCGCACCTACAAGATAGGCCATGCCGTGTCGGATGACGGGATCGAATGGGTGAAGGAAGAAGGCCGGAAAATTATTCCGGATCGACTGGGTCCGGATGAAAGCCAGGCCCTGCCGACAGTGATCGAGATCGCTGGCCGATACCATATGTTCTTTTGTTATCGCCATTCGTCCGATTTCCGGCACAATCCGGATCGCGGCTATCGTATTGGACATGCATATTCCAGCGATCTCTCAACCTGGATTCGCGACGACGACCATCCCGGCATCGGCGTATCGCCGGGAGATTGGGACTCGGACATGCTGTGTTATCCGCATGTGTTCAATTGTGACGGCAAGGTCTATTTGCTCTACAACGGCAATGAGTTCGGGCGCCACGGATTCGGCGTGGCGGAGCTTGTGACATGAGTTCTGGGGTGGAGTACTCATTGAACAAATCGACGTTCGCCGATGTCCTTGATCACCTCAAACATTGCGACGCCGATTTTGTGCCCCCCCTCAGTGGACGCGTGGATATTCAGGGCTATGCACAAAAGATCGTGCGCCTTGCCGTAAGATTTGAAGCTTGGTCTGGCGATGCGCTGATTGGGCTCGTGGCGGCGTATTGCAATGACCAGGAAAGCCGAACAACTTTTGTCTCCAGCGTGAGCGTCTCCAAAGCATGGGTAGGCCAGCGCATCGCCACGACATTGATGGGCATGTGCGTTACACATGCGGAATCATTGGCAATGCGGCAAGTGGTTCTGGAGGTGGCAAGCAACAACTTGCCTGCAGTCGAACTCTATCGAGGCTTGGGATTTGTCGAGCAGGAACGAAGACGTCCGAACACCCAAATGCGCCTCACGTTGCATGGTAAGGAACAACAATGAACCTAAAACGAGATTACGATGCGGAACTGCAAGACTCGCCGGCTCGCAAATACGCCTATTCCTTTGACTTGGACGTGATGCATCCGTTCATGGTGCGGTCATTCCAACCCTTTTTCAGGGAAGGAAATCTGTTGGAACTGGGGTGTTACGAAGGTGGGTTCACCAGCAGGCTTGCGCCACTTTTCATGGACATCACCTGTGTGGAGGCCTCAGCGACTGCCGCGGGCATTGCGTCGGGCAGGTTGGGAAAGGCTGCCACGATCATCAATGCCACCTTTGAAAACGTGGTTTTACCTTCCCGCTATGACAATATCGTGCTCACCCATGTGCTGGAACACCTGGATGAGCCAATTCTGGTGCTCAAGCGCATCAACGACGAATGGCTGACCGAGAAAGGCCGGCTGTTTCTCGTATGTCCCAATGCCAATGCCCCGTCACGGCAGATTGCCGTCAAAATGGGACTGATTTCGCACAATGCCGCAGTCACAGCTGCGGAGGCGGAACACGGGCATCGACGCACGTACGCTTTGGACACATTGGAACGCGATGTTGTCGCTGCCGGTCTGAAAGTCGTCTACCGGTCTGGCATCTTTTTCAAGGCGTTGGCCAACTTCCAGTGGGATCGTTTGCTGCAAACGGACATTGTGTCTCCAGAGTACCTGGAGGGATGCTTCGTATTGGGGCAGCAATATCCGGATCTATGCGCAAGCATCTTCCTGCTGTGCGAGCGCGGTGAATCTTGAGTTTTCAGACTTGGGCGCGACTATTCGGGCACTTCGAAGCTGGCTGGCGGTTCGCCTGCGCACCATCGTTGCCACATGGTGCGTAGTGCTGATTCGACCCAGCGCGTGACCCTCTGGGGCTGACAGAAGGGCGATGCGGCCATCCGGCCTCGCAACTCGCTCCTGAGTTTCGCCAATTCCTGGCGACGGCTTGCCCACGACTGGGCTTTTGCAACGAAGTCGTCATTTGATTCGGCGATGAAGTCGAAAAGGCCTAGGTTGGAATTGATGATGACGCCAACACGGGATGCCATTGTTTTGCCGGCGATGGTCAGTACCGGGACCCCCATCCAGGCTGCATGGCACGACGTTGTTCCGCCGTTGAAGGGAAAGGTGTCGAGGATGAGGTCCACCCGATGGTGGGCCGCCAGATAGTCGGCCATATTGGAGCGCGGCACGAAAATGAGCCGCGACGCCTCAACGTTGTGCGCGGAGAACTGCTCGGCTACATGGGCCTGTTGGTCGGCCGTAACGCCCCCCACCAGCATTTGTGAGCCGGGCACTGCGGCGAGGACGCAGGCCCAAAGAGCGGCCACCTCTCCCACCAGTTTGTCGCCGCGCGAGAAACTTCCAAAGGTCATCCGATTGCTGCTCAATGCAGGCAGCGAATTTACATCAGGCGATTGTTCGAAGGGCTGAAACAGGACACCGGACGGAAGCCGGACTATTTTTTCCGTGAAGAGCGAATCCAGAAGACCGGGAGGCGCGCTGAAGCGATCGGCCAGGTAATAGTCCATCGCCTGCAACCCCGTGGTGTTCGGGTTGCCGATCCAGGTCACCTGGATCGGAGCCGGCTTGTGGGCAAAAGCTCGCAGACGATTGCCAAAAGTATGGCCCGATAAATCAAACAGGATGTCGATCCCATCTTGCTGGATAGCAGCTACGAGGTCCGCATCGGAAAAATTGACAACATTGCGCCAGTTCCGAGAAGTGTTCCTAAGCCGCTTGGTCACCTCATCTTCGGCTGCATGATTTGAGTAAACCCAAATTTCAAACTGTGACTTGTCCAGCGCAAGCCATAACGGCTCGATGAAAGACGCCACCGCGTGGGCGCGCAGGTCCGCAGAGACAAATCCCAATCGAAGCGTGCGTCGTGGGTCGCGCAAATTCCTGTGTGTTGGCCAGGCTGGGCGCAAAGGCGCCTCAACACGATCAGCGTAGGCACGATGCGCATCAAACACCGTCTGTGGCGACTGGGTCGTGTCATGCGACAAATAAAAGAGCAAGTTGGTATGCGCATCCGGAAAATCGGGATCAATGGCCAGGCTGGGCGCAAAGGCGCCTCAACACGATCAGCGTAGGCACGATGCGCATCAAACACCGTCTGTGGCGACTGGGTCGTGTCATGCGACAAATAAAAGAGCAAGTTGGTATGCGCATCCGGAAAATCGGGATCAACTTCAAAAAGTCGCCGAAATGACTGAATGGCGTCGTCGATTTTGCCTTTGCCAAGTTGCAGCAGGGCCAAGTTGAAGTGGGCAGGTGCCAGTTCTGGCTTCAGATCGACCGCTCTTTGATAGTAATTGATGGCATGCTGAGCATCTCCAAGCTCATGATGAAGTACGCCAAGGTTGTTGTGGGCTTCCGCATACGCAGGATTGATCCTCACGGCCTCAAGGTAACTTGCCATCGCCTTGTCAGGCTTGCCCAGCCCTTGCCAGCATTTGCCTAGCCTGAAGTGCGCCTCAGGAAAGTCAGGTTTGCACCGCAATGCGTCTAGAAGACTTGCAATCGCGTTTTCGAATTGATCGTCTTCTAGAAGTCGTTTTCCTCGACTGTAGTGAACCTCCGCATCATCCTGCCCTGTGACGAGGACACGCGCCGAAGCGGTTGGATGAGTACTGTTGTCTGTCGTGTTCTCGAGGCTACTTTGTGGGAAAGTTCCGCTTTTTGAATCACCGTGCGGCGGGTGTGCGCCAAGGCTGGATTGCCGAGTTTCGGTCGGTGCTTGGTTATCGATATTCCGCTCGTGGGAGGCTGCCTGCGCTTTGGTGTGCTCTGTGCCAGACTTCTTTCCGAACAGCCAGCGAAGCATCTATTTCTCCAATGAAATCGTACCAGTTTGGGCGAGCGTATTTTCTGCTTCGATACTGATTATCGGTAATGGACAACCCACTAGTGCCGCAGGTCTTCACGCGAATTTTACGAGTTCTTTAGGGGCCATATCGGCTGTCGCCGCCACGATCTCGCCGGGAGTACTAAGTGGGTCATGAATAGCAGTTTCAATGCTGTCGGCGCGACGAGCGCGGTGAATCTTGAGTTTTCAGACTTGGGCGCGACTATTCGGGCACTTCGAAGCTGGCTGGCGGTTCGCCTGCGCACCATCGTTGCCACATGGTGCGTAGTGCTGATTCGACCCAGCGCGTGACCCTCTGGGGCTGACAGAAGGGCGATGCGCTATCCGGCCTGGCAACTCGCTCCTGAGTTTCGCCACCCTGGCGACGGCTTGCCCACGATCAAGCTGGTAACGAAGTCGTCATTTGATTCGGCGATGGTCGAAAAGGCCTAGGTTGGAATTGATGATGACGCCAACACGGATGCCATTGTTTTGCTTTACGATGGTCAGCAACCAGTTGCATGGCACGACGTTGTTCCGCCGTTGAAGGGAAAGGTGTCGAGGATGAGGTCCACCTGATGGTGGGCCGCCAGATAGTCGGCCATATTGGAGCGCGGCACGAAAATGAAGCCGCGACGCCTCAACGTTGTGCGCGGAGAACTGCTCGGCTACATGGGCCTGTTGGTCGGCCGTAACGCCCCCCACCAGCATTTCTGTGAGCTGGGCACTGCGGCGAGGACGCAGGCCTAAAGAGCGGCCACCTCCCACCAGTTTGTCGCCGCGCGAGAAACTTCCAAAGGTCATCCGATTGCTGCCTAACGCAGGCAGCGAATTTACATCAGGCGATTGTTCGCTGGCTGAAACAGGACACCGGACGGAAGCCGGACTATTTTTTCCGTGGCGAGCGAATCCAGAAGACCGGGAGGCGTACGCCAGCGATCGGCCGTGTGTCAGTCCATCGCCCACAACCCCGTGGTGTTCGGGCTGCCGATCCAGGTGTCACCTGGATCGGAGCGGCAAAAGCTCGCAGACGATTGCCAAAAGTATGGCCCGATAAATCAAACAGGATGTCGATCCCATCTGCCCCATTCGGCTGCATGATTTGAGTAAACCCAAATTTCAAATCCGTGATTTGTCCAGCGCAAGCCATAACGGCTCGATGAAAGACGCCACCGCGTGGGCGCGCAGGTCCGCAGAGACAAATCCCAATCGAAGTGCGGGGCGTCGGGTCCGCAAATTCCTTGGCCAGGCTGGGCGCAAAGGCGCCTCAACACGATCAGCGTAGGCACGATGCGCATCAAACACCGTCTGTGGCGACTGGGTCGTGTCATGCGACAAATAAAAGAGCAAGTTGGTATGCGCATCCGGAAAATCGGGATCAATCGCAATGGCGCGCCGGAATGACTGGATGGCACCGGAATGATTGCCCCTCGCCGCCAGTGCCATTCCGATATTGTTAATGAAAGGCGGAAAGGTCGGCGCGAGATCATGCGCGCGTTGGAAGCATCGAGTCGCATCCGACAATTTGCCGGCGTCTAACAATGCCAATCCCAAGTCGTTGTGAACCTCAGCCAGGTCTGGGTTAATGGACAATGCTGTCTGAAAGTTTTCAATAGCGGTGCCAACTTGTCCCAACGCGCGATTTGCCTGTCCTTTGGCCCGATGGGCGACTACAAAATCATGGCGCATCGAAATCGCGCGATTAAAGTGAATCAACGCTTCGCCTTGCTTTCCTTGGCCAGCTAGCAAGAGTCCGAGGTTGTAATAGAAATCGGCACTCTGCGGACCGCCAAATCTCGGATCTATTGCGATGGCTTTCTCAAAGTTTTGGAGCGCGTCAACCACGTTGCCTTGCGTAAGCAGCAGGAAGGAAAGGTTGTAGCGGGCCGGGGCGAGACTGGGTTTTGACTCGACTGCTTTCTGGTAGCAGCTGATCGCCTCTCCAATGTTGCCGCGTTCATGATGAAGAACCCCGAGGTTGTTGTAAGCTTCTGCGAATGCGGGGTTGAATTTCACGGCGTTTGAATAGGCCGCCATGGCATCGTCAATCTTGCCCGCACCCTGCCACGTTTTACCCAGCCTGTAATGGGCCTCGGCGAAGTTCGGATTGCATCTCAAGGCCGTTTGCAGACATTGGGATGCCCGGTCGAACTGCTGCCTTTCGAGATAAATCTTGCCCAAGCTGCAGTGGGCTTCCGCATCCATAGGGTCATTGGCGACAACGCGAGAGAACAAATCGATCGCTTTCTCGGGCATGCCGCCCGACAGCGCCACGACCGCCTGTCGTTTCAGTTCTGCAATGTAACTGTCACCAGAAAGATCCTCGGCGCGACCGGCACCTTCAACCTTCTCAGCGCCTTGGACGGCGGCCGGTGCGCCAGTGTTTGCATTCTGGGAGCTTTCAATGTGAGTGTCAGAGGCCGCTTGTTCCCTGGCCGAAGTCTCAGAGCTTCTTTTGCCAAGCAGCCAACGAAGCATCTATCGTCTCCCAATGTTTGGATTGAGAAGCGGACCAATCACCGGTTCTTGGGCTTGAGCGCCTGGCGAGCGACAAACGCCGTAAGTTCGTATCCCACGGAATCCACGAAATCCGGCGCATAACCCGCATTCGTCAAGGCGGCCTTGAACTGGCTTCCCAAACGCGCTTTCGTGTAGAGATTGAGTTTGTGTGTGCGAACAAAATCTTCGGCCTTGGAGAACACCAGGTCATGGGCCTTGCGGTAGCGGGCGGGACCTTTTCGGCGCTGCTGTTCCAGCTCCGAAGGCGGGAAACGTGCGACCAAGTCGGACGCAATTGATGCAGCGAACTCATCGACTTCGCGGGTATTGAACCAATCTAGAATCATCGAAAGATGCTCAATGCAAATGAAAAGAATAGGCTGGCGATCGTTGACTTCCAAATCGCCCTTCCGGGTTTGGCCTTTGCTGTGCAGTGATACTAACCCGAAATTCGTGACAGTTCCCCCGGTCGGCGGATCAACCTCGAACGCTTGGTCAGCCTTGTGTGCTGTGGGGTTGGCGGCGTTCGCCACCCGGCCCGGTTGCGGCCGCAATCGGTGTCGAACTTCACAGATTCTCGGATCAGCGAGAAACACCGCCAAAACGCGACGAGCTGCTACGCACACCGGCACTTCGTGCGTGACGTTTGTTATCACCTTCGTTTGCGCGTCTGCGGATCATGAACCCGTTCCAAGGCTCAGGGAGATGACGGCGGCTGACCTCAACCACCAAGACGGACCCAGCAACTCCGGCTCTTGCTGGCCTAAAGAAAGTGCGCGATCAAGAAGACCCCGATCATCGTGATCGCGAGTGCCAGCTTTGCTACCGATCCAAGCAACAAGCCGATCCACGTTGCAAATCCGACCTTGGTGGCTTGCTGAAAGTTCTTTCGTGCAATCATCTCCCCGGCAATAGCCCCGACAAACGGAAAAATGAAAATTCCGATAAGGCCGGCGAAGATGCCGAGCACGCTCCCCAGCGCTGCGCCAACCATCGCGTACTTTGAGGCGCCAACCCGCTTGGCCCCGATGATGGCGGCAAGAAAGTCGATCGCCATGGCAAGCATCATGAGGGTGCCGAGAATGATCAGCGTGGGCCAACCGATTTTCTCAAAATTTCCGATCCACGCCGCGATGAGGAGCCCGCCAAACACGAACGCGACGCCTGGCAAGGCGGGAAGGATCGTTCCCGCCAGTCCGACCACGACCATGGCAAAAGCGAGAATCCACAAAAGGACGGTTTCGGTACCCATTGGAAATCGAGTAATACGGTTGAGCGGGGCTTCGTGAGCTTGAAAGACCCGGGATCGGAAGCCCTGCAGGTCAGCCCACATCTGCGGCCAGCCCAAATGGAATTTCGCGCTGTTGGGCCTTTTACCCAAATGACTGAATTCAAATGTACGCTTGGACTATGATAGGCCGAATCGTTCAATGAATTGGGCACTTTGTGATCTCGACCTCACCAACTTCCCTCGATGTTGACAGGGCCACGATCTTCGCCCGCGTTCAGTCGGCGTTGAGGCCGGGTGGATTGCTGACGGCGCCTGAGTCACTCAAACCCTACGAATGCGACGGCCTTTCTGCCTATCGTCAACTGCCGCTCGCGGTGGTGCTTCCCTCGACAGTGCAGGAGGTACAGGATGTGCTCAAAGCCGCGTATGAAACCGGGACCAAGGTCATCGCGCGCGGGTCCGGCACGGGTTTGTCGGGTGGCGCGACGCCGGAGTCTGATGCACTGCTGATGTCGCTGGCCAAATTCAACCGCATCCTCGACGTCGACCCCCTGGCCCGTACCGCACGCGTGGAACCCGGTGTGCGCAACCTGAAAATATCCGAGACCGTGGCACCGCATGCCCTCTACTACGCCCCGGACCCCTCCTCGCAAATCGCCTGTTCCATCGGTGGCAATGTCGCGGAAAACTCCGGAGGAGTACATTGCCTGAAGTACGGACTCACGATGCACAACATCCTGAAGGTCGATGGGGTGTTGGCGACCGGCGAGGCGGTGACTTTCGGGTCGCACGCGCTTGATTCACCGGGATACGATTTGTTGGCCACCGTGACGGGATCCGAAGGGATGCTGGCCGTCATCACGGAAGTGACGGTAAAGCTCACACCGAAGCCGACATTGGCGCGCGTCGTGATGGCAAGTTTTGATGCAGTGGAAAAGGCGGGAGATGCAGTGGCGGCGGTCATCGGCGCGGGGATTGTGCCGGCCGGTTTGGAAATGATGGACAAAATGGCCACGCGTGCTGTGGAGGACTTTGTGCACGCGGGTTACGACCTGGAGGCGGAGGCGATCCTGCTTTGCGAATCCGATGGAACTCCTGAGGAGGTCGAGGAAGAGATTGCGCTGGTGGAAAAAGTCATGACGGCTGCCGGTGCGACGGCTTGCGTGGCGTCCAACAACGAAACCGAGCGATTGAAATACTGGTCGGGACGCAAGGCTGCGTTCCCGGCTGTGGGGCGAATTTCCCCGGATTATTACTGTATCGATGGTTCCATTCCGCGCCGCGCTTTGGCGCATGTTTTGCGTCGTACGGCCGAGATGAGTGAAAAGTACGGCTTGAGATGCGCCAATGTTTTTCATGCCGGCGATGGCAATTTGCATCCGTTGATTCTGTACGACGCCAACGTCGAGGGTGAATTGGAACGTACCGAGGCGTTCTCGGCGGAACTATTGGAACTCTGCATCGAAGTTGGGGGCACCATCACCGGCGAACATGGCGTTGGCATCGAAAAGATCAATCAGATGTGCTCGCAATTCAAGGATGGTGAGCGGGAAATGTTCTTCGCGGTCAAGCGAGCATTCGACGAGAGAATGCTGCTGAATCCCGGCAAGGCCATTCCAACTCTCCACCGATGTGCCGAATATGGGCGCATGCATGTGCGTGGCGGTCAGCTTCCGCATCCGGAGCTTCCAAGGTTTTGAAGCGCGAGAGGATCACCCGCGCGCTGGAGGCCATCCCCGGCCTTGCAGTCATTGCCGACGAGGAACGATTGCGGCCATTCGAGACCGACGGCTTCATCCAGCATCGGGCGCTCCCGATGTGTGCGGTGTTGCCGGTCGATGAAATGCAGGTGTGCGAGGTCTTGAGGCGCTGTCGCGACTTCAGTGTGCCGGTGGTGACGCGCGGTGCGGGCACAGGAATCTCTGGTGGAGCCATTCCGCACGATGAAGGCGTCCTGTTGGTGCTCACGCGCATGAATGCCATTCAAACTGTGGATCCCTCGGCTCGTTCTGTCACCGTAGGGCCCGGTGTTCGGAATCTCGCCATCACGGAAGCTGCACAACCGCATGGGTTGTTTTTCGCGCCCGACCCCTCGAGTCAGGTCGTGAGTTCCATCGGGGGCAACGCTGCCGAAAACGCTGGCGGCGTGCATTGCGTGAAATATGGCCTCACCGTGCATAACATCCTGGCCATACGTCTGGTGTTGGGCGACGGCTCGGTGGCAGTGCTCGGGAGCCGTGCCCTCGATGCGCCGGGGTATGACGTGATCGCATTGGCCATCGGTTCCGAAGGCATGCTGGGGGCCATCACTGAAGTGATCGCGAAGCTCACGCCGCAGCCGACGAATATTGAGACGCTGCTGGCTGCCTTCGATTCGGTGACCGATGCAGCCACTGCTGTGGGAGAAATCATTGCGGCCGGTGTCACGCCCGCAGCACTGGAGATGATGGACAAGATGGTCATTGAAGCGTGCGAACGCACCATGTCGGCCGGATTTCCCACCGGCGCGACGGCGCTGCTGCTGGTGGAACTGGATGGCACCCCAGCGGAGGTCGAAGAGGATCGCGCGCGAGTGAGAGCCTGCTTGGCGAATTGTGGGGCCACGGAAATCCGATCAGCAACCAGTGTCCTTGACCGCGAAAGACTTTGGAAGGCCCGGAAAGGGGCGTTTGCCGCGCTGGCCACCATCCGACCTGATTACTACACGGTGGATGGCACCATTCCGCGCCGCATGCTGCCGGAGGTGTTGCGGCGCTACGATCAATTGGCCGCCGAATACGGCATGCTGGTGGCCAACGTCTTTCATGCGGGAGACGGCAACTTGCACCCCTGCATTTTTTATCAGGGCGATAGGCCGGGTGAAATGGAGAGGGCGGAGGAACTCGGCGGAAAGATGCTGGAGATTTGTGTCGAGGTGGGAGGCACCATCACCGGGGAGCATGGCGTGGGCATCGAAAAACTCCGCCAAATGTGCGTGCAGTTTCGAGCGCCGGAGCTTGCCATGTTTCATGCGATCAAGGCCGCGTTTGACCCAGATGGCATACTCAACCCCGAAAAGGGCATTCCCGCCTTGAAACGCTGTGCTGAATGGCGTGGAATGCACGTGCGCGGCGGAGTCGTGCCGAGATCAGAGATCCCGAGATTCTGAATGACATGAGCGCCATTGCATCGTCCCTGATTGACCGTATTCGCGCCGCGCATGGCGCCCGGACGCCACTCCTCATTCGCGGTGGCGGCAGCAAGGCGTTTTATGGCGGCGAGACCGAGGGCGCTCCGCTCGATTTGGCGGAGTACCGCGGCATCATTGATTACGAACCGCGCGAACTCGTCTTGACCGTCCGTGCAGGTACGCCGCTGACAGAAGTCGAAGCGGCGTTGACAGCAGAAAATCAGATGCTGCCTTTTGAGCCCCCCCACTTCAACGGCGGCGCGACAATTGGCGGCGCGGTGGCCACCGGACTATCGGGCCCTCGCAGGCCCTACACCGGTGCGGTCCGTGACTTTGTACTCGGTGCACGGATTGTCAGCGGAAAAGGCGAGGACCTGTCGTTTGGCGGGCGAGTCATCAAGAACGTGGCGGGGTACGATGTCTCTCGTCTGATGTGCGGCGCGCTGGGCACCTTGGGCGTTCTGCTCGACCTGTCCTTCAAGGTTCTTCCGCAACCCGCACAGGAAATTACGCTGCGGTTCGAATTTGATGAAGCAACCGCGATCCGCCGGTTCAATGAGTGGGCGGGTCAGCCATTGCCGTTGTCCGCCACCTCTTGGCAAGACGGTGTGGCGCATGTGCGGCTGTCGGGCGCCAAGGCGGGGGTGACTGCGGCCCGAATCAAACTGGGGGGAGAGCTGGTGGAGGGCGCCGCGGCGCACTGGATGGCACTCCGCGATCACCAAGCGTTGTTCCTGGCATCGGGTGATCCGTTGTGGCGCCTTTCTGTGCCCTCCACGACGCCTCCGTTGGCTGTAGCCGCAAAGACACTTGTTGAGTGGGGCGGGGCGCTGCGCTGGATCGCCGGTGGTCAGGACGTGCCGGCGTTGCGAAAGCGCGTTGCGGAAGTTGGAGGACACGTGACGATGTTCCGCGGCGGAAACAAGACGGACGGCGTGTTTCATCCGCTGGATCCTGTGTTGGCCCGCATCCACAGAAACCTCAAAGCTGCATTTGATCCGCAGAACATCCTGAATCGCGGCCGCATGGACAATTTCTGATGCAAACCAACCTGGCAGACTGGATCAAGGAAACGCCCGAGGGAGAAGAGGCGGACGCCATACTTCGCAAATGCGTGCATTGCGGTTTCTGCCTGGCGACCTGCCCTACCTACCAATTGACGGGCGATGAACTGGACAGCCCGCGCGGCCGCATTTACCTCATGAAGCAGGTCCTTGAAGGTGCGGCCGTCACGGAGAAAACCCAGCATCACCTGGACCGCTGCCTCACCTGTCGCTCGTGTGAAACCACGTGTCCCTCAGGCGTGCAATATGGCCGGCTGGCAGATATTGGACGGCACGTGGTGGAGCAAAAGGTCGGGCGGGGAATGGGCGCGGCACTTCAACGCAGTTTGCTCAAGAACGCTTTGCCAAGCTCCACATTGTTCCCTGCGGGGCTGGCGCTGGGCCGCACCCTGAAGTCGTTTCTTCCGGTGTCCTTGGCGGCGAAAGTCATGGACAAGCGCGATCCCGGCCCCCGTCCTGCGCCTAGGCACGATCGGCATGTGCTGATGCTCGAAGGATGCGTCCAGCCTGCGATGGCGCCCTCGATCAATGCCGCCACTGCACGATTGCTGGACCGCCTCGGAATCTCCGTGGTTGCCGCGACAGAGGCGGGATGTTGCGGCGCACTTGCGCATCATTTGAACGACCATTCCGCCAGCCACGACGCCATCCGGAGAAACATTGACGCGTGGTGGCCACACATCGAATCAGGTGCGGAAGCAATTGTTGTCACGGCGTCGGGCTGTGGAACGATGGTGGCCGACTATGGTCATGTGCTTCGTGGTGATGCTGCGTACGCGTCCAAGGCCAAACGCGTTTCCGAACTGTTTTGCGACGTGAGTACCATCATTGCCCGCGAACGTCCATCCTTGGTTGCTCAAGTGGCGCCATCCGCCTCGCCGACAGTACGCATTGCGTTTCATGCGCCCTGCAGCCTCCAGCATGGCCTGAAGCTTCGCGGGGTCGTGGAGGAGTTGCTGGTCGCGGCTGGCTTCGAGTTGACAGCCGTCCCCGACGGCCATTTGTGTTGCGGCTCTGCCGGTACCTACTCGATCTTGCAACCGGACCTGTCCGGCCAACTGCTGAGAAACAAGGTTGTCGCGCTTGAAAGCGGAAAGCCGGAAGGCGTTGCCACGGCCAACATCGGGTGCCTGGCGCATCTTGAAAGCGGTTTGGCTACAAGCTCGAAAGCGCCGATCCGTCACTGGGTCGAATGGCTGGAGGAACGGCTTCAAAAAAAATGAGGTCCAGGATGGACGCGGCGTCCAGGCCGAAATGCTCGCAAACGCCGCGCCAGCTCTTGGGTTTTGCGAAATCGAGATCGCGCCGCGCTGGAGGATTGCCGTGCGCGGCGTAAAATGGCGACCTCGTCTTCTCAACTCCACCCATGGCTGACTCTGCCTTCGTCGCGCTTCAATATGTGTTGCCCAAGAAAGCGCTGACGCAACTGGCCGGTTTTGCAGCAGGCCAGAAAGCGGGTGCCCTGTTGCAATTCGTCCTGCGCTGGTTTGTCCGGCGGTACGGCGTGAACATGGGTGAAGCGGCGAACCCAGACCTCAAGGCCTACACCACCTTCAATGAGTTCTTTACCCGCCCGCTGAAGTCCGGCGTACGACCGTTGGCCACGGCACCCTTTGTCTGCCCGGTGGATGGCGCCATCAGCCAGTTTGGTTTCATCAAGCGGGATCAGGTTTTCCAGGCCAAGGGACACAGTTATTCGACCACCGCCTTGGTGGGGGGGGACGCCAACCTTGCCAAGTTTTTCGACGATGGCCTGTTTGCCACGCTGTACCTGAGCCCCAGGGATTACCACCGCATCCACATGCCCTGCGACGGCACGTTGACACGCATGATCTATGTGCCGGGGGAATTGTTTTCTGTGAACCCAGACACTGCGCAGGGTGTGCCGGGTCTGTTCGCCCGGAATGAGCGGCTGGTCTGCGTGTTCGATTCAACAAGCGGCCCATTTGTGCTGGTCCTCGTTGGCGCCACCATCGTGGGCAGCATGGCGACGGTATGGCATGGGGTCGTCAATCCACCGCGCACTGAACTGCGTGACTTTGCCTACAAGCCCGGCGAGGTGGTTCTTCAGCGGGGCGACGAGATGGGACGTTTCCTGCTCGGATCTACGGTCGTCATGCTGTTTCCTCGTGGCGCGTTCGATTTCAATGCCGAATGGCAACCGGCGGGTGGAATTCGAATGGGCGAGCTGATGGGAACCGTACGCCCCGCCTAGCGCGTGCTCCGCTACAATCTCGGCATGAATTCCCCCATCCCCAAGATCCGTAAACTGCGCCATGGTGCTGGACGGCCTCGACGGTCGCGTGGCGCGGATGACGCGCACGCAGAGTGAATTTGGCGCGCAGCTCGACAGCCTTTCCGACATGGTTTCCTTTGGGGCTGCGCCTGCGCTGGTGGCCTATGTCTGGGCGCTGCAGCCGCTGGGTAAATGGGGCTGGGTGGCCGCCTTCATTCATTGCGTGGGGGCTGCATTACGGTTGGCGCGCTTCAACACCAACATCGGTACCGTGGACAAGGCGTATTTTCAGGGTATGCCCAGTCCGGCCGCGGCGTGCCTGGTGGCGGGCATGATCTGGGTGCTGAACGATTGGCAGGTCAAAGGGGGTGAGGTGGCCTGGATCGCATGGGGCGTGGTGGTGTTCACCGGCATCACCATGATTACGACAGTCCCGTATTACAGTGGCAAGGACTTCAATTTGCGGCGCAGTGTGCCGTTTTGGGTCATCCCTGTGGTGGTCCTGGTCTACCTGTTGATTTCGCTCGATCCCGCGCATGTGCTGTTCGGCTTGTTCGTTTGCTACGCGATATCGGGCTATATCCTGTGGTTTTGGCGATTGGGCAAGAATCAGGCTGCAAAACCGCCGGCGACGCCGAAGTCGTAATCTCTGCCTGGTTGCGTGAATTCAGGCGCCACGCTATAGTGAATCCATGAATTTCGCCGCACCCTGCCGAATTTCGTTGCACGTTTTGGCCCTGCCGCTCTCGCTGGCCGGCCTGCTGCTGCGCCCCGCGCGCGCATAATTTCCCCTCTTCCTTCCGATTTCTGCGCGTTGACACTCAGTCGACGTGAATGCCATTTCGTTTGGCCCCCGTTCATTGCATCGTTTTGGAGTACCCCATGAATCAACTCATCATTTTCGACACCACCATGCGCGACGGCGAGCAGAGCCCCGGCGCCTCCATGACCAAGGAAGAAAAAGTGCGCATCGGCAAACAACTGGAGCGCATGAAGGTCGACGTGATCGAGGCCGGTTTTGCGGCTGCGAGTCCGGGCGACTTCGATGCCATTCACGCCGTCGCCAGCGCAGTGAAGGATTCCACCATCTGCTCACTGGCGCGCGCGCAGGCGGCGGACATCCAGAAGGCGGGCGATGCGATCAAACCCGCCCAGCGCGGACGGATCCACACCTTCATCGCAACATCACCCATTCACATGCAGCACAAGCTCCGCATGACACCCGATCAGGTGCTGCAGGCCGCGATCGACGCGGTGAAATTTGCGCGCACGCTGACGGACGACGTCGAGTTCTCCGCTGAAGACGCGGTGCGAAGTGACATGGATTTTCTTTGCCGAGTCTTCGAAGCCGTCATCGATGCCGGGGCCAAGACCATCAATGTCCCGGACACCGTCGGATACAGCGTTCCGGAACTCTGGGGCGAACGCTTCAAGACGCTGATCGAGCGGGTTCCCAATTCGGACCAAGTCGTATGGTCCACGCACTGCCACAATGACCTGGGAATGGCGGTGGCCAATTCACTCGCTGCGGTAAGAGCCGGCGCGCGGCAAGTGGAGTGCACCATCAACGGGCTCGGCGAGCGCGCGGGCAATGCCTCGCTGGAGGAAATCGTCATGGCCGTACGGACCCGCAAGGACTATTTCGGCGTGGAAACGCGCATCGATGCGACCCAAATCGTGCCGGCCTCCAAACTCATTTCCACCATCACGGGCTATCCCGTGCAGCCGAACAAGGCCGTGGTGGGTGCCAATGCGTTCGCGCATGAATCAGGCATCCATCAAGACGGCGTGCTCAAGCACAGGGAGACCTACGAAATCATGCGCGCGCAGGACGTGGGTTGGCACACCAACAAGCTGACGCTGGGCAAGCTCTCGGGTCGCTCCGCGTTTCGCGAGCGCTTGAAGGAGCTCGGGATCGAACTGGAAAGCGAAGTCGCGTTGAACGCCGCATTCAAGAAGTTCAAGGAATTGGCGGACAAGAAGCATGAAATCTTCGATGAGGATTTGCATGCCCTGGTGTCGGACGAGGCGGTGACGCCTGAGGTTGAAAAGTACCACCTCGTGTCGATGGTCGCGCACCTGGAGACCGGCGAATCGCCCTATGCCAAGCTGGTGATCACGGACGGGGGGAAGGAATTGTCCTGCGAATCCCAAGGCGCGGGGCCGGTCGATGCGACGTTCAAAGCGCTTGAATCCGTGGCGCATTCGAATGCGGAACTGCTGCTGTACTCGGTCAACAATGTCACCGAGGGCACCGATTCGCAGGGCGAGGTCACGGTGCGACTGTCGAAAGCTGGGCGTGTGATCAACGGTATCGGCGCGGACACCGACATCGTGGTGGCGAGCGCGAAAGCGTACATCAACGCGCTGAACAAACTCGCCCACGGTGAACGGATGAACCCTCAAACCGGCGATTAGGGCGGCCCCCGTTTTGCAGTCATGAAGGAGACATGCCCGGGTTGCGGCGCCCTTTTCGATCCATTCGAAGGGCCCGTCCACGCGTACATGGAATCGTCGGCAGGATGCTGGAACGCATTTGGGCAAGTGATGGCGCTTGAGTATGGCAACGACAGCGCATTCGCCACGCACCGGTTGTCGGTTGATGCGTATGCGGTGCAGCATCCCGGGGGTGATTCGCGACAGGCGATCCAATCCGTCGGCGTTCATCTGGTACGTCTGTGCATGTTTCTGGAGCGGGGACTGACACCAGAGGCTGCCAACGAGGCCATGCTTCGCGCTGGCCGGACGAAGGCCAGAATGTTCAGGCTTGCGCGACCGCATGGCCTTGGGAGTGTCACGGTGGCTGATGTGATTTCCGCGCAGGGGGACGAAGCTCATGTGGCGATGGTGCGCCAATGGGCTCGCGCCGCATGGGAGGCATGGTCACCGCATCATGAGACGGTCCGAAAGTGGGCGGACGACGCGTAAGGACGATGTCGGGCAAGTGAGCGCGGCCGAATGCGATAGAGCCGCCGCAAGCGGGAAAACAGGCGAAAATACGCCCCCCGCATCCTGCGGGCCATTCATCTTTTCGATTTGAGTCCCATGCAAGCCAAAGACCTCCTTAGCCAACTCGGCGTCGATTTGTCCCAACACGCCGGCAACGACCTTCTGGCGCGATCACCCATCGATGGCGCCACGCTCGCAACCCTGAAGTGCGACTCCCCTGAATCCACGGCCCGGAAGATCGGTGCGGCACGCGGCGCGTTTGAAATCTGGCGCAATGTGCCGGCGCCAAAGCGCGGCGAACTGGTGCGCCTGTTTGGCGAAGAACTGCGCGTCCACAAGGACGCACTGGGCAAATTGGTCACCTTGGAGGCTGGCAAGATCCTGCAGGAAGGCCTCGGCGAAGTGCAGGAGATGATCGACATCTGCGATTTTGCGGTCGGCCTTTCGCGCCAGTTGCACGGCTTGACCATCGCCTCGGAGCGGCCCGGCCATCGCATGATGGAGCAATGGCACCCGCTGGGCGTTGTCGGGGTCATCAGCGCGTTCAATTTTCCAGTCGCCGTCTGGGCCTGGAATAGTGCCCTGGCTTTCGTATGCGGCGACAGCGTCGTGTGGAAGCCATCGGAAAAAACGCCGTTGACAGCCCTGGCCTCCCAGGCCCTGTTCGAGCGCGCCATTCGCCGCTACGAGGCGGCTGGCGGGCAGGTGCCCGCGGGACTCTCGTCCGTCATCCTTGGCCGCGCAAACATTGGTGAGGCGCTGGTCGATGACCCACGTGTCGCCCTGATCTCGGCCACAGGTTCCACGCGAATGGGCCGCGCAGTGGGCGCACGCGCCGCGCAACGCTTTGCCAAGACCATTCTTGAATTGGGTGGCAACAATGCCATGATCGTCGCGCCGAGCGCTGACGTGAAAATGGCGCTGCCGGCAATTCTCTTCGCCGCTGTCGGCACGGCCGGCCAGCGCTGTACCACTTTGCGCCGCCTGATCGTCCACGAGAGCTTGTATGACGATGTGGTAGCGCGCATCAAGACCGCCTACGGGTCGGTCCGTATCGGCAATCCTTTGGACGCCGGTACCCTGGTGGGTCCGCTGATCGACAAGATGGCGTTTGAAGGCATGCAGACTGCCCTGGCCAATGCGAAAAAAGACGGCGCCAGAGTTTCAGGGGGCGAACGGGTCCTTGAAGAGGCCGGCGAGGACGCCTATTACGTGCGTCCCGCCATTGCAGAAGTCGCTCACCAGTCCGAGACGGTCTGCCATGAAACGTTTGCGCCGATCCTCTATGTCATGAGGTATGAGTCGTTCGACGAGGCGATCGCGTTGCAGAATGCCGTGCCGCAGGGATTGTCCTCAGCAATCTTTACGCTCGACATGCGCGAAGCCGAGCAGTTTCTTGCCGCGTCCGGGAGCGACTGCGGCATTGCCAACGTCAACATTGGCACGTCGGGTGCGGAAATCGGTGGTGCGTTTGGCGGCGAAAAGGAAACCGGCGGCGGACGCGAGTCGGGGTCGGATTCGTGGAAGGCCTACATGCGCCGCGCGACCAACACCGTCAACTACTCTACCCAGCTCCCCCTGGCTCAGGGCATCAAGTTCGACGTGTAGGCGCCAATGTGACGGTCTAACGGTCGAGTTCGGGACAAAAACCCCAGAACTGGCGCGGACTCCAGGGCAAAATCACCCGGGAAGCCTTGCCAGTTCTGGGGTTTGGTATTTTGCTGGGCGGCAATTCGGGTTGTTGTAATGCCGCGAAGTCGGAGGCGACCAAGGGCGCGCGGGGCACATCGTTGCCGCCGAAACCGACTAAAGGAGATGAGTATGAAAGCAATTCGAATGAAGACCCTTCTCGGCGCTGCCGCGATGGCGTTGGTCAGCTTGTCCATGCCCGCGATGGCGGACATCAATGCCGAAGACATCAATATCTTCGTCAAGATGTGCGATACCAACAAGGATGGCATGATTTCGAAGGACGAAGTCATGAAACGTGCCGCAATGGCCTTTGACAAGATGGATGGTGGCAAGAAGGGCATGGCCGACGACAAGAAAACCATTGCTTTTCTCGCGGAATTGTCCAAGAGCGACGGGAGCCAAGGGACGATGGTGTCTCGCGCCGACTTCATGAAGCGCGTGGAAACGGCGTGGACCAAGGCCGATTCCGGCAAGAAGGGCATGCTTGATTCCAAGCAGGCGATGATTTTTCTGCAAGCCTTGATGCAGCCGAGCAGCTAACGAACTGAGACGCCAAGTGGCATCTTGCACGTGAGGCCGCGTTTCGCGGCCTCACGTGCTTTTGCGCCGCAGTCTAGAGGACGGCAGGTTCGAGCAGCGTCAGCGTTTGCTCTTGGGTGTTGAGCCTCGCCCGCACTCCCAACGGCAGTGTCATTTGATGCGCAATGTGCCCAACCGAGTAGCCGGCCACGGCAGGCACTTTCAGGGATCCGAGATGATGGCTGATGACTTCGTCGAGCGTGAGGGATCGATCTTCTTCGCGGGCATCTGACCGGGTAAACACACCAAACATCACGCCGGCGGTATTGGCAAATGACTCAGCCTGGTTCAGTTGCGTGAGCATGCGATCGATCCGGTAAGGTGCTTCGCGCACGTCCTCCAAGAATAGAATTCGGCCTCGGGTCTCTGCCGAAAAAGGTGTGCCGGCCAAGGCGGCAACGATGGACAAGTTGCCTCCGATGAGCGGTCCCTCCGCGATCCCGTGCCGGTAGGTCTTGATCCCCAACTGGGGTTCCTTTTCTGCACGTCTTTCGTTTTCAATCGACATGTGCATCGTATAAGTCGGCTGCGGCTCGGTGAGGATGCGCATGAAGTGGTAATGCCAATAGTCGTTCGGCCTCGACGTCGCCACGGGTGAATGAAATGTCACCAATCCCGCTTTACGGTGAATGGCCAGGTGTAGTGCCGTGATATCGGAGTAGCCGGTCAAGATCTTCGGATTTGCACGGATCAGCCTGTAATCGAGGGATGACAACAATCCGGTGGCGCCCGACCCTCCGCGGATCGAAAAGATGGCCTTCACTTCGCGATCCCTGAACATCGTGTGAATGTCGGCTACGCGCTCTGCGATCGAGCCGGCGTACCCCCCCCAGGCCGCGCGAATGTTGGCGCCGTACTTGGGCTTGAAACCCAATGATTCCAGTGTTTTGGTGGCGCGCTCGATTTCACTGTCGTTGGTGACGCCGGACGGTGCAATCAATCCCACCACGTCGCCATGTGCAATGCGGCGTGGCCGGATCAGCCGGCGTGGTGCTGCCGCAGCAAACGCGTTCCGGCCTAACGAACTGGCAAGCACCGCAGAGGTGGCGATCAATCCGAATTGGCGGCGATTCATGCACGCTCCAAAGAAAAAAGGGCGCCCGGAAGGGCGCCCTCGCAATGATTCGGCTTAGAGGCTATTTGAACGTATAGGTTGCCGAAAGGGTGAATGCCCGGCCGCGTGGGTCACCAACACGGGCTTCCCAGCCGGTACCGGGCGAGAAGTCCACGTTGTGCGCGGTGAACGGCGGATCGGTATTGAAAATATTCTTGATGCCGCCCCGCAACGTCAGGTTCTTGAACCCGGTGTATCCCACAGACACGTTGTACAGGATGTAACTATCCACGTCCGGACGGAATCCGGGAGGTGGATTGGCCGGACGCTCGTCCTGATATCCACCGGTGTACTGCTGGGTGAGCGTTGTATTCCAGGCCCCTTCGCTGTACGTGGCGCTGGCCACATGCTTCCAACGAATGTAGAGGTTCGGAAACGTGTGTTTGCCGACTTGTTCAGTGTAATCCTGCGTCGCGAAAATCCGTGTCTTGGCACTCTTCATATACGTGCCATTGATTTCACCCTTCAGCTTGCCGTTGCCAAGCTTCGTGTTCGCTTGAAGGCCCATTTCGTAGCCTTTCAGGATGTCACCATCCGCGTTTACAAAACCTGCGCGAATGTAACCACCGGGACCATTCAAGCGGCCGTCGGTACCGCGTACCAGGTTCTCCGGGAAGGTAGTGTAGTTGGCCACGACTTGTTGTGGCGTCAACTGCTGGATCACGCCCTTGCGGCGCAATTCCCAGAGGTCAAAGTTCGCGGTGAGCCAATCGGTCGGTGCAAAGACCAAGCCCAGCGACCGTTGCTTCGACTTTTCCGGTTGCAGATCAGGATTGCCCCCCTGCCTGGCCAACGGACGAATCGCGCAAACAGCCGGATCGTTGTTGGTACTTTGTGGGCAAAGTACCGGATCGGCCAGGTTGCCAGGGACGATCGCTTCGGATTGTGCGGTGTAGAGTTGGAAAAAGCTCGGCGCACGGAAGCCGCGATTGTATGACCCGCGGAACAGGATTTCCTGAATGGGGTTCCATTTGAAAGAGTACTTCGGATTCGTCGTATCTCCAAAGTCGGAGTACTTGTCCCGGCGTACGGCCAGGGTCACCTCGAATGTCTTGTCGAGCGGCAAGGCGGCCTCGGTGTAGATGGCCTTGATCGTGCGCGAGACGATGGGGAACTCCGCATCAAACGGCGCGTCCCGGATGACTTCTGTCGCGGGCAATGCGGTCGCACCATTGGAGAACTTGTAGCCCTCCTTGCGCCAATCAAAGCCTGCGGCCACACCGATCGGGCCGCCAGGCAGTTGCCAGAACTCGCCGGAAATGGCACCGTCTACCGACTTCAGCGTGGCTTCGCCGCCGAACAATTTGGTGCCGGTGGCTTTTGCGGCGTCAATCAGGGCTTGCGTTGACGGCGTTTGAGTTTGGCCGGGCAGCAGGAAAATGTTCACCAGCCCCGATGCCAACAGCGGATTGAACAGCGAGTTGCGCATGTAGCCGTCAATCAGGGTCGAGTCGGCGCTGCTCTTGCCGGTCGAGGCACCCAGCTTGTAATCGAACCGCCCTAGCACGCCTTCCAAGGAAGCCAATGCACGGTAGGCATCCGTTTCGGTTTCAATTGTCCGCTTGCCGCACGATACGCAACGCCAGCTATAGATGAATGGCTTGGTCGGATCGAAGGAGGGAATGTACTGCTGGAGATTTTGATAGAACGGTCCGTTGACGGGATAGGCGTTGGTGCCGACCGCCGTGGTGATCTGGCTGTACTCAAATGCGCGCTTGGCCTTGGTCTTGTACCCCGTGAATTCCACATTCAGCATGTGGTTCTCACTGAAGTTCCACGAGGCCCGGCCCACCGCGTTGACGCGGTCCACGGCCTGAATCAGGATTTGTTGGCCGCCATAGTCGTATGCACATGCAAATCGGAAGGAAGGCGTATTCCACAGAACGTAGTCGTACTGTGACATTTGATAGCCCTCGTTGC
>JBGAUM010000042.1:0-25885 GCA_044228625.1 Usitatibacteraceae bacterium | reverse complement strand
GATGCGCGCTGCCAGTTCCGCATAACAGAGCGCGGTGAGCCCTGCGGTGATGGCCGCGATCACGAAAGAGAGGATCACCGCCGGCCCTGTCTTGGGGACGGCCTCGGGCAGCACGAAGAAAATGCCGGTGCCAATGGTGGCTCCGATACCCAGCATCGCCAGCGGCGTCACGCCCAGGGTGCGTTGGAGTTCACCGCCGGCTTCCGCCTCCATGGCTTTGCGGCGCGTCAATGCGGATGGCGTGGACTGCGAATTCATGACGGTCCTAGCGGTGTCGAAGGCGGCACTCTAACACCGCGCGGGTGATTGAAATTTGCCGTGCAAATCAGCCGTGGCCGGTGACAGACCGTCACAACGCCGGACACGGACTGCCACATCGAGGTTCGTGCAATTCGAATTCACACATTCAGCAGTGTCTTGCGGCCAGAAATCTGCATTTCGTCGGATCGGCATCGATTCGCAAAGCGCGTTGCGTCAAAGTGGCGTTGTTGCGCGGGACCCTACATACATACAGTCGATTGACCTCGCGGGCCCTCGGGAGGCGCACCAATGCTTGACCTAATCAACCAACTTCCGAAAGATCCTCATGAAAAAATCCATCATTGCCATTTCACTGATTTCCGCCGCTGTTTCCGCGTCCGCCTTTGCACAAAACCCGGATCGCGTCGAAGTCCAGGCTTCCAACCTGACGCGCATTCATGCGGCCGAAGCCTACAAGGAGTTCAAGGGCACCTACGACATGAACGACGGCTCGCTGCTGACCTTCAGCAAGGCGGGATCGCGTTACTTTGTGACCGTTGACGCGAATGCGCCTTTGGAAATCAAGCTGACCGCACCCAATCAATTCAGCAGCGTGTCCGGGCGCACCCAATTGCGATTCGCCATGGATACCCGCACCCCGGTCGCCACCGTTGTATTGCGCAAGGATGACGGCACGGTACTGGCCAGTGCTGGCAGCCCGGCAAATCTCGCGTTCTAATCCACCGGCAACTTTGATCGCGCGAACGGCCCGAGAATTCCGGGTCGTTCGCCGTTCTGTATCCATTCCGCCACCGCCTCGCCGATTGCGGCGGAGTGCTTGAACCCATGCCCGGAACATGCGGAGACCGCGATGGCGTTCGGATGATCGGGCAGCGTGTCGACAACGAAATTTGACGTCGGCGCGACGGTGTAAAGACAGGTCGCCGAGCGAACGCATCGCGGTTCCACACCGGCGATGCGATGGCGCATGTGGCGCGCGAAGAAGTCTGCGCTTTCGGTCGGTTTCACGTCCCTGTCCACCTGGTCAGGATCATCGCTGCCGCTCAAACTCTCCGCCGCCATCTTGATCGCACCATCGCGCCCCGGAAACCCGTAGAACACGTCGTTGTCGCCGGCACCCCAATGCCAAATGAATACCGGTTCGTTTGATGCGGGCTGTACGTCCGCGAACCAATGCATGACCTGGCGACGCACGATCAGACGGCCTGGCGCAACAGAAGGCGCCAACTGCGGCAGCCATGCGCCAGCGGCAATCACCAAGCTTGCACCGTGGTGACGGCCTCTTTCAGTTTCCACCGAGACGCCTGAACTGTGAACTTCAATCTTCAGTACTCGTGTATCGAGCATCAGCTCTGCGTGCATGGCCTTTGCGCGTCGCAGGTTTGCCGAAATGCAGGCTTCGGGATTCAGCCAACCTGCCCCGGGTTCGAAATATCCTTTCTCGCTTCCATCCAAAACGAATCGCGAAAAGCGGACGCGGATTGCGCTGGCATCGAGAATCTCATGCGGAATGCCAAATCGTTGCGCTGCTCGCACGGTGTTGCCGAAAAAGTCCTCTTGGCCATGCATGCGGCTCGCCGTGCCGGGATGGGACAGGATGAGACCGCCGCAGGCATGCATGAGCGGCTGACCCGTCTCTGCCTCCAGCATTCGCCACAACAAATGCGACCGGCGGGCCAAGGGCACAAATGACTCGCCCTCCCCGATCGCTTCGCGGGTGATCCGCGATTCGCCGTGCGTGGATCCCCACACATGCGGCGGGGAGTACCGGTCGATGCCGAGCACGCGGTATCCGCGCTTGGCGGCGTGATAAGCGACCGCACTGCCCATCGCGCCCAGACCGATGACGATCAAGTCCGGCGACATTACTAGACGTCCTCGCTCGCCAGGAATATCCGCGCACGGCCGGCGGCCTTGGCCCGGTAGAGCGCGGTGTCCGCACGCTGTACGGCAGATGCAAATGATTCGCCCTCGCGGACGATGGCGACGCCCCCGGAAAAAGCGGGCGGACTGGGACCGCGCCTTTCGCGCCGCTCGACGGAGGCGAGGCCCTTCATGACTGCATCGAGGCGCGCGGCCAGTTGCACGCCATTGAGGGAAACGCACACGATGCAGAATTCTTCGCCCCCATAACGCACCACCAGATCCTCACTCCGGAATGCGCGCAACAGGTGCACCGCGACGCGTTTCAAGACTTCATCCCCGGCAGGATGGCCGAACTCGTCGTTCAACTGCTTGAAGTGATCGATGTCAATCATCGCCACGCAGAGGCGCCGGCCATCCCGCACCGCATCGGCGTCCATGCGATCCCACTCGGATTCAATGCGCCGCCGGTTGTACAAACCGGTGAGCGCATCACGCATCGCTTGCTCCGCGAGTTCCCGGCGCAGCGTCTCCACTTCCGCGAGGTGCTCCTCCAGCCGTCGATTGACGGCTTCGAGGTCCCGCGCATGCTGCTCATGGAGAACCGATTCTGCCTGGGCACGATCTCGCTCGCCTGCAAGGCGCGCCAGCCGGTACTGGCTTTCGAGGAAATAGTGTCGTGAACGATTGGCATGGTCGGCCATTTCGCGGAGTGCGACTGCATGGCGCTTGCGCACCGCCAGCGCCGCGTGAAGATCGCCGCAGGCCTCCTCGCACTCGGCAAGGGTCTCGATGGATTCGCACCACCCCAACGGGTAATGGTCTTGTGCCAACGCAGCTTCCGCCTCGCGGGCAGATTCCCGTGCGGACGCGCTGTCGCCCTGTCGCAGATGCAGCAGGGCGCGCACCCGCTGGGCGCGAGCCCGCGCCCGGACATGCCGGCTGGCATCGATCAGCGCATCTCCACGCGCAAGCCAAGCCTGCGCGCGTGCGAGGTCTCCTGCACCCAGAAACGCCTCCGCCATGGCAGGCGGCACCTGGTTTTCGGATTCCACCAACGGTTCGGCATCAAGTACAGGCTCCAACGCCATGGCCGCCGCATGCGTAGCGTCCCGATCATGGCGCGCCAAGTGGATCGAGAGCGCCAATACGGGTACCACGACCCGCAATCGGGGATGCCGCGACACTTCCGGCATGGCGGCCAGTTCCTGTTGAAGCTCCTGGGCAGATGCCGGGTCCCCCAAATCCACCAGCAACTGCCCCAGATTGCTCATCACGACCATCGTGCGATTGCGATGCCCGAATTCCCGCATGGCAGACAGGCAATCCATCAATCGCATTGCGCCCTGCTGGAGGTCGCCTGCAATCCACAAGGCGGTGCCGAAGTTGCCATGCACCACCGCACGGTCGAACGCGGTCAACCCGGATCCTGGGCTCTCCAGAAGCGCCGCATAACGGGCCAACGATCCCGCGTGGTCTCCACGCAAGGACGCGGAGAATGCATCGAGCATATTGGCAAGGCTCGCGACCCGGTTGACTTTGGGGGTGGACAATTCGGCACAAGCCGCAATGAGGGATTGCGCCTCCGCCATGCGGCCTGCGCGCAGTGCCACATAGGCCTGCAGGAACTTCGCCCACGCGCGGGCCTCTTCGCTGCATGTTGCGAGGTCCAGTTTATTGACTTCCGTGGTGATCATGGCGGGTTCCGGCGCATCGGACTCCCAAAGGGCGATCATGGGCCGTGCGTCTTCCGACGCAGCGTGCTCGCCCGCCTGAAATGCATCGGCGTTATTCCCCTCGATCCCTGTCTTCATGTCGGCGCTTTTGAATGCGATGCTACTCCACTTGCAGGCGTCGGTCTCACGCCAAAGCTGCGCTAGACTCGCGAATTCACCATTCGCAAAGAACATGCCATGAGTGGTCGTTCTCACGCCAAGCTGCTGTTCCAAGCCACCGCGGTGTGGGCCGCGTTCTGGCTTCTGGGCCTTCCCGCGTACTACCAGCAATACTCGCTGTTTGGATTGGCCGTGGCCACCAATTTCCTCACGGCGGTGATCTGCCTCGTCGCCGTGGCCATGCTGGGGCGTGTGCGTCCCGCGGCCCGGATGTCGCGCGCCCTGTGGATCTCGTTCTACTACTCGGTTCCGCTTGCCGCATACGACGCGTTGTATTGCGGAATGTACCTGGGCCACGGATGGAGTTATCTGGAGAAGTACTGGTATCTCTCCATCTACTATCCGCTGGTTCCGCTGATCTTCATCCCCACCGCCATCTTGATGCCGCGGGTCAAGCGCGAAAGCTGATTGCGGAAGCCGTTGGATTTGCCGGCACGTGGCAGTTTCCTGGTGCGGTGTGGCCCAATGCGCCCAACGCGCCGGTCGGTCAGGCAGCGACCATGCCGGGAAATGCGCCTTATGCCGCGAACGCCGCAATTCTTGCGCGCATCCCTTCATCCGGCAGCTTACCCATTCCGCCGCCGAGGTTGTCGCGCAAGTGTTCAATCTTCGAAGTCGCCGGAATCGCGCAGGTGATCGCGGGATGGAACACCACAAACTTGAGCATCAATTGCGCCCAGCTCGCGCAGTCGATCTCTCGTGCCCAGGCGGGCAGGGGTGCGGCCCGTAACCGCCGGAACAATTCGCCCCCGGCAAAGGGGCGGTTCGCGATGACGGCAATCTTGCGTTCGCGCGCCATGGGCAAAAGACGTTTCTCCGCGTCACGTTCGCCGATCGAATAATTGATCTGCAAGAAATCGACGGGGTGACGCTCCAACGCCCTTTCCACACTGGCATAGGCACCGGACGTGTAATGGGTGATCCCCACATAACGCACGCGTCCGGACTTCTTCCAGTCCGCCAGCGTCGCAAGATGCGCCTCCAGATCCATTAGATTGTGGACCTGCATGAGATCGATCGGGTCCGCATTGAGCTTTTTCAGCGAATCGTTCATCTGCGCAATGCCCGCGTCACGCCCCGTTGTCCAGACTTTGGTGGCAACGAAAAGCTTCTTGCGAAGCCCTGCGCGATGGATCAGGTCGCCTGCCACCGACTCGCTCCGGCCGTACATGGGGGAAGAATCGATGACCGTGCCTCCCCCCTCGCTGAACGCGGCCAGGAGACTGGCCAGCTCGCGCGTCGCATCCGGCGACACGTCAAAGGTGACTGCCATGTTCCCAGCCCGATCACCGGCAGGGTTTCGCCATTGACCGCGGCAGGAATCGCCTTCCGCTTCATGCCGCCTTCCGCCCAAGCGGGCCAAACGCCAGCACCCGTTGCAGCCAGCGCACAGCGCAATAGCTTGCGCCGGCTGGGATCATGTCCCATTCAATGCTGCCCGCGTATCAGGACACGCCTCGACGGCGCTTGGCCTCGCAGGCCGAGTTCGGAAAATTGATGTCGCCGTCCATGCAAAGTGATACGGCACGGGCGACGCATTGCGCGCGCGTGCCATTCGGGGCAATGCGCAACTCCTTGGCACCTGCCATGACCGCATCGCCAAACATGCTGTGGGGAGTTGAATAGAGCAGCGTCTGTTGCACGTTTTCGCCTTTGTCGTTCAACTTGACCAGCACTTCAGCCGCGCCCTCGGCACCGATATCCCGGGCTTGGAAGGAAAGCTTGTAAACTGGGCCACCTTGTACACCGCGCTCTTCGCCTCCCGCGCGGACCGCGTCGCCCTTGCCCCCGGCTTGGGGCATCGACACAGTCACCGCAGGCTTGCCGTTCTTCTCATCGAACCACACCACCACCGTGCCATTGCGAACTGCGGGCTTGCACGCTTCAAGGTCAACCGCCGGTTTGAATCGCCAAAGATGCAAGACTTCCCGCAAGGCTTGCACATACTTGTCCTTGCCTTGCGCGTTCTCAAAGACGGGGGACGACATGACGCCGTTGGTGCCGATGCTGCCGGTCACCCGGATTTCAACCGAGACCGGTTCATTGGCGTTGCGCACCGGTGCCTTCGGTGCCACCACCACGACGGGCGACGCGAACGCATCCTTGGCGCCGATGGCGCGCGCATCGGATTGCGCATGGAGGGATGTGGGAATTGCGGCAGCGAGCAGAAGTGGGACGAATTTCGGCGACATGACATCTCTCCTTATTGCGAATGGATGCGTTTTAGCACAAACGTTGCGACCGTGTGTTGCGCAAGGGTTTGGCCGCTGCAACACCAACCGGCCCATTGCGGCCCGCGCAAATCTGCCGCCGCCTGACGGCTTTGCGCAAACTCACAGGATTTCCTCCAGGACGTCGATCAATCGATCCAGTTCGGCCACTGTGTTGTAGTGGAGCATGGAGACGCGCACCACACCGCCCACTTCGCGCAATCCCAACGCATCGATCAGATGACTGGCATAGAAATCTCCAAACCGGATGCCGATGCGTGCGCCATCGACATGGCGCACGATGGTGCTGGAATGAACGCCTGCCTTGACGAATGACACCGTACTGACGCGGTCACCGTTCGTCACTCGATCGCGCCCGATGATGCGAACGCCGCGCTTGCCCCTCAGATAGTCCAGCAACCGGATGGACAGCGCATCTTCTTGTGCCGCAAAGAGCCCATACGCCGCGTGCCGCCGTTCGCGCACCGAGCCATCCAGCCCATGGTGCGCGGCGACGCCGTCGAGGTACTCGGGAATTCCGGCCGCTCCATACGAGAGTTCAAAATTCACATTGCCCGGTTGCAACTTGTAAGGCAGGTCGTCCGCCGCGATGAAGAAGTGGTTGATGCTGGGAAGCGACAGCAAAAGATCGCGGTCAATGGCCATGACGGCATAGTGCGGCCCGAAAACTTTGTAGAAGCTGAACACATAGAGATCTGCGCCGCTGGCCGCGACATCTGGCAGGCGGTGCGGCGCAAACGCGACTGCGTCGACAGCCAGTCGCGCACCCGCCGCATGCACGACGCTTGAAACTTTGCGCACGTCATTGATCGTGCCCAGCACGTTCGACGCCTGCGTCATCGCAACCCACTGGGTGCGGGGCGTCAGCATTGCTTCCAAATCCGCCAGGTCAAGCTCGAACGTCTCGCGATTGACCCGCCAGGTCTTGAGAACGGCACCAGCCTCCGCCAATCGCTTCCAGTGGCCGACGTTCGATTCATGGTCGGTCTCGGTCACAATGATTTCGTCGCCGGGCCGGATGCGGGGACGCAACGCGGTGGTGAACTGAAACAGCAAGGAGGTCGTGGAGCCGCCCATCACCACCGCATCATCGTGAGGCGCATTGATGAATTCGGCAATGGCACGACGGGCAGCCAGCACCTTCGCGGTGGCCACTTCGGAGCGAGCGTAACTGGCACCGAGCTGCACGGACGAAGAAAGCAAATAGTCGCGGATGCGATCCGCCACGCCAATGAACACCTGCGAACCGCCGGCATTGTCGAAAAAAACCTCGTCGGCGGCCAATGCGGGAAACTGGGTTCGCACCCAGTCGATATCCAGACTTTGCACACGGTTCATCCGAAAGACTCCAGAAGGGACGGGGAATCTGAGGCAAAAATGGCTGGAACGCCGCGCCAGTCCTTGAGTTTGCTGCCCAGGGGCCGGCTCGCAAGGCGGGGGGATGACCGGCACCTGCAAGTAGCCACAATCCCGAAGCCTACCCGACAACCTGCAACTCTGACGAACTGCGCTCACGCAGACTGCGCACTTCCATGAAAAAAGGGCACGCTCGCGCGTGCCCCAATCACTCACTTCACTCAGATCGTGGTGGCTCAGCCTTCTTTCTTGCGCTTCGGCATGTTTTCCATCATGCACGCCTTGTGGGCCTCACCCTCTTTTCCCTTGCATTTTTCCATTGCAGCCTTTCGGGCAGCCTGATGCTCTTCGCAACGCGCTTTCTTCTCGGCATCCGGCGCCTTGCTGCAGTCGTGCGGCGGATGTCTTCCGGGTCCGGGGCCTTCACCCTTGGGAGGTTCGGCAAAAGAAGCGCCAGCCAAGCCCATCAGCAGCGCAGCAGTCAATGCGGCAAATTTTTTCATCGAGATCTCCTGTCAAAGCTCGCAAACCATTTGCGATGGAATTGATGCTACGCCGCAATCTTGCATACAGCGTGGAGAATTTGTAAGCAGCCGAAACAATTCACGCGGACCGTTCCCGCTTGCTCGCCGCGAGAATGAGAATGATCAACGCGGCGAATGGCAGCAGCGACAGCAGGTCGGCATAAGGGCCTTCGAAGAAGGGATTATTGGCCGCCGCCCAATCTCCCAGGGCCTTGTCGAAATCGGTGAGCACGCCGGCGGAAAAGGCGATCAGGATGCCGGCCAAGGCGCCCCCGGCGATGTACCCGGAACTCAACAGTACCCCGGCGCTCTTGTCTCCGGCCGCAGCGCATTCCTCCGCGGAGGCGCCCTTCATGGCGGATGACGCATTGCGCTTCCGATCCACCCAGCCGCGCAACAATCCGCCGACGAGAATCGGCATGGACGAGGACAAGGGCAGGTACACACCGACCGCAAACGGCAACGAGGAAACGCCCGCCATTTCAAGCGTCAGCGCGATCATCACCCCGAACATCACCAGCGCCCAGGGCAATTGCTGATCCAGAATGCCCTTGATGATGTAGGACATCAGCACGGCCTTGGGTGCGTCGTACTTGCGCACCTCCGTGCCATCCGGCCGCTTGTTGTGCGCGCCATTGATGCCCGGATCCACAAGGTAGACCACCGCGCCGCTGTCATCCACCAGGTATTTGCCCGAGGGGCCGTCGCGCGTATCGGTCTTGTGCCAAACGCGATAGCTCTTCGCGTCTGTTACTGCCTGCGGACCCACCAGCGACTCGCGGTCGGTCAGTTTCGAGGCATCCGTTTTGAGGCCGGGTGCCACTTGCGCGACCGGCACATACACTGTGGCAGTCTCATTGAGTTTCAACAGGATGGGACCCAGCATGAGCGCCGAGGCAAGAGCACCGGCCAGAATCGCGTATTGCTGCAGGCGCGGCGTGCCCCCCACCAAATAGCCGGTTTTCAAATCCTGCGAGGTGGTTCCTGCATTCGATGAGGCGATGCACACGATGGCCCCGACCGACAGCGCCGTGACGTAATACGGGCCGCCAGTCCAGCCCACCAGAAGGAACACCAGGCACGTGAACAGGAGCGTGGCCACGGTCATTCCGGAAATGGGATTGCTGGACGATCCGATCTCGCCCGTCAACTGGGACGATACGGTCGAGAAAAGAAATCCAAAGGCCACAATCAACACGGCGCCAAGCAGGTTCATGTGCAGCGGCGTCGCCATGACGATTACGGACATGATGGCGATGCTGCCGATCAGCACCCATTTCATGGGAATGTCATTTTCGGTGCGCAACAGGGACTCCGGCGTCCGCGCAGCACCCATCGCCCCAAGGCTTGACTTGAGGCTCATCCAGATCATCGGCAGCGCCTTGACCACGGCCACGATGCCCCCGGCCGCCACCGCGCCCGCACCGATGTAGAGCACGTAGGCACTGCGAATATCGTTGGGGCTCATCTCGGAAATGAGCTTGGCGCCGGGCGCCAATGGTGCAGACAGCGCCTCACCAAAGAACTTGATGAGGGGGATCAGCAGCAGATAGGCCATCACGCCGCCCGCGCACATGGTCGCCGCGATTCGCGGCCCGATGATGTAACCGACGCCCAGCAGTTCCGGTGAGATTTCCATGCCCACGGAGCCGCCTTTCAGCGGGGCGCCAAAGGTTTTTTCCGGTGCGTCTTTCCACCCCTTCAACGCAATGTTGGCGGTCTTGTACACCAGGCCGGCAAGGAAACCGCCGAAGATCAGCTTCGCGCGGCCGGCATTCTCATCGCTGGCGCCACTGGCCTTGGCCAGTTCCGCCGCCTTGAGGACCTCCGCACAGGCAGTCCCCTCGGGATACTTGAGCTTGCCGTGTTGCGCCACGATCAGTGTGCGGCGCAACGGAATCATCATCAGGATGCCAAGCAGACCGCCCAGCACGGCAACCAACATCACGCGTGCGATCTCCAGGTCGAAGCCCAGGATAAGGATGGCCGGCATCGTCACGCCCAGGCCGAAGGCGATGGATTCGCCGGCCGAGCCTGCGGTGGCCACGATGTTGTTTTCCAGGATGGTGGAATCGCGCGCACCGGATTTGGCGAACAGGCGGAACAGGGTGATGGCGATGACCGCCACCGGAATCGAGGCACTCACCGTGAGGCCCACCTTCAACACCAGGTACAGCGAGGATGCCCCAAAGATCATCCCCAGCACGACCCCCATGAGGACGGCGCGCGCCGTGAATTCAGGCGGATGTTCGTGGGCCGGGACGTAGGGCTGGAACAAAGACGTTGGTTGACTCATGACTACCCTGCCCCTTTATCAAGATGGTTGCAACACGCGCGAAGGCGCGAAATGCGGCCTGGCTATTTTGCCGACTCGCGCTGACGGCGCGCCTCAAACAAACACACACCCGCCGCCACCGACACGTTCAAGCTCTCCACGGATCCGAACATCGGAATCGACACGATTTCGTCGCATCGTTCCCGCGTCAAGCGGCGCAGGCCCTCGCCTTCCGCGCCGAGCACCCACGCCAGCGGTCCGGTCAATTTGGCGCCGAACAACGGCGTGGTACCGCCCTCATCCGCGCCGACAATCCACACGTTGCGCTCCTTGAGTTGCAACAACGTGCGCGAAAGATTCGTCACCACGATGTACGGGATCGATTCCGCTGCACCGGACGCCACCTTCATCGCCGTGGCGGTCAGCCCCACGCTGCGGTCCTTGGGCGCGATCACCGCATGGCAGCCCGCCGCATCGGCAACACGCAAACACGCGCCGAGGTTGTGCGGGTCGGTGACGCCATCCAACACCAGCAGGAACGGCGGCACGTCCAACGTGTCGAGCACGTCGTCGATGAACTGCGGCAATCGCGTCGGCTCCACATGGGCTGCAATCCCCTGGTGCCGTGCGTGGCCGGTCATGCCGTCGAGGCGCTCTGCAGACACGTTCATCACGCGCAGGTTTTGTGCCTTCGCCGTTTCCAGCAGTTTGTTCATGCGATTGTCACGGCGCGATTGATCGACAAACACTTCATGCACTGTTTCCGGCTTCATGCGGATGCGTGCCGAGACGGCGTGAATGCCAAAAATGGTTTGCGATTTCATTTCTTCTTGGCCGTCGTTTTCCTGGTCAACAACGCGCCGGGAGACGTCGCTGGCTTGACCTTTGGCGGCGCCGGTTTTTTCACCTTATCGCGCTCTGCGAATCCTTCCAGCGGCGTGGTCGGCGGATTGGCGCTATCAAAGCTGACGATGCGCTTCTCCACGGGGTGCGGGGGCTCCTTCACCGCCACGGCGGCCGGCGTCTTGGGCACACGCTCTAGTGCAGCGGCCAACGGCGGCTTGGTGGGGGCCACCACGCCTGGTGGCAACGGCTGCCGGGCCGGCTCCTCGGCGCGCGCCTTCTTGAGGCGTTCGCCAGTCAGCACGAAATCGATCTTGCTGGTTTCGATATCGACCCGCGCCACCTTGATATTGACGCGATCGGCCAATTGGAACTTGCGACGCGTGCGCTCCCCCACAATCTGGTGGCGCACCTGGTCGAAATGGAAATAGTCCTGGCCGAGATCGGAAATGTGCACCAGCCCTTCGACGAACACGTCGTCGAGCGTCACGAAAATGCCGAAGCTGGTCACGCCGCTCACCGTGCCGGCGAATTCATCGCCCAGACGATCCTTCATGTAGTAGCACTTCAGCCACGCTGCCACGTCGCGTGTGGCGTCGTCTGCGCGCCGTTCGGTCATCGAGCAATGCTCTCCCAGGCGGGGCCACGGCTCCTTGGGATCGTAGCTGTCGCCGTTCAGCACCGCCTTGATCGCCCGGTGGGTCAACAGATCCGGATAGCGCCGGATCGGCGACGTGAAGTGCGCGTAGGCATCGTAGGCGAGCCCGAAGTGCCCGATGTTGTCGGGGCTGTAAATGGCTTGCTTCATGGAGCGCAGCAAGACCGTTTGCAGCAGTGGCGCGTCCGGCCGGCCCTTGATCTTTCCCAGCAATTGCGCGTAATCGCCCGGCTGGGGTTCGGTGCCCCCCGCCAACTGAAGGCCGAAGTCCTTGAGCATCGCGCGCAGGGACTCGAGACGGTCCTCGCTCGGGCCGTCATGGACGCGAAACAGGGTGGCCTGCGAATGCTCGATCAGGAAGTCCGCTGCACAAACGTTGGCCGCCAGCATGCACTCCTCAATGAGGCGGTGCGCGTCATTGCGCACGACCGGCACGATGCGTGTGATCTTGCCGTCCTTGTCGAATTCCATCATCGTTTCCGTGGAATCGAAGTCGATCGCTCCGCGCTTGTTTCGCGCGGCGAGCAGCACGCGGAACACGTTGTCCAGCATCATCAGGTGCGGCAGCAACTTCTTGTCAATGCTGTGATCCTGGTGCGTGCCATAGAGCGCATCGGCCACCTTGGTGTAAGTCAGCCGCGCATTCGAATGGAACACAGCTTCCATGAATCGATAACGCTTGATTTCACCCGACTGCGAGATCGACATGTCGCAGACCAGCGCCAACCGATCCACCTCCGGTTTCAGCGAACACATCTCGTTCGACAAGGCCTCGGGCAGCATGGGAATCACCCGCCGCGGGAAGTACACCGAATTCCCGCGCAACCGCGCCTCGCGGTCCAGCGCGTCGCCATCCTTCACGTAGTGCGAAACGTCGGCGATGGCCACCAGCAGGCGAAAACCCTTGCCCTGTTTTTCGCAGTACACCGCATCGTCGAAGTCCTTTGCGGTCTCGCCATCAATGGTGACAAAAGGCAGTGAGCGCAAATCCTCGCGGCCTTTCAATTCCGTCCTCCCCACCTTCTTGGGCACCTTGTCTGCCGCGGCTTCCACGGCAGAGGGCCACAAGTAAGGCAAATCGTGCTTCCTGAGCGCGATCTCGATTTCCATGCCCGGATCGGCGTAATTGCCCAGCACCTCGACCACGCGCGCCACAGGTTCGGAATTCTTCGCAGGCTGTGCGACCAGCTCCACAGTGACGACCTGGCCCGGTTTGGCGCCAGCATCAAAGCCGGGTTCGATCAGGATGTCCTGGTTGATGCGCTTGTTTTCCGCCACCACGAACAACACGCCGTGCTCGACGAACAGGCGGCCCACAACGCGTGAATTTTTGCGCTCCACCACCTCGACGATGGTGGCCTCGCGCCGGCCCTTGCGGTCGGTGCCGACGACACGCACCATGACACGGTCGCCGTCAAGCACTTTCTGCATTTCCTTCGGCCCGAGGAACATGTCATCGGTGCCATCGTCGGGTACAAGGAAGCCGAATCCATCAGGGTGGCCTTGCACCCGCCCCGGGTTGAGATCGAGCTTTTGGACGAGGCAGACATCACCCCGCCGGTTTTTCATGATTTGCGCTTCGCGCTCCATCGCGGCGAGGCGTCGCGCAAAACCATCCTCTTCCGTTTCCTCGATCTCGAGTGCACGCGCCAGCGCACGGGGGTTCATTGGAACGCCGGCCTGTTCCAGGACTTGCAGGATTGCCTCCCGACTGGGGATCGGGTTTTCGTAGCGGGCGGCTTCGCGCTCCCGATGCGGATCCGCGTGCCGGGCCGACTGGGAGGATGGCTTGGAGGGAGATTTCTTGTTCTTATTCTTCAAATTTGACCTTCATGACACCAGTTTCGGGATCATTCGCCGGGATTGGCGCGATTAGCCGAATTGGCTATAATGCGCCCTCATTTTACGCGATGGGCCTCCAATTCCCGGCCTATCGTGGTGGTAATGCCCAGGTGGCGGAATTGGTAGACGCACTAGGTTCAGGTCCTAGCGGTGGCAACACTGTGGGGGTTCGAGTCCCTTCCTGGGCACCAAAAACAAGAAAGGCCGCGCAAGCGGTCTTTTGCGTTTTTGGGAACCAGAAAGCGGAGCAAACTGCTTTGCTCCGCGTAAGGGACTCGAAAGTGGCGCCATGCACAGCGCAGCGGGGTAGCACTCCAGTGGCCTTCACAACGTCGCATAAGTGGCCACCTCGATCAGGTTGCCATCCGGATCTCGTATGTAGAGCGATGTGATGGGGCCCAGCGCGCCGGTACGCTGGACGGGCCCTTGCTCGATCGGGACGCCACATTGTTGAAAATGGGCGCGGACCGATTCAATGGCTTCCGTGCTCACGAGGCACAAATCCGCGGACCCCGGCATTGGGTGCGCTGCGTGTGGCGCAATCGGGGTATCCGCTGGATGAAGATTGATCTTTGACTGTCCAAACGCCAAGGCCTTCCGGCCTTCCCCGAAGGTCACCGGCGTCATTCCAAGGGCGCGCTGGTAAAACTCGATCGTGGCATTCATGTCCCTCACCGTCAGGACAAGGTGATCGAGGCGGTCAATTTTCATCGTGTCATCCCTTTTGGTTCTTGACATCGTGGTTCATCCCCTCCCGCAGGCTGATGATGCGGCAGGAACGGGTCCCCTTTATCCGGACGGCTTGCAGCCCGAGGGCTTGAAGACCCGTGTGGTGGACGCCGGATAGGCGGCCAGCTTGGCCGCGGGCCGCCGGGGCCGCGCGACCAACTCCCCGCCGCAGTTCGGGCAAATCCCGCGCAGCACCCCCTCCGCGCAATTCACACAAAACGTACATTCAAAGGTACAAATCCTGGCGTCGGCCGAATCCGCCGGAAGGTCCTTGTCGCAGCATTCGCAGCTGGGTCTAAGTTGCAGCATGGTGCTGACCTCGCGATTGAAATGCCAATGCCCCGGCACCCACCATCAGGCAGGCCAGAGCCACAAGATCCGCGGTGGAAACCCGGCCGATCTGCGCGTTGTAGTGCCCCGTTGACCCGGCGAGGATCAGGAACGACACCACACTGACAAACCCTGCCATGAAGGCCGCCCATTGGAACTTCGGCCGGAATGCCGCAACCAGCAGAAAGGCCCCCAGCAAGCCGAACAACACGGCGCGATGGCGCATGAGAATGGACAGGTTGACCTCATCAAAGGACAAGCCATACAGCGCGTTCAACTGTGCACTGCCGAGTACGCCGGAAAGTGGCAACAGATGAATGATGGCGACCACTGCCAACGAAACACTCACGACATGTCGCATGGGACCTTCTCCAGTTCAGGCCGGAAAATCACGAGGTGCAAGACCGCCAACACTTTGCACTAATTCGGTCGAAGGGGGATGACAGACAGCACCTCAAAGATCGAGCAAACCACCGGCATGTCCGGCGACGGTACCCGACCGATGCGCGCGCACTCGCGCGCAAAGAATTTCCAATGGCCGTCACGCCAAAATTCCAGGGAGCCATCTCCCTCGCCTTCGATGGCGGCATAGGTGTCATCCACCTGGTTGAACGGCACAGTGCGAACGCTCGTGAGGCGCAGCAGCAGCACTGGTTCGTCGCGATGATCGACAATGATCTCGATGTCCCCTGTCGATGGCATCGCATCGCCATCGTGTTCCATGGCCCACAACAAACTGGTGCCCGCACGCTTGGGGCCAGAACGGATGAGTTCGAGCAGCTCTTCGGAGAGTTCCGGTGAATCCCCAAATCCGTCCACTCGAACCGGCCCCGGCGGGACGCCGATGCCTGCCGCCGCGAGTTTTGACAGCAGGATGTCCAGATCAGGCATCGAGCGATTACGAATCACGCGTCATCGGGTGTTCCGAGGATGCTGGCGGGCAAGCCTTTCATTGCCCCGCCGATAGTTGCCGGTCACGCGTGCCATCCATTGCTGGGCAGACTGCGCACTTCCCGACCCCACCTTGGCCAGAAATTGCGCGGCGTCGTGCCCCCGCAGCGTGGTGACGACCCGGCCATGGTGCGACACCTCGACATCGCCACTCTTCATCACACGATGGGAGAAGCCCAGGTCCGGAGAATCATCTGTTGCATTCATGGCGTCATTTTGCGGGGTTTGCAATCGGGTTGGAAGGCCGGGAAGTTTCGTTCAACTCGCAGACGCCGCCACGTAAACCCAAGCGAAACCCCCGGACGCCAGGCTGGCCTCGACCCGTTGATACTCGGCCGGTTCATAGCGATCCGCAATCACCAACTCTTGATCGGTCACCTCCAGCGCCATCCCCGCCACTCTTGCCGAGGGACTGCTCGTGGGCTTGAGGATGGCATGTTCGGCCTTGCCACTGGTACGCGCAAATTCCGGATCGGCCACCTGGATCGTCAAGCGTTCGAAGCCGAGCAATTCATCTTTCCGGCCTTTGAGCGATCGTCCGAACAGTTCGCGCTGCACTTTCTCATCCTGAAGTGTTCCATAGGAGAAAAGCAGCGGCATCCCAAGAACCTTCAAATTTCCAAAGATGCGTATCTTGTGGACCCTTCGGCAGACTACACCATCGCGGTGTTGCCCATCATCACATCCACGCCACCGGTTGCAAAGTTGGCCAAATCCGCTGCCGTCGCCTGGCCTTGCGGTGACGCCATGGCTGCGCCAATGGCTTCCATCGAATCAAACTCGAGGATGGCCACCAGATATGCGCCATGCTTTCCCGCCATGCCCATCACATCCCCACGGGTGACCTCGTAACTCCGCAGCCCCGGAATCGTCTTGGCCAGCGGCACATGCTTTTCATAATAGTAACGGTCGAACGCTGCCGGGTCCTTCGGTTGCTGATAGATCGCAAAAAGTTTGGCCATGGAAATCCTTCGGGAATGGTGGACGGGTGCAGGTGCCCTCGAACACTAGCGACGTCCAATGGGCCTGTCAAGAATGTGGCACTACGCACAAGTGCGGCCAGCGTGATTGATAGCTCGCCACCTTGCGTTCGAACAGCTCTGGATAGGGCGTCAAAGGATTGGAGGTCAGCGTGCCGGCATAGATACCTTCCAGGCCGTACGGCGCATGGCAACCCTCCGGGCGAACACCGACGCAGGTTTCCAGCACCAGAAAGCGTTTGATGCCGTCCTTCGAAGACTTGAGCGCCGGATACGGCCGGCCAAAATATGCCGGATACCAATCGTGGACCCGAGCCTGGTTGGCGACTTCCACACTGATTGCCAGATCTGCGAACAGGCGATCAACAGCCGCTTGCGCCTTGCGCTCGCCCGCTTCGCTCAGATCGTGCGGATCGAAATAGAACAGATCGTAGTCCTTGATGCCGGCATCCGGAGGACGCCCGAGCTGCAGATTCCAGATCGACTGGAACAGGCAGCCCGCCACCAGCCACGCATCCGGCAGCGCCAATTGTCCCCACCGCTCAAGAATGGCGGCGTTGTGCCGGTTTCGCACCACATCACAAAGGAAGTCACGCTCAAGCTGCTTTCCTTGCAATCCGTTATCGAAAGGAGGACAAGCACCTGGATTCATGCCGCGCGGCCATCGCACCGTTCACAAGCGCCTGGCACAAGAAACCGACGGCCCATTCCAGCCATACCAACAGAAAGACATCCGCGCATCATGAACGCTCATCCACGTGAAATCGATGCAGGACACGATGCAGGACAGGCGTGAGAATGATCGCCGCGCAGACCACAAACAGCAGCCCCGCGTACAAGGCAAATAGGCCGGCGAACAGCTTGCCGGCATGGGTGAGCGGAGGATTGACCGGGCCCATGCCGCCCAGCAGCATGGCCGAATTCAGGAATGCATCGATCGGACTCATGCCTTCCGTGACCATGTAACCGCACATTCCGCCTCCGAGCGAAACCGTCAACAAGGCCACAGCCGCGGCGGCGTGCACGACCACCCGCTGGAAAAAGTTGCGCGGTGACAATACTGGCTGATGCTTGGCTTCGTACACTGCCGCTTCTCGATTATCGGCCTGGCGCCTGAACCTGCCGCCGCAGGATCACGTGCGTCGCCTTTGCGGTTGCCACAGTCTCGATACATTGGTAACCGAGGGCGCGCATGTCGACGCCTTCGAACAGCCGCTCACCCTCACCCAGAAAGACCGGGGAAATCGCCACATGCAGTTCGTCGATCAGCCCTGCCCGCAGATATTGCTGGATGGTGGCCGGGCCGCCGCCGATCCGCACATCCTTGCCTTTGGCAGCGTCGCGCGCGCGATCCAGTGCCTCGTGGATGCCGCCGGTGACAAAGTGAAACGTCGTCCCGCCTTCCATGGGAATCGGCTCACGGGCATGATGGGTCAAGATGAATGTGGGGACGTGATACGGCGGGCTTTCCCCCCACCAGCCTTTCCAGCTCATGTCGGGCCAGGGGCCGCGCACCGGCCCGAACATGTTTCTGCCGAGAATCCAGGCGCCCACGTTGTCAAAACCGCGCGCTGCAAAATCGTCATCGACACCTGTGGTTCCGTCGGCACCAAACAAGGCGCGTTGCAAAGTACGCGTCGGGAACAGCCATTGGTGCAAATCTGTTCCGCCGATGCCGAGGGGATTCGCAAGATCCTGCTTCGGCCCCGCACCATAGCCATCCAGTGAAATGGTGAATCCTTCGACGCGAACGCGGGTCATGATGGTGCCTCCAACTCATTCGGGAATCTGCGGTTCTTTGCCAGCCCATTCAAGACCATCGCGCCCACGAGGGCCTGTCTTGGCCTTTCGCGGCGGCGCCAAAGCGCGCGCATGGGAACTTTCCACCAACTCACGCAGGTATTCCGGTGGAAAGGTCGCGACAGTGACGATGGTAATCCAGCCGTACCGTCCGCGGTATCGCGCCGGTTTGACGCCCGGCACGTCCGTCAATTCGACAAACCGATCCGGAGTCACGCGGACGCTGAAACGCCATCGCTCGGGTTCGCTGGTCTTGAAGTACGCAAACTTTTTGCCGTCCACGGCGTACACCAGAAAATTGTACGGCTCACCATACAAAGTCTCGGTGGCGCGCGGCATTCCCCGGCAAAATTTCTTCAACTGGGAAACGTTCATTGCTTTGTCACCCGCGCGGGAAAACCGCCATCCAAAAATCCTTGCGCGCCGGAAATCAAGCCTTTCACCATGGGCGGACGCCAAGGCTCCGATGATTCGTCATTGAACTGCACGATCCTGTTGTCGTTGCTTGGTCGCAATGAGAAACGGTTCGCGCGGCGTTGCCTTGCCCATCACCAGATCGGCCACATGACTGCCCACCGCAGGCCCGTGCTTGAATCCGTGCCCGGAACCGCATCCAACCAGCCAGACGTTGTCGAGCCCGGGGTGCCGGTCGATAAGCAGATGGCCGTTCGAGCTGTTTTCGTACTGGCACACCCGTGTTTCACTCAAGGGCGCTTTGGCCAGCGATGGGAAACGCCGCGCCAGGAACTCGCGCGCCGCCTCTTCTCCCGCCGCGCCGGCACGACGATCCGCGTTGTCCGGATCCATCTCGGGCCCATGCGTATCGTTGGCCACCTTGAAGCCGCGGCCTTCGAGGTTTGGAAAGCCATAGAACGGCAGATCCGCCCAGATGGGCAAGCCACCCGTGGCGCCGGCATCCACTGAAAAAAAGAATACCTCCTGCCGCGTGACAAACAGCCGATTTGCCATCGCATCGGGGCAGACGCGATCCAGCCAGGGGCCGCAAGCAAACACGAACTGATCAGCCTCGATTCGCTGGCCGCCCTGGGTGGTCACAGCAGGCAAGGCGCCACGCTCCCCCTGCCCCACCCGAATGGGCGACACGGTGCCAGACAAGAATGTCACCCCTTTTGCGCGCAGTTCCGAGGCCAACGACTGGACGGCCCGGCGCGCCATCAACGCACCGCCCGCTGGCTCGAGGAACCCGGCCTCATCGCTCCCCACCCGCATGACCGGATACCGGCGCTTCAATTCTTGGGAAGCCAACAAGTTGAAGGGAATGTTCAACCGGGAAAGCACGCGCGCACTGCTTTGCACCAATTCGTTGGGCGGCGCATGCACCCACAGCACGCCCATGGGATGAAAAATGGGCAGACCTGTACGGTCAGACAATGCCCGCCAATCGCTCAACGAGCGCCACGCCCACTCGGAATAGATCTCCTTCTCGCCATAGCCGCAACGCGTGACCCGGCTTTCTCCCCCGGACGATGCGCGGCTGTGCGCGGGGCCGACGGCATCCACCACCGCCACGCGTTTCCCCGCCCGATGCAGCTTGTAGGCCGCCCAGACACCGAAGACTCCGGCGCCAATGACGACCACGTCAAAACTCTTTCGGCCCGATGCTGCGAGCGAAGCGCCGCCGCCGGCAACACCGGCAACCGCCAACGCTCCGAGGGATCGCAATACCTCGCGCCTGACATTTCCAGATTGCGTACGCAGTTGGCGTGGGGAATTGCACTTCATTGGTGCTCCAGGGAAAAAACAGATCCGCAAGTGCAGCCCATCGGATAAGCGACCGGCAGTGAGTTTCTGCCGTTGCCCGTTGAAAACCTAATTTGGCGGATGCGCGCGCGGTCCAATCGACTACGCCGCATTGTAGGCGCTCTCGAGCGCCGAGACATCGAGCTTCACCATGGTCATCATGGCGTCCATCACGGCCTGGACCTTTTTCGGATCCGCGTCACTGATGAGCTCGGTAAAGCGACGCGGCACAATCTGCCAGGAAAGTCCAAACGGATCCTTGATCCAGCCACAGGCGGTAGGCGTGGCGCCTGCATTGACCAGCTTGTCCCAATACTCGTCAACCTCCGCCTGGTCTTCGCAATCCACGTACAGCGAGACCCCCTCGGAGAACGAAAAGTACGAGCCCCCGTTGTAGCCCATGAAGACCTGGCCGCCAACGACGAACTCCGCAGAGGCGACAGGGCCGTCCTTGCCGGTACGGGCGACATGCCTGATTTCGGAATCCGGAAACGTGGCCGTGTAGAACGCCATGGCCGCCTCAAGCTGATCGTTGAACATCAGGAATGGGGTCACTTTGTTCACAATAGGTACTCCTTTGTTCGCGGGGTAATGGTCATGGGCGAAAGCAGCTCCACGACGCTGCGATCACGGGTGCCGTGCCTTTGCGCCGAACCGCGTTCGAAGAGCGCACCCTGAGCGCTGTGTTTGTCCTCAGGATGCAATCTGCACAATGCCTGCGAGTCACTTCGCAGGCGCAGCCGGGGCTTTTGCATCATTGCAGCCGACCAAGCCCACGGCAACCAGTGCGATCGTAAGTGAGAATGAAATGATTTTTCTCATCGGATCAGTGAGGATATGGGGGATGTGGAGCCGATCGTTCAAGCGCGCCCCGCCATGGAAGTTGCCGGGCGAGGGATCAGGACTCCCCGTCGCCGGGAGGCCTGTGCGTTTGCCGATGCACGTGCATTGAGTAGTACAGCAAGGTAATGATGGTGGGAATGATGAGTCCCTTCAGATAGGAGAGTGGGTGCCTTCCTTCCAGGAAGTGAAATGGGAGGTCAAAGAAGTGCGCCCAGTAGTGAGTCGCCACAAGCGTGAGAATTGCCGCCCACATCCCATACAGGCCCAGGCGCCTGTTCATCACCACAAGAATGAGGCTGAGCACAATGAATGCGCGAAGAATGGATTGTGCGGACACAAAGTAAGGGTGCGCATTGTGGCCTTCGGTTCCGTAAAGGTCGGTGCCGGAGCCGAGGTACAAGTCGAAAAGCGTGTAGGTGTGGTAGGAAACAAGAAGGCCTGCCAGCACGCAAATGACGACTCGCTGCACAAGGATGTTTCCGCTGACAAGCTGAGCTAAGCGCATGGCTGACGATGGCGCAATCTGTGCGTGCCAGGTTTAACGTCTGGCACGATAGGCCGGGGCCGCTTGCCGGGACTGGTCCACCCAATGGAAGGTCCAGGCCTCACTGGTGGCCTGGCGGCTTTGGGAAGGGGTAGTGGTCACTCATTGCCTGAGAACCTCTTCCATCGCCTTGCCTTTGGCGAGTTCGTCAACAAGCTTGTCGAGCTGCCGGATTTTCTTCAACAGAGGATCTTCGACGTCTTCTACGCGTATTCCGCAGACAACGCCTTTGATGAGATCGCGGTCGGGATGCATGGCTGGCGCCTGTGCGAAAAATGTCTTGATATCCCTTTCCCGCTCGATTTGCTGCTGCAGTTCCGCACGGCCGTAGCCAGTGAGCCAGCAAATGACGCGGTCGACTTCCTCTTGGGTGCGCCCTTTGCGCTTGGCCTTTTCGACGTACATCGGATAGACCTTGGAAAAGGCCAAAGAGAAGACCTTGTGCTCTGGCATTGGCGACTCCTTATCTCCCGCGCCGATCAATGTGGAGAGGCATGACGACTTAGCTAGAGGGCGCCGCGCTTTTGCGGCGTCCAGCGACCAAAGGGAGCGACCTTGAGTGATGGGATGGACTCCCCCCGTTTTTGATGGGCATCATCGTGCCAGCTGGCGCTCATGTGGTGTGGGTAGTCAGCGATCAACCAACGAAAGGAGTCCGAGATGAATGCTACTACCGTGGCTGTGGATCTGGCAAAGAGCGTCTTTCAGTTGGCCGTTGCAGATTCGAATTGGAAGCTGATTGAGTCGCATCGCTTGAGCCGCACCCAGTTTGAAAGGTGGTTCATCAACCGCCAGGTCGGGCTGGTGGTGATGGAAGCGTGTGGCTCGGCGCACCATTGGGCGCGCTGGCTTGCGGGGTTGGGCATCGAAGTTCGTCTGTTGCCGGCGGCGCATGTGCGTGCTTATGTGAAGCGCAACAAGACCGATAGCGCCGATGCTGTCGCGCTCCTGGAAGCCTGCCGCGCCTCCGACATCCGGCCGGTCAAGGTCAAGTCGGTCGAGCAACAGGCCTTGCAGGGCCTGCACCGCACCCGTTCGCTGTGGATGACCACGCGCACCAGCCGCATCAATGCCTTGCGGGGGTTCTGCCGGGAGTTCGGCATTTCGATTTCTGTGGGCAGCCGGGTGGGACTCGAACAAATCAGCCGGGTGCTGGCGGATCCGAAGTCGGCGGTGCCGGGGTTGATCCGCGAAACCATGAAGCTCCTGGTCGAGGAGATTCGGCTTCTGGAGGCGCGCATCGGGCAATTGGAGCGGGAATTGGGCGTGGTAGCCAAACAGAGCGCGGCGTGCACGCGGTTGTTGTCGATCCCGGGGGTTGGCCTGCTGACCGCGACTGCGATGGTGGCGGCGACCAGCGGCAATGTGGCGCACTTCAAGTCGGCGCGGCACTTCTCATCCTGGCTGGGCTTGACGCCGAAGGAGTTCTCGTCCGGCAGCTCGCGCCGCCTGGGGCGGATCAGCAAGCGCGGCGACCGTTACCTGCGCATGTTGCTGACCCACGGGGCGCGCAGCGTGTTGCGGGCGTCCACGGTCGCGCTGCAACAGGGGCGGCCGATCGATGGCTTGCGCCAGTGGGCGCAGGCCGTCCAAGGCCGCACGAACCACAACAAGGCCGCTTGCGCGCTGGCCAACAAGATGGCCCGCATCTGCTACGCGACCTTGCGCGATGGTGAAGCTTTCAGCAGCGAGGGCTCGCGGCTTGCGGGGAAACTGGCGCGAACCGAGTACCCCGTCGCGGCCTAGTTGGAAAACCGGTCGGCAGGAAAGGAGCTTCTTTCACAACCCCATCCGCTTTGCGTTGAGATTGTTCCCCATCATGGCACCCAGGGTCATCCCCACATCGATTGACGCCGATAACACTTCCGGCAGCCGCGTTGGCAACAACCGGCCTGCCGCTTGTAGCGATTGGCGCTTCGGTGACGCAGATTCCATGTCGGCACGGACCACGACGAGTCCACACCAGATGCCGGATATACGACTGCAGGCTAGTCCCGGGTTTCCAAAACTTCAGAGCAATCTCTTGCCTTGGGCGGGGAGTCCATATACGACGTGTTATGCCTCGATTCGGCCATACGCTATTTGCCGGCGACTGCCAACAGTGCCTTCGGATTGGTTCGCGCAATATTCAATAGAGTTCGCGCAGCACCGCTAGGTTGCTTGCGCCCCTGCTCCCATCCCTGAAGCGTACGCACTGAGACGCCCAGCAAGGTGGCAAACTGTGATTGCGAAAGGCCAGTTCGCTCTCGCGCTTCAACCGCTGCAGAAAGGACAACCTGGGTTTTTCCCGCCTTCATTTGCCGAACTGACTCAAGCAACTCCGCCGCAAGGTCACGCGTGGCCTCATGGGCCACAAGCTGCCTATCTGATAACGGTTTAGTTTTCGAGGGCACGACGAATCTCCTTTAGCTTTGCGCCGGTGATGTTGTCTGTCTTGGCCTTTGCGTACAGAGTCAGAAGCACAATTTCTTCCTCAGCTGTACGTGTGAAGTAAATGACACGAACACCCCCGGACTTGCCGGTACCAGCCCGCCGCCAGCGGACCTTTCGGATCCCACCGGATTCGGGCACTACGTCTCCAGCGTCGGGAAACGCGTCGAGGTATGCCGCAAACTCACCCCGCTCGTCCTCGCTCCGGTAGAGCGGCCATTGCTTCTGGAACAGAAGAGTCTCGACGACCGTGAACATGAAGGCACTATACGCCCAAGGCGTATGGGTGTCTAGTAGTCAATTTCAAGAGGCATAACGACTGAGGTGAGCGGCCGGCGGCCATTGGCCGATCCGCTCGACCGCCGTGTTATGCGGCATGCTCAAGAGGGACTTCCCAGCCGGGGAACACGAGTACGGCAGGATGGCAATTGAGTGCGCGGGCGAAAGTCTTGGCGCGCTCGACGCCCAAATTGACACGACCGTTCTCAATAGCCGAGATGGTCGCCTGTGGAATACCCGTAAGTTCGGAAAGTTGACTCTGGCTCAGTTCTTGGAGTTCACGCAGGATACGCAGGGATTCTCCAACTGAAACCTCAACTCGTTTTTTCGCTGGACGAAAATCTTTCATATCATGACTTCCTGTAATCGTGGGCCGTGACTTCCACCACCTGGATCTGCAACGCCTTCGCAAATACTCGATAGATCACCCGCCACTGAATTCCTAGACGGGACGAGCGATGGCCTTTCCATTCACCAGACAATGCCTCGTCGTGAAATCCCTTGATGGACCGTAATCCTAGTGGCCCCGAGATTCTGGCAATGTCCTTCCATTTTTCGTAACGCTTTAGAACCTCGATGGGGACAGCACCTGAAAGCTGCTTATCGACGCGCCGGTGTTCTTCGATCTGCCACATGTCACATTATGGATATACCACAAATGGTATGTCAAGCGCGGTTGCCGTCTCAGACGCATAACGCCGTAGCCAAGGGGCGCGCCAAGCGGCACCCGTTGAATAAACGACGCTGCCATTTTGCGCGTCCCAATTGGGCGACGTGTTAGAGCGCATGTGCCGAGCGCAGCCCAGATCTCTCCGCCGAAGCTGCGATGGGGAAGATGCGAAAGTGCAAGCAGGACGCGCGCTCCGAAGCACAATTGGCCCAGAAGCCGCGCCAGTGCTTGAGTTTCGCGCGGACACGATGCCTCTGGAGAAACGGCCTGCGCAAGAACGCTGGCGATCCAACCTTGCCCCGCCGCGTGCAGAAGCGAAAACAAACAAATGAATTTCAGAGACGAAGGACATGCGCTTTAACGACTGAGGTAAAAGGCGGCGCGCTTTTGCGCCGTCCCAGTGAGCGAAGCGAATGAATTTGACCGCAATGTTAGGAATGGCGCCGTAGTCCCGACTCTCATTTGACTTTGGTGGGCGCGGAACTTGCAGGAGTGCGAACTGCACTTTTTTCGTCTTTGGTGTAGTGACAATACGCGATGGTTCCGCCGGCGGTGGCCACGGCCACTCCACCGACTATTAGCGTGGCAGGTGCGGTGACGAACGCTGTTACGGCACCGAGCGCACCCAATGTTCCCGCTAAATAGCCACCCGATGCGGTAGCGGCTATTGCTGCGCCGGAACTGTGCGCCAATGCCGTTACTCCTGCCACTTTGAGTCCTACCCCAGCGGAAACGCCTACGCCGGCAACCCCCGTTGTAACCTTCGCGTAGGTTGTGTCTGCGAATTCACAAACACCGGCACTGGCCAGGGTGGGGAAAC
>JBGAUM010000175.1:0-3243 GCA_044228625.1 Usitatibacteraceae bacterium | reverse complement strand
AGGCCGTTTACGGCGGCAAGAATGTGCAAGGCGCGTATCAGATCAGCGGGACTGTTTACCAAGTCAACGGGCAGAGTTTTGGAGGAACGTTTGTCCACGCACCAGTTGGCGCGCGCGCGGTAGGCACCGTAGATTTCACAGCATTTCTCAACGCTGCAACGCTTCACTACACCATTGACGGCACCGAAGTGACCAAAACCGTTTCCCGGCAGACGTTTCGAACCTTCGAACTGACCGGTGAGTATCTCGGGGCCATGAAATCAACGCAATCGCTCTGCTTTTCTCCTGCGGTGAGTGGCGATTTCAATGATCCCGTCGAATTTACGGTCGCCCAAACCGCTGACACATTCTTCATGCGCGTGGTGTACGGCGGCAATCGCGGCTTCTGCACCTTCAATGGCAACTACCTGCAAACGGGCCGGTTTGGAAATTCCACCGGGACCTTCATGTGCACTGGAGGCGTGACGGGCAGCTATGAGATTGCCGAAATTGCCGCCAATGTTCAGGGATTTACTGGCCGCTACACGTCATTTGACAATTTTTGCCAAAGCACCGGCAGGTTCGCCGCCATGAAGAAATAGGCCGACCAGCGCTGAATCTCGGCTACTGGTGGCGCCTTCATGTCCATGCTTGGGGTCCGAAGGGAGGATGCCCGCCCTTCGGAATTCGGTGCGATCGGAAACATTGAACGAGCCCTTCGACGGGATTGAAAGAGCGCTACCAGTTTGTCTACCGATCGCCGTTGATAGGCTATTCAGGATGTGCGCGTGGATGTGATGGCATGAGGTGTAGCGCCCAATATCCAGGAGGACTCAAAAGCCGGGTTGACCTTGGAAGTCAGGATGTGGTCCCGCCAAGCACCGTCAATGAACAGATAGTCCTTTGCGTAGCCTTCGATGTGGAAACCGAGGCGCTGCAACAGGCGGCCACTGCGCGTGTTCTCCGGCCGGTAATTGGCCGCGATACGGTGAAGTTTTTGCTCGCCAAACATGTAGCGGTTGGCCTCCTCAAGAGCTTCGCGCATGAGACCCTGGCCTTCACACTGGGCGTCAATCTGGTACCCGAGGATGGCGTTGCAAAAAGGACCGCGGTGGATCTGCGAGTAGCCGATGCTGCCAATCACACGCGACAAGTCATCGCGCGGCGTGATCCAGATGCGAATCAACGTGCCACTTGCGAATGACTGATTTGCGGACTCGACGACACCCAGCCAGTGTTCAAGGGTTTCCATTCCCGGCGGTGCGGGAGGGCTCCAAGGCTTGAGGTGCGCCGCATTGCGCTGAACAAAGTCGAGGGCACCTGCCGCACGTTCGGCCGTCGGCGTCGCCAGCACAAGCCGCGCCGTTTGCAGCTCGACGGTCACCTAGTCCTCGCGCAGAAAACGCACGTGTTCGATGAGGGCGCCGTCGCTGGTCAGGCGGTAAATGGCCACGGCGCGGCGAAAATCCGGCACGCGTCCGGTGATTTCCTCCACATCAAGGACATAACGGCCGATGCGTGTGCGATGCACCACCTCGGCATGCAGCTTGGGTGAGGCAGCGAACATCGTCGCGTACCGTTCGCGCATTTCCGCGTGCCCTTGCATCAGGCGGTTCCCGGCGCCGTCCTCTGCTAGGCAATTGGCGGTGTAGCAGGCAAGAAACGCGTCGATGTCGCGCGCGTTGTACGCGATGAGCTGTGCTTCGACAGGGTCAATCATCGCGACTCAACCCGCAAACACCTGCCACGACAGCGGCAGGCTTTCGATGGGGGATTTCTTGAAACCGGACTTCGCAAATTGGTGCCAGCGCCCTATGACAAATGCCATGACGGCATTGGCGTAAGCATTGGCATCGAGCCCCGATAGCGCGCCAGCAGTCATGGCCAATCGCGTACTTTGCCGAATCGAGCTTTCCAATCGGTCGTGCATCTGGTTGACACGCGCTTGAAGCCGCTCGTCTTCATTGACCAACGCATCGCCGATCAGGACGCGGGTCATGCCCTGATTCTTTTGTGCGAATGCCAACAGCATCGCAACGATCTTCTCGATCTGCTTGGTGCCATCGGTCTCCTCCGCCTGGATCTGGTTCACGAGGGAGAACACCGACTCCTCGATGAACTCGATCAGGCCCTCGAACATTTGCGCCTTGCTCGCAAAGTGCCGGTAAAGCGCGGCCTCCGACACGTCCAGTTTGGCCGCCAGCAGGGCGGTCGTGATTTTTTCCCCTTTGGGGTTCTCCAGCATTGAGGCCAGCGTCTGAAGGATTTCCTTGCGCCGCTCGCCGGGTGCACGTTTCGCCATGTTGGTTTGCTCCCTGGACTCCTGAGAATTCGACTGCGATGAGTTGCCATTCCTCTCAAAACTCAAGAACTGGCGCGGCGTTTGAGGCATTTTTCACCGCGAAGGTCCGCCAATGCTTGAGATCTATTTCCGTTTCCGCCACGCAAGCACTATTTCCTGCCCCCGAGTATCGATCCCAGCACGCCACGAATGATGCGCCGCCCCGCCTCCGAGGCCATGGCCCGCGCAGCGCTTTTCATCGCGGCTTCCACCACGCCCTCGCGCTGGCGTCCACCTTTTTCGTTTCCGCCAGGCAAGCCGATTTTTCCGAGGATGCCGCCCAATCCCCCTTCGTCGCTAGACGAGGGGGTACCCGCATCCCCGCGACGGGTCTTGAGTTTCTCGAAGGCGGACTCGCGGTCCACCGTCTTTTCATATTGGCCGGCAACCAATGATGTGTCCCGCAATGCCGTGCGCTGCTCCGGGGTGATGGGGCCGATCTGCGACCGGGGCGGGCATACCAAGGCGCGCTCCACGATGTTCGGGCGGCCCTTTTCATCCAGGAACGACACCAGCGCTTCGCCCACACCCAGTTCGGTGATGACGTCGACGACTTTGAGTTTGGGGTTTTCGCGAAACGTTTCCGCGGCGGCATTCACGGCTTTCTGGTCGCGCGGGGTGTACGCACGCAAGGCATGTTGGATGCGATTGCCGAGCTGGCCCAGTACGGTATCCGGGATATCCAGTGGATTCTGTGTCACGAAATAAACCCCAACGCCCTTTGAGCGAACCAATCGCACCACTTGTTCGATCTTCTCCAGCAATTCCTTCGGCGCCTCATTGAACAGCAGATGGGCCTCGTCGAAGAAGAACACCAGTTTGGGTTTGTCGCGGTCTCCTACTTCCGGAAGGTTCTCGAAAAGCTCGGAAAGCATCCACAACAGGAAGGTCGAATAGAGGCGGGGGCTGGAAAGCAGCTTGTC
>JBGAUM010000174.1:0-3248 GCA_044228625.1 Usitatibacteraceae bacterium | reverse complement strand
GAACAAGGTCTTGTCCGTCAGCCGCTGGCCGGTGGCTTTGGCAATGCCGAAGTCGATCACCTTGGGCACGGGCGCGCCATCGTTGACCGTGACCAGAATGTTGGAAGGCTTGAGATCGCGATGAATGATGCCCTTCTGGTGCGCGTGCTGGACGGCCTGGCACACTTGCACGAACAGCCGGAGCCGCGCCTCGGTTGAAAGTCGTGCTTCATCGCAGAAGTCGGTGATGCGCACGCCGCGCACCAGTTCCATCACGAAGTAAGGGCGGCCGGTCTGCGTCACGCCGCCATCGAACACCTTGGCGATGTTCGGATGGTCCATCAACGCCAGCGCCTGTCGCTCCGCTTCGAAGCGCGCGATGACGCTCTTGGTGTCCATCCCGAGCTTGATGACCTTGAGCGCCACGCGGCGGCGCACCGGTTCCTCCTGTTCGGCCATGTAAACCACGCCGCAGCCGCCCTCGCCGATTTGCTGGAGCAGCTTGTAGCGGCCGATCCGGTCGCCCGTCCGTTCGCTGGGTTCAGTGATGGCCAGCGTTGAACCGGCGCCCTTCGTCAGGCCGGTGGGAGGTTCCTCCAGAAAATTTCCCGCTTGCTCGGCCGCGAGGAGCAATGCCTCGATGCGCTGCCGCAACGCGGCGTCCCGGCCACAGGCCGCGGCGCAGTAACGCCTCCGCAAACGTGGCTTGTTCGGAAGACGCGGGCCTCATGACACTAGAAGTGGTTTCAAAATTCGGATTCAGAAAGTTTTGATTTCCAGTATTTTACTATCGTACAAGCAAAGGGCTTCTGCCAGACAATGGCCATGCGCAAGCCCTTGCTCACCGACGCCCAGTGGAAACAGATCGAGCCGCTGCTGCCCAAGGCCAAAGTGCCGCGCCAAGGCAAACGCCGTGGCCGGCCGCCCAAACCCCATCGTGTCGTGCTCGAAGGCATCCTGTGGATTCTCAAAACCGGCGCCCGCTGGCAGGATCTGCCCCGCGAGTTTGGCGTCAGCCCAAGCGTTTGCTGGAAACGCCTGCGCGCCTGGGAGGAGCACGGCGTCTGGCTGCGGCTGTGGCGCGCGTTTCTTTCCGAGCTGGACCGGCGCGGCCGGATCGACTGGATTGAAACCTTTCTCGACGGGAGTTTTGCCCCCGCCAAAAAGGGGGCGAGTGCGTCGGCAAAACCAAGCGCGGCAAGGGCACGAAATGGATGGTGGTGGTCGACGGCGCGGGTGTTCCTCTGGGAAGCCACCTGACCAGCGCCTCGCCCGCCGAGGTGCGGCTGGCCGAGCCGACGCTCAACGCGATCTCGGTGCCACGGGGCGGCCGGGGCCGGCCCAAAAAGAAACCGGCGCGCGTGATCGCCGACCGCGCCTACGACAGCGACCCGCTGCGCTGGCGGCTCCTGCGTCGGGGCCTGTTGCTCATCAGTCCGCACCGCAAGAACCGTCGCAAACCCTCGCTCAACGATGGCCGCAGCCTGCGCCGCTACCGCAAGCGATGGAAGATCGAGCGCACCTTTGCCTGGCTGGGCAACTCCCGCCGCCTGGTGGTGCGCTACGACCGGCGCCTCTGCATGTATCAGGCCTTCTTTCATCTGGCCTGCGCCCTCATCACCTTGCGTTTCCTCTAATTTGAATTTTGAAACCACTTCTACTTATTTTCTGCGCCCCGTGGTTTGAAAATGGGGGGAAGCTCACTACCGGCCCCGTCTGCTGGAGCCAGCGGGAATTCGAACCCGCGACCCCGCCATTTCAAGGATGCAGTTTCATCAAGCATTCGTCACAAAATCCATCTCGGTCGTAGCATCCGGCATGAGCCGGATCACTTCCCCCACTCGCTCGCTCAGAGCAAACTTGCGTCCGCTGCTGTGTGTTCACGATGGCGACAAGGTTGTGCAGGACAGCCGCAGCACAAGGATGTGGCCGGCGCGGTGAGCGCCGACATTCCGCGCGTTTCGGGCTGGAATGGAGCGATTGCCGGCGTTGAATTCGGGCCATCCCGCCGCTTGTCAGCATCGCGCCCGCCTGCGATTGTTTGGGCATGATCCTCCCCAAGCGAATCTTCGTATCGACGCTTGCCGTCGCGTTGATGCTCACGCAGGCATCCGCCGCCACCAACTTCATCTCCGGCACCGTGACTGCCAGCGCCACCTGGTCGGGCGTCAACATCCTGAGTGAAGGCACGCTCATTCCCTCCAACGTGGTGGTGACCATCGAGCCCGGCGCGCAGCTTTTAATGGAGTTGGCAGCCGGACTGATCATCGAAGGCCAGTTGCTCGCGAACGGCACAAGCAACCAGCCCATCACGATTACTCGTTTGGGAACATCTGGAACCTGGTCCGGGATGTTCTTCGTGCGCGCGCAGCCCAGTCGCCTGCATCATTGCGTCATCGAATTCGCGAACAGCGCCGGCGACCACCAGAGCTATTACGACAACGACTGCGACACCAACACTCCACCGCTGGCGCGCGGCTATCACGAAGCCGTCGTCGCGTTCGGCACCCATCTCGACATCGAGGGCTGCACATTTCAGAATCTTCCCTCGAACACCGGTTCCCGTGACGGCGACGCCATCGCGATCATCTCGGATGACATCAACCATCCTGGACCCGCTTCCGCGCACATCCGCAACTGCCGCTTCATCTCCATCGGCCAGGGCATTCACTCGCGCTATTCGCCATTGCTCGTCGAGCACTGCACCTTCTCCGACAAACGCGGCGACAACGATGACATTGACATGTATGGCGAGAGCACGCCCGCGCCGGTCATCCGCTACAACACCTTTCTCGCCGGGCATGAGGACAAGATCAACCCGACGCGCTGCTCGGCGATCATCTACGGCAACTTCATCTCCGGCGGCGACGACCACGGCGTGGTGCTGCGCGACAAGTGCAACCCGATCGTCTTCAACAACATCATCTCCAACTTCACCGCCGCCGCCATTTCCGTGCAGAACCAGTGCGACGCGCTCATCGCGAACAACACCATCGTCAACTCCGGCCGTGGCGTGCGCATGTTTGATCACACCACGCGTCACGGCCCGCCCTACTGCCTCTTCCCCGGCAACGGCCGCGCCACGCTCGTCAACAACATCATCTGGAACACGCCGGGCGGCGCGGTGACGATGGAGGCCAGCACGTTTCTGCCTCACCCGGAAGTCACCCTCACGCACTGCAATCTCCAGAACGGGATCGTCACCAACAACGCCAACTGCGTCATCAATTGGGGTCCGGGGAACATCAACGCCAATCCGCAGTTCATCA
>JBGAUM010000041.1:0-26287 GCA_044228625.1 Usitatibacteraceae bacterium | reverse complement strand
GGCATCTCCATCATCCTGCAGCACGTCGCACTGATGATCTGGAGCCGCAACAACCTGTCGTTCCCGCAGATCATTCCCTTGCAGAGTTATCACCTCGGCAGTTCCGAGACCAGCGCCACCATCACCAACGTGCAGATCGCCATCATGCTCACGTCGATCGCGATGATGGCGGGACTGTTGACGCTGATCTACAAGACCCGCATCGGCATCGCCATGCGCGCCACCTCGCAGAACCAGCAGGTGGCCGGACTGATGGGCATCAACATCAACAACATCATTTCGCTGACCTTCATGATCGGTGCGGCGCTGGGCGCCATCGCCGGTGTGATGGTGGGCTCGTATTACGGCATCGCCAATTACACGATGGGCTTCCTGCTGGGGCTGAAGGCGTTTTCGGCCGCGGTGCTGGGCGGCATCGGCAATCTCGGCGGCGCGGTACTGGGCGGCCTGCTCATCGGCCTCATCGAAGCGCTGGGCGCGGGCTATATGGGCGATCTCACCAATGTCTGCTTTCTCAACAGTTTCCTGCCCGGCTTCGCAAGCATGTGCGATGCCAACGCCAACGGCAGCCTGTTCGGCAGCAACTACAAGGACGTGTACGCCTTCATCGTATTGATCCTGGTGCTGGTGTTCCGGCCATCCGGCCTGCTGGGCGAGCGCGTCGGCGACCGGGCCTGATGATGGGTGCCATGACCAAACATCCGCAGCTTAAATGGATTGGCTTCGTGCTAATTGCGGTGGCGCTGGCCATTCTCCCGTTTGCGCTCGCACAGGTCGGCACGGCGTGGGTGCGCATCACCAACTTCGCCATCCTGTTTGTGCTCTTGTCGCTGGGCCTCAACATCGTGGTCGGGTTCGCGGGCCTCCTGGACCTGGGCTACATCGCCTTTTATGCCGTGGGCGCCTACATCTATGCGCTGCTCGCCTCGCCGCACTTCGGCATGCACCTGCCGTGGTGGATGATCCTGCCGATCGGCGCCACCGTGGCATGCATCTTCGGCATCCTGCTGGGTGCGCCCACGCTGAAATTGCGCGGCGATTACCTGGCCATCGTCACGCTGGGCTTCGGCGAGATAGTGCGCATCTTCATGAACAACCTGTCGGACCCGATCAACATCACCAACGGGCCCAAGGGCATCAGCACCATCGATTCCATCAAGCTGGCGGGGCTCGATTTCGGCAACAACACCCGCATCGGAGATTTCGTTCTGTCCGGCACGATCAAGTATTACTTCTTCCTGCTGGCGATCATGATGATTGTCATCGTCATCAATTTCCGCTTGCAGAATTCGCGCATCGGCCGCGCCTGGGAAGCCATCCGCGAGGACGAGATGGCCGCCCGCGCCATGGGCATCAACACAACGCGCATGAAACTGCTGGCGTTTGCCATGGGCGCATCGTTCGGCGGTGTCGCCGGCGGCATGTTCTCCGCCATCCAGGGATTCATCAGCCCGGAAAGCTTTGTGCTCAACGAAAGCGTGATGGTGCTGGCGATGGTGGTGCTGGGCGGCATGGGCAACATTTGGGGCGTGGTGCTGGGCGCGGTGTTGCTGTCATTCGTGCCCGAAATCCTGCGCTACACGGTGGAGCCCGCGCAAAAGGCCATGTTCGGCCACCAGATCATCGAGGCCGAAGTGCTGCGCATGCTGCTGTTTGGTTTTGCGATGGTGGGGATGATGCTTTATCGCCCGGCAGGCATCCTGCCTTCAGCAGTGCGCAAGCGTGAACTCGCGAAGGCGGATTCATGAGTTCGCCCATTCTTGAAATTACCGGCATCACCAAGAGATTCGGCGGGCTGACCGCTGTGTCCGATGTCAGCTTTGCGATTCCCGAAAAATCCATATTTGGTCTCATCGGCCCGAACGGCGCCGGCAAGACCACGCTGTTCAACGTGCTCACCGGTCTGTACATCCACGACGAAGGCACCTTCTCGTTCCGTGGCAAGCCGCTGCAGGACCTGACGCCCGACCGCATCGCGGCACTCGGCATTGCCCGCACCTTTCAGAATATCCGCCTGTTTGCCAATTTGTCCGCGCTGGAAAACGTCATGATCGGCCGGCACGTGCGCACCAGCGCAGGCGTGTGGGGCGCCATCACCCGCAACGCTGCGACCCGCGCCGAGGAAGCCCGGATCGAGAAGCGCGCCCATGAGTTGCTGACCTTCGTTGGACTCGATGCACGCGCCAATGAACTCGCCAAGCATCTCTCGTACGGCGACCAGCGCCGCCTGGAAATTGCCCGTGCGCTGGCCACCGACCCGCAGGTGCTGGCGCTGGATGAACCCGCCGCCGGCATGAACGCCACCGAGAAACTCTCGCTTCGCAGCCTGCTGGAGTCGATCCGCCAGCAAGGCATCACCATCCTGCTGATCGAACACGACGTAAAGCTGGTGATGGGCCTCTGTGATCGCATCGCCGTTCTGGACTACGGCAAGAAAATTGCCGAGGGCAATCCCGCCGAGGTGCAACGCGACCCGAAAGTCATCGAAGCCTATCTGGGCGCGGAAGTGGCGGCATGAGTTTGCTGAAGCTTTCGGATGTGCATGTGTCCTATGGCGGCATCAAGGCCGTCAAAGGAATTTCATTATCGGTAGAGAAGGGGGAGCTCGTCACCCTCATCGGCGCCAACGGCGCCGGCAAAACCACCACCCTCAAAGCCATCGTCGGCCTGTTGCGGCCCGCCGAAGGGCGCATCGAGTACGACGGTCGGGACATGGCCGGCACGCCTCCGCACGCCATCGCCTCGCGCGGCCTGGTGCTGGTGCCCGAGGGGCGCGGCGTATTTCCGGCGCTGACCATTGAAGAGAATCTGCAAATGGGCGCCTACACGCGACGCGACAAAGCCGGCATCGCGGAGGACGTCGAGCGCATGTTCAACTGGTTCCCGCGCCTGAAGGAACGCGCCAGGCAGACCGCGGGCACCATGTCCGGTGGCGAACAGCAAATGCTGGCCATCAGCCGCGCGCTGATGGCGCGACCGAAATTGTTGTTACTCGATGAACCCTCGATGGGCCTCGCACCCATCATGGTGCAAAAGATTTTCGAAGTGGTGCGAGATGTCGCCAAAAGCGGCATGACCATCCTGCTCATCGAGCAGAACGCGCGACTCGCGTTGCAGATCAGCCAGCGCGGCTACGTAATGGACGGCGGCCTGATCACGCTGGAAGGCGAATCACAATCGCTGCTGACCAACCCCAAGGTGCGTGAAGCCTATCTGGGCGAAGGCTAGCGCCACATAATCGGAGAGACAGCATGGAAATGAGCAAATCCGACCTCACCGATCTCAAGCGCGCCAAGAAATTGCTGGAGAACCCCGGTCTCGCCGCCAAGATGTCGGCGGCGCTGGGCTCGCCCATCGAGAAAAGCGTGGGGATGTTGCCGAAGACGTTTCAAAAGCACATTCACCAGGCCTCGGAAGCGGCGATGATGAAAGCGCTGGATGTGGCCATCAAGTCGCTGGGCGACAACACCAAGAAGCCCGCGCAAAGCCGGCTGCACAAGATAGCCGCGGCCACCAGCGGCGCGGTGGGTGGCGCATTCGGTCTGCTGGCACTGAGCGTGGAATTGCCGGTCTCGACCACCATCATGCTGCGATCGATTGCCGACATCGCCAAGAGCGAAGGCGAGAACATCCACTACATCGACACCAAGCTCGCCTGCCTCACGGTATTTGCGCTGGGCAGTACCAAGAATGAGAAGGACAACGCCGCCGAATCAGGCTACTTCGCCGCGCGCGCGGCGATGTCGAGCGCGGTGTCGGAAGCGAGCAAGTATCTTGCGGAAAAAGGGCTATCCAAGTCAGGCGCGCCGGCGTTGCTGCGACTGGTGTCACTCATCAGCGGGCGCTTCGGCATTGTCGTCACCGAGAAAGCCGCCGCGCAGGCCGTTCCCATCATCGGCGCGGTGGCGGGCGGGCTCATCAACACCCTGTTCATCGGCCACTTCCAGGACATGGCGCGTGGGCATTTCATCGTGCGGCGGCTGGAGAAGACGTATGGGGCGGAACCCGTGAGGTTGGCCTACAAGAATGTGTAGCCTGGATACACAAGCAGAAGTTCGCATCGGCGCGTTAGTGTAAGTCCGCACGCAATGCGAGTGCTTCTTATGGGTTGCTGACGTTCACCACTCAGTCGCCACTTTCGGCGCGATAATTTGCTCCGGCATGTCCGCGTTGAAGTCGCACAACACGACTTCCTTTTTTCGCGAATTGATGCCGAATAAGACTCCGTCACGAGCAATTATTTGGCGATTTGCGTGGTCTCGACCGACCCACCCATCTTCGGGCGACGACGTTTCATCACGAAATCCCGAATCTGGTGCATAACGATCCAGATCGGTCTCAATGCGCAGTTTGTGGGGTACGTGATTGGGATGAACTGGTGGCAAAGGTGCCATGAATATTGTCGTGCGCCCAACGCCTGGATGATTGGTCCCATTCGCACCATACGCAAGTCGAAGTGTCTCGTCATCAACAAAGTGCCCTCCACCTCCCCAAGTCGATCCCTCCGGCCAAAGTGCTAACGCTGTCAGGTATGGCGGCTTACTTACGGCAGTAAATGTCTGTTTGTAGCCGTGTGCTTTGTCAACTCGTCCATACTTCATTGCGAAATAGACAAATAGCTTTCCGTTCGGGGAAAGGCCACATCTCTCCGCGTAAATGCGCCCATGCAACCACTGGCCCCGCTCAAATTTGTCATTTGCGGTGTTCCACTTGATTACTTCTACCCAACGAGTCGGCCCACGTCGCAAAATCACGGCGACCGGTGCAGAACGCGCGAAAACGAGTGACAGTCGGCAGGCAACTTGGGCGGTCATTGGGCAAACGACATTGGCTAGTAGTAACCGGAAAAGGTCAGAAGAGAGCCGAAGTCAATTCCACAGAGCACATAGGACCGGCTGTTGCTTGGATTGTCAAACCCACTCCCGCCCAATCAAATACTTCTCCAGCAACTCCGCCTCCCGCGTCCCCCTCTCCGGCGACCAGTTGTAACGCCAGGTCGCGGTCGGCGGCATCGACGCCAGGATCGATTCAGTGCGCCCACCCGACTGCAGGCCGAAGTGCGTGCCGCGATCCCAGACGAGGTTGAATTCCACATAGCGCCCGCGCCGGTAGAGCTGCCATTCGCGCTCCTGCTCGCCAAACGGCATGTCGCGGCGGCGCTCGACGATCGGTACGTAGGCATCGAGGAAGGCATTGCCCACCGCCTGCTTCATGGCGAACGACTGCTCAAAGCCGGGGTGGTGGAAATCGTCGAAGAACACGCCGCCGATGCCGCGCGGCTCCTTGCGGTGCTTGAGGTAGAAATAGTCGTCGCACCATTTCTTGAAGTGGGGGTAATAGTCGGCGCCGAACGGCTCGAGCGCGGCCTTGTTGACGCGATGGAAGTGGACGCAGTCCTCGTCAAAGCCGTAGTAGGGCGTGAGGTCCATGCCGCCGCCGAACCAGAAGGTGTCGTGCTCGGTATCGAGCGAGGAGCGGGCGATGAAGAAGCGCACGTTCATGTGCACCGTCGGGATATACGGGTTGCGCGGATGCAGCACCAGCGAGACACCCATCGCTTCCCACGCACGGCCGGCGATTTCGGGACGGTTGGCGGCGGCGGACGGCGGCAGGTTCTTGCCCATCACATGCGAGAACAGTACGCCGCCGCGCTCCAGCAGGTTGCCGCCCTCAATGATGCGTGAAATGCCGCCGCCGCCCTCGGGCCGCTGCCACTCGTCGCGCAGGAACGGCTTGCCGTCCAGCAACTCCATTTTGGTAACGATGCGGTTCTGCAGGTCTAGCAGGTAGGTTTTGACGTCGGCGATGTTCATGGGATTGTTCGAATTGTTGAGGCAGGTGGGTGGCGGCAGGTTCAAGTGTTGGCGTGAAGTTTAGCCACAGACTGCGGCGCGCGAACGCTGGCACTGCACAATTTGCACGAGGAACAACCGAAGCCGGGGATGCGACAGCATGCAACATTCAAACTCAAGCACTGGCGCGGCTTCCAGGCCATTTTGCCGCCAGAAGGCGCGCCAGTGCTGGTTCTACGCTTTCCGGCCGATGGCGCGATAGCCGATGTCGCGGCGATACTGCATGCCGGCAAAGCGAATGGGTTCCAGCAACTGATAGGCCCGCTGCTGGGCGATGCGCACCGTGTCCCCCAGTGCCGTCACGCAGAGAACGCGCCCACCGTTGGTGACGACCTTGCCGCCTTTGTCAGTGGTACCAGCGTGGAACACACGCGCATCATCGGTGGCTTTGGGCAGGCCGCTGATCTCGTCACCTTTTGTGGGTGCTTCCGGGTAACCCGCCGCTGCCATCACCACGCCCAGCGCGGCGCGGCGATCCCATTCGGCTTCGATCTGGTCGAGCTTGCCGTCGATGGCGTGTTCCACCAGCGTGAGGAAATCACTCTTCAAGCGCATCATGATCGGCTGCGTTTCGGGGTCGCCCATGCGGGCGTTGAATTCGACCACGCGCGGCTTGCCGGCCTCGTCGATCATCAGTCCGGCGTACAGGAAGCCGGTGAAAGGATTGCCCTCGGCAGCCATGCCGCGTAGCGTGGGCATGATGACTTCGCGCATGGTGCGGGCGTGCACATCCGGCGTGACCACCGGTGCCGGCGAATAAGCGCCCATGCCGCCGGTGTTGGGACCTTCGTCGCCGTCGAAGATGCGTTTGTGGTCCTGCGAGGACGCGAAGGGCAGCGCGTGCACGCCATCGCACATGCAGATGAAGCTGGCTTCTTCGCCTTCCATGAATTCTTCAATGACTACCCGATGGCCAGCGTCACCCAGCTTGCTGCCGGAGAACATCATGTCGATGGCCTCAAGCGCATCCCCCAGCGTCATGGCCACCACCACGCCCTTGCCGGCGGCAAGCCCGTCAGCCTTGATGACGATCGGGGCACCCTCCTTTTCAACATAGGCGCGCGCTTCGGCGGCACTGGTGAAAGTGGCGTAGCGTGCAGTGGGAATCTTGTGCCGCACCATGAACTGCTTGGCGAAATCCTTGGAGCTTTCCAATTGCGCGGCGCGCTGGCTGGGGCCGAAGATGCGCTGGCCCGCCGCCTGAAAGGCATCGACCACGCCCGCCGCCAGCGGCGCCTCGGGGCCGACGACGGTGAGGTGGATCTTCTCCTCCTGCGCAAAGTTCAGCAGATCAGGAATCGCGGTGAGGTTGACATTGACGAGACCCTCCTCGCGCGCGGTGCCGGCGTTGCCGGGGGCGACGTACACGCACTGCACCTTTGGGTTTTGCGTGAGGCGCCACGCAAGGGCATGTTCGCGGCCGCCGGAGCCGATGACGAGGAGTTTCATGTTCAGACTTTGATGACTTCGATTTCTTGTTCACCACTGGGGACTGTGATTTGGCTAGCTAGCTCAACTACTGCGTCAAGCGTGCCGTCGCGGTGAGAAGTGGTAAGGATTGAATGTTCGCTTCCCTCGTCCACGCAAGCCATCACAACGATCCAGTCCATACAATCTTCCCACTCTTGAGCGTCTATGCCAAACGCACAGAACAATTCGATCCGTGCATCAAACAACTCGCGCAGCAATCGATCCCGGTCTGTGACATCTCCCGTTTCGGCAACCAACACAATTTTCTTGGCGTGGGGCATTTCACACAACCAATTGCGGTCTAAATGCCTCAGGTCGCGTAGCGAGCGCCGGCGTGGCTAGGCGCGCGAGGGCGAACAACCGGAATGTATGTGTAATACATGAGGATTGAGAGCCCTCGCGCAACGACGCCAGGCCAAGCGCAGTAGCGAGATGAGGCATTTAGTGGCGGAAGTGCCGCATGCCCGTGACCACCATCGCGATGCCGTGCTCATCTGCTGCCTTGATGACTTCCTCATCCCGCATCGATCCACCAGGCTGAATCACCGCCGTGGCGCCCGCTTCGGCGATCACATCCAGCCCGTCGCGGAACGGAAAGAACGCATCGCTCGCCGCGACCGATCCCTTCAACGACAGCCCGGCGTTGCCCGCTTTGATGGCCGCGATCTTGGTTGAATCCACACGGCTCATCTGCCCCGCGCCCACGCCCAGCGTCATGCCGTAGCGGCAGAAGACGATGGCGTTGGACTTCACGAACTTGGCGACGCGGAAGGCGAACAGCAGGTCGTTCATTTCTTCCTTGCTTGGCTTGCGTTTGGTGACGACCTTCAGCTGAGACACGTCAAAGTCGTCCGAACTCTGTACCAGCAGACCGCCGCCGACACGTTTCATGTCGACATCCTTCACGGATGGGGCCAGCGGGATTTCCAGCAGGCGGACATTCTGCTTGCCGGCAAACACGCGGCGCGCTTCCACGCTGAACAGCGGCGCCAGCACCACTTCCACAAACTGTTTGGAAACCGCTTCGGCGGTGGCGCCATCGAGCTCGCGATTGAAGGCGATGATGCCGCCGAAGGCCGAGGTCGGATCGGTCTCGAAGGCGCGCTGGTAGGCGATAAGCGTACTTTCGGCGATCGCCACGCCGCAGGGATTGGCGTGCTTGACGATCACGCAGGCCGGTACATCGAAGGCGCGGCAGCACTGCCAGGCGGCGTCCGCATCGGCGATGTTGTTGTAGGAGAGCTCCTTGCCCTGCAACTGGTGATAGTGCGCCAGCGTGCCGGCGGCGGGGTGTTTCTCGACATAGAACGCCGCGTCCTGGTGCGGGTTTTCGCCGTAGCGCATGTCCTGTGCTTTGGTGAAGGTCAGGTGCAACTGGTCCGGGAACAGGCGGCGATCGTTGTTTTCGTCTAGCGACGAGAGATAGGTACTGATCATGCCGTCGTATTCGGCGGTGTGCGCAAAGGCCTTCTTGGCTAGTGCGAAGCGGGTGTGATGACTGAGCGCGCCGTGGTGGGCGGTCATTTCTTCCATGAGCGTGTGATAGTCGCCGCTGTCGGTCACGATCGCGACGAAAGGATAGTTCTTTGCCGAAGCCCGCACCATGGCCGGGCCGCCGATATCGATGTTTTCGATGGCGTCTTCCAGCGTCACATCCGGCTTGGCGATGGTCTGCGCGAACGGGTAGAGATTGACCACCACCATGTCGATCGGCGGAATGTCATGCTTCTTCATGGCCTCCGCGTGATGCGCGAGGTCGCGGCGGGCGAGAATGCCGCCGTGCACCCGCGGGTGCAGCGTCTTTACCCGGCCATCCATCATTTCCGGGAATCCGGTGTAATCGCCGACCTCCACCACCTTGATGCCGTTTTCGGCCAGCAGCTTGGCCGTGCCGCCGGTGGAGAGGATCTTGACGTTATGCCTGGCCAGAAACTGGGCAAATTCGACAACACCGGTCTTGTCCGACACGCTGATGAGCGCGCTGGATGGGGATGATTGGTCATTTCAGGGCTCTTCGGTGACTGCTTCGGCTCGGGCCACGAGGCGGCCTGCCGGGCGGGTACGACGATCTATTCGATACCGTGCTGGTTCAGTTTCTTGCGCAGCGTATTGCGATTGAGGCCGAGCATTTCCGCGGCGCGGGTCTGGTTGCCTTCGGCGTGGTGCAGCACCACTTCCAGCAGCGGCCACTCCACATTGGCAACGACCATGTCATAAATATTGGTCACGCCTTCGCCGTCCAGATCCTTGAAGTACTGCTTCATCATCTTGCGCACGCACGCCGACAACTCGCTGTCACGATTGTCACGACCATCACGCTGAATATTCATATACGGGTGCTTCCTTATGCTTTTCTTATTGTTATGAGCCCGCCACGGCAATGTGGCGACTGCTCCCTAAGCTGCCTTTTACTGATTACGCGGCGACGCGCGCGACAGCCACTTCTCCATCAATCAACCGGGCAAAGTAACGATCCAGCGCGGCGACTTGCGCGGCAGGTTCGTCGATGCCATTCATTACGTGCCGAAAATCCGCGCCTCCGGGCAATCCGGCCAGATACCAGCCGATATGCTTGCGGGCCACGCGCATTCCCTTGTGCTCGCCATAGAACTGCTGCAGTTCCAGAAGGTGCTGCGCCGCAATCGCGTGGATCTCGGTCCATGCAGGTGCAGCGAGCAGGCGCCCTGTCTGCAGAAAATGCGCCACTTCACGAAATATCCACGGCCGACCCTGCGCAGCGCGCCCGATCATCACGGCATCAGCGCCAGTGTAATCAAGTACGAATCGGGCCTTTTGCGGTGAATCAACATCGCCGTTGGCCACCACCGGGATGTGCACGCTTTGCTTGACCGCGCGAATGGTGTCGTATTCAGCGGCACCTTCATAGAGATCGCTGCGGGTGCGGCCATGCACGGCGAGGGACTGGATGCCGCTTTCCTGCGCGATGCGGGCAATCTTCAGCGCATTCTTGTTGGCGCGGTCCCAGCCGGTACGTATTTTCAAGGTGACCGGTACCGGCACGCGCCAATCACGGTTCCGTGATGCGCGCGACCAGTTTTTCGTCGCGCATCAACGCCGAGCCCGCATCCACCTTGCAAACTTTTTTGGCTGGACATCCCATGTTGATGTCGATGACTTGCGCGCCGCGCCCCACGTTGTAGCGCGCCGCCTCGGCCATCTGGCGCGGCGCCGGCAATCTGCACCACGATCGGCGCCACCTCACCCGCGTGGTCGCCGCGGCGCAGCGACTTTTCGGTCGCCCACAGGCGGCTGTCGGACGCCACCATCTCGGACACAGCCATGCCCGCACCGAGCCGCTTGCACAACTGGCGAAATGGCCGATCCGTGACGCCGGCCATGGGCGCGACGATGACGTTGTTGGGCAGCCAATGAGGACCGATGCGCAATTGAGTTTCCGGGAACGCGCGAGAAATGTAAGGGGGAAAAAAACGCGCCGCGATTCACCCAAGGGCAATCTGCGAGCGCGTCGGAATTCGATGAAAGGGTGCCTATTTTATAGGCGCTGAAGTTTTGTGCAACGTAAATTTGTGAATTCTAGAAGTCCTGCGTAAGTGGATGATTTCATGGTGCGGAAAAACGCGTGCCAATACGCTCTCGGTGTGACCCCTAGACTGATCCGAATCCGCCTCCCCCCGGTGTTTCCAAGACGAAGACATCGCCCGTTTGCACGGCGGTTTCATCAGAGTAACCCAGATCGATGCGACCGCCATCGGCGCGCTCGATCCACGTCTTGCCAGTGGCCCCGGGCGAGCCGCCTTCGAGCCCAAAATTCGGAATGCGCCGGTGTCCGGCAAGGATGGCGGCATTCATCGGTTCAAGAAAACGAATGCGTCTGACCGCGCCGTCGCCACCGCGCCACCGGCCCGCGCCGCCACTGCCTTTGCGGATGGAGTGCTCCTCCAGGCGGACCGGATACCGCAGTTCCAGGATTTCCGGATCGGTGAGGCGTGAATTGGTCATGTGCACCTGCACAGCATCACAGCCCTCAAACCCGGGGCCGGCGCCGGAGCCGCCGGAAACCGTTTCGTAGTATTGGTAGCGCTCGTTGCCGAAGGTGACGTTGTTCATGGTGCCGCTGGACGCTGCCATCACACGCATGGCACCGATCAGGACGTCGGTAATGCGCTGCGATGTTTCCACATTGCCGGCCACGGTCGCCGCTGGTGGGCGCGGTGACAGCATGGATCCTTCCGGAATGACCAATGTCAGGGGTTTCAGGCAGCCAGCATTCAACGGGATATCGCTATCCACCATCATGCGAAACACATACAACACGGCCGCATGGACCACGGCGCGCGGCGCATTGAAGTTGGACGGGAGTTCCGCAGAGGTGCCCGAAAAATCGATGACGGCACTTCGCGCGGCCCGGTCTACACGAACGGCAACCTGGATTACCGCGCCATTGTCCATTTCATAGGCGAACTTGCCGTCTTGCAGCCGATCTATCACCCGCCGCACCATTTCCTCGGCGTTGTCCTGCACGTGGCGCATGTAGGCGTGAACCACGTCGAGGCCGAACTCGCGCACCATGCGCTTGAGTTCTGTCACGCCCTTTTCATTGGCTGCGACTTGCGCCTTGAGGTCCGCGACATTTTGGTCCGGGTTGCGGGCGGGATGGACGGCAGCGCCCAACAAGGCCCGAAACTCGGCTTCGCGAAACTGGCCCGCGTCGATCAACTTGAAGTTGTCGATGAGCACGCCTTCATCATCGAGTGTCTTCGAAAATGGTGGCATCGAGCCGGGCGACATTCCCCCGATGTCGGCGTGATGGCCGCGCGAAGCGACAAAGAATTCGATGGCCCCGGATTCCCCAAATACCGGCGTCACCACGGTCACATCGGGCAGATGCGTGCCGCCGTTGTAGGGGTCGTTCAAGACATACACATCGCCCGGCTTCATGCGCCCGGCGTTCTTGTGTGCGATCGTTCGGACGCTCTCGCCCATCGAGCCAAGGTGCACGGGCATGTGCGGCGCATTGGCGATGAGGTTGGCGGACGCATCAAACAACGCACAGGAAAAATCGAGCCGCTCCTTGATGTTGACCGAGGTGGCCGTGTTTGCGAGCGCCATGCCCATTTGTTCGGCGATCGACATGAAAAGATTGTTGAACACTTCGAGCATCACCGGATCGGCCTCGGTGCCGACGGCGCGTGCGGCGGCCTTGGCACGGACCCGCGTCAACAGCAATTCGCCGTGCGCCAGGACCTCGGCCTGCCAATCAGGTTCCACCACGGTCGTCGCGTTGGCATCGATGATCAGGGCCGGACCCGGCACCTTGGTCCCTGGAGACAAGAACTCGCGTGCAAGGACCGGGCACGCGCGCAACGCGCCGTCGAATGTGACTTGAGCGGTCGGTGCCACGTCGTCTTTGTGACCCTTTTGGGGCGCGAAGGCCGCCCCCCCCAAGGCAGCCTCAACGGACACGGACGCCGCTTCAACCGCGGCCGTCTCGACCACCAGGCGCTTTTCCTGCATCAAGAAACTGAAGCGTTGCCGATAGCCGTCTTCGAACTGCCTGCGCATCGATTCGACCGGTCCCCAGCGCACGGCGATGGCCGTGTCCGTGCCGTCGTACTTCAGCAACACCTGTCGCGTGATGCGGATCGAACCCGGCGGGCAGCCTTGCTGCATCAACTCGGCCCGCGCATCCCCTGCCAGTCCTTCGAGCGCCAGTTCAATCTGATCCAGCACCGCTGCATTCAAAGGCACATTCAACGATCGCTCGCGCAAGGCGCGTTGGTCCGCGAGGCCCATGCCATACGCCGAAAGAACGCCAGCCAACGGGTGAATCAGCACCCTCGTCATGCCCAGTTCGTCCGCCACCAGACAGGCGTGCTGCCCGCCTGCGCCGCCAAAGCATTGCAGGGTGTAGCCGGTCACGTCGTGGCCACGTTGCACGGAAATAAATTTGATGGCATTGGCCATGTTGGACACCGCAATGCGGATAAACCCCTCGGCCACGGATTCCGCGCTGGCGACGTTGCCGGTGGCTGCACGCACCCCGGTTGCCATGTTCGAGAACCTCTCGCGAACCACCGCTGCATCGAGCGGTTGCTTTCCGTCTTCGCCGAATACCGCCGGAAAGAACGCCGGCTGGATCTTGCCCAACATCACGTTGGCGTCGGTGACCGTGAGCGGTCCACCCCGCCGGTAGCATGCTGGACCCGGGTTGGCGCCCGCCGATTGCGGGCCGACGCGAAAGCGCTGACCGTCAAAATCCAGGATCGAGCCGCCTCCTGCCGCAATGGTGTGGATCGCCATCATCGGTGCGCGGAGGCGAACGCCGGCCACCAAAGTATCGAACTCGCGTTCCAACTCACCTGCATAGTGGCTGACGTCGGTGGATGTGCCGCCCATGTCGAAGCCGATGAGTTTGGGGCAGCCCGCAGCCACGCCGGTTTTCACCATGCCGACGATGCCGCCTGCGGGCCCGGACAGGATGGCATCCTTGCCCTGGAAGCGATGCGCGTCGGTCAAGCCGCCATGCGATTGCATGAACAGCACCCGCACGCCCGGCAATGCCGCGGCCACGCGGTCGACATAGCGCCTCAAACCCGGTGACAGATAGGCATCGACCACCGTCGTGTCCCCCCGCGACACGATCTTGATCAAGGGGCTCACCGCGTGTGAAAGCGACACCTGCGTGAAACCGATGCGGCGCGCCATCTCGCCCACGCGCTTCTCGTGCTCAGGATTGCGCCAGGCGTGCATGAGAACGACGGCAAGGGTGCGGTAGCCGTCTGCAAAGGCAGCACACAGGTCGGACTCCACAGCAGCCACATCGAGCGCTGCCACCTCGGCGCCATCGGCGGCAATGCGGCCCCCGATTTCCACCACACGCTCGTGCAATAGCGAAGGCAACCGGATGTGCCGGTCAAAAATGCGCGGCCGGTTTTGATAGGCGATGCGCGGCAGGTCCGCCAGGCCCCGGTTGATCGCCAACACCGTAGGCTCGCCCTTGCGTTCCAGCAGCGCGTTCGTCGCCACCGTCGTGCCCATCTTGACCGCGTCGATCAGATGCGCCGGAATCGGCGCGCCGGGTGGCACAGCGAGAAACGTGCGGATGGCGTGCAACGCCGCATCGTCGTAGCGCCCGGGATTCTCGGACAGGAGCTTCAAGGTCGCCAGTGCCCCGTCGGGCCGCTGGGCGACCACATCGGTAAACGTGCCGCCTCTGTCAATCCAGAATTGCCAAGCCATGGATGTGCTGCCAGTCAGGGGGTGGATGCTTTGAAGGATAATGCCCGAATCTTTGCCGCGATTCTCGCACCGGCCCATTTTCCCCAATACACCCATGTTCTCAGCGCCACTCTCGCTCTCTACAGAAACCGCATTCGAACTCCCGGGCTATTTGCAGGAATCTGGCGCACACAATGCGTGGGTGGCCGCGAACCTGTTCGGGCGCGACGTGGGCAGCTACCTGTCCGGATTGGCGTTCGGCAAGGAGGGCCGCCTTTGGGTGTCGGACACGCCTTTCGGGCGCATCTTTCGGGTCACGCCCACGGGCGAGTGGGACTTGATCCTGCGCTACGACGGCTGGCCCGCGGAGCTGGCCTTTCATCCCGACGGGCGCCTGATCATCGCGGACCAGCGTCATGGCTTGCTGGCGCTGGATACCGATACCCGCAACGTGTCGCCGTGGGTCACGCACTGTCGCTCGCAACGTTTCCTTGGCGTGTTCGGGCTGACGTTTGCCATGAATGGCGATTGTTATTTTTCCGATCGCGGCCAGTCAGGTCTCGACGACCGCCACGGTGCGGTGTATCGCATCAGCGCCGACGGCATGCTCGACAAACTGGTGGGCGGCATTCCCGGACCTTCTGGCTTGGCCCTGAGTTCCGACGAGCGCCACTTGCTGATCGCAGCAACGCGTGACAACGCCATCTGGCGCGTGCCTCTGTCCACCGAAGGTGCGACACGCTCGGGGTGTTTCATCCGCATGAGCGCTGGCAGCGGACCGGTCGGACTCGCCGTTGATGCCGACGACAACCTGTTTGTCGGGCACGACGGCTTGGGCACCGCGTGGCAATTCGATCGACGCGGCGAACCGAAGTACCGGATGGATTCCACGCGCGGCGATTGGACGGGCGCGATTGCGCGCCATCCCATGCATCCGAATGAATTGTTTGTCGCCGAGGCGCAAACCGGCGCCATCCTGAAGGCCGTCCTGCCGTTGTACTGAGTAACTGCAGAAGCAGGGCTCCGAATCTTCGTTGAACGGATACAACCATAGAAAACCCAGCACTGGCGCGCTTTTCGAGGCTTTTTCGGCCCAAACGCCTTGCCAGACTTAGTGTTTGAGGTTCGCATGACTGACAAAACGAAACTTCCGGACGGCGCGTTCGGCAATTTCAAGAATGAGATGAGCTACGGGGATTATCTCGGGCTCGACCAGCTACTTTCGGCGCAGCACCCGAAATCGTCGGAACACAACGAATTGCTGTTCATCATCCAGCACCAGACCACGGAGCTCTGGATGAAGCTCGCGCTGCATGAACTGACGGGGGCGCGTGATGCCGTCATTGCCGGGAACCTTTCTCCGGCATTCAAGATGCTGGCCCGGGTCTCGCGGATCATGAACAATCTCATTCAGGCGTGGGACATCTTGTCCACCCTGACGCCGACAGAGTATTCGGCCTTCCGTGCCACGCTCGGCAAGTCCTCCGGATTCCAGTCGCATCAATACCGCGCGTTGGAGTTCATGTTCGGCAACAAGAACGCGGCTTTGCTCAAGCCTTTCGAGCACCGTTCGGAAATCCACGCCATGCTTGCGGAATTGCTGAATCGTCCATCCCTGTACGACGAAGCGATCCGCCTGCTGCCCCAACGCGGGTTTGCGCTCGATGCCACGGCGACTTCACGCGACTGGAGCACGCCCTATCAGGCCAACACGTCGGTCAAGGCCGCCTGGCGTGCGGTGTACGCCGACCCCACCCAACATTGGGACCTTTACGAGCTTGCGGAAAAACTCGTCGACCTCGAAGACTACTTCCGCCAATGGCGCCACCGGCATGTGACCACCGTGCAACGCGTGATCGGCTTCAAACGCGGCACCGGCGGCACGGCGGGGGTGGCGTATCTGAAATCGATGCTCGACGTGCAATTGTTCCCGGAATTGTGGGACTTGCGCACGGAACTCTAGGCTACCGAACGGTGCCCTTCACGCCTTTCCACTTCGGTCCTGGCGCGGCGCTCCATGCGCTTGCTCCGAAGCACGTGAGCTTCACCAGTTTCTGCGCCGCAAATGTGGTGATCGATTTTGAGCCCTTGGTTTTCATGCTGCGCGATGATCCGCCCTTGCATCGCTTTTTTCACAGCTATGCAGGAGCCATTCCAGTGGCCTTGGCGACTGTGGTCCTGATGCTGGCCTCGCGCGCGTTTTTTGCCAGATTTCCGGTGCTGGACCGGCTCGATGTGAGATCGCTTGCCACCCAGCCGCTGATCATCGGCGCCATTCTTGGAGCGTTCTCGCACATCGTTTTTGACAGCATCATGCATGCCGACATGCATCCGCTGCAGCCATTTGCACATGGCAATGCCTTGCTCGGCATCGTTCCAATGGATGCCTTGCATTGGGCGTGCGCTTTGGCAGGCGTGATCGGCGCGTTGATCATCGGTGCGCGAGTTCTGCGGGGGAGGCGGTGAATCTCGCATGTGCCTGATCGCGTTCGCATGGCAGGCCCACCCTGAGTTTCCGTTGATCGTTGTCGCGAATCGCGACGAGTGGCGCGCACGACCGACAGCACCCGCCCATTGGTGGAGTGATGCGCCACATCTCCTGGCCGGGCGCGACCTTGAAGCTGGTGGGACGTGGTTAGGCGTCACGCGCAATGGTCGCTTCGCAGCGCTGACCAATTTTCGTGACCCCTCCGACAAGAAGCCCGGCGCGCCGTCGCGTGGCGAGTTGGTCCGTGCGTTCCTGGACTCGCACGAGACTCCAGTGCCTTTCCTGTCGACATTGAGAAGCCGTGCCGCGCGATATGCAGGGTTCAACCTCCTCGTTGGTGACGGGGAGTCGCTGGCCTGTTACAGCCAGCGCGAGGATGCGATCTTGCCGGTGCCGCCTGGCATCCACGCGCTATCCAATCACTCGCTCAACGAGCCGTGGCCCAAGGTCGAAAGGGCAAAGTCATTATTGAGCGCAGCGCTTGAGGACTTATCTTCCGAAAAAACAGATGCCGGACCGAGTCTGGCCCCATTCTTCGACCTGCTCTCGGATACCGGGCGGCCCGCGGACGCTGCCTTGCCGGATACCGGCGTCGGACTCGAGTGGGAGCGTGTGCTGTCGCCGATTCTCATCACGGGTGAAGCGTATGGAACGCGATCGTCAACCGTTCTGGTGGTCCGCAAGAACGGCCAGTTTCAGTTCCTGGAGGGAACGCGCGATGCACATGGCGACGTGACTTCGCAGTCTGAAGAGTCCTTTGCCCGTCACACATGAAGGGAGCGGATCCTGGCAGCGGCGTGCGAACCCGCCGGCACTATGGCGAGCTGATTTCGCCTTTCCCACCAGACCCTACCGCTGCACGACCCAATCGATCATTGACGGCAATCCATTCAGGCGTGGTGGGCGGCGCTTCCACCAGAATCATGGCGGTTTGCGCGGCATCCAGCGTCCGAAGGTTGGCATAGAGCATTTGCGCATAGGGTGCTGCGTCGCGCTCCACGGTGATCCACACCAGGGAACGTGCGTTGCGGATCCCGACGCCCACCGGGGACGCCGCCGTTTGCGGCGCACTGAAAGAAAGGACCGCGACGCGTTCACCGGCCGCGAGCAAACGATCTGCCTCCAATTTGAGTTGGGCGGCATCCACAAGTTTGAGTGGCGTCATGGGGGCATAGTGGGCGGCAAGCGTCCCTGAGGCGCGAGGCGTTCTGGACTTTGCCGCCGGAACTTCATCCATGGTGAGCGGCATCTCTCCCGTGACATCGCGAATCATCTGGGCCGTGATCGCCCCAGGACGCAAGATGACTGCCCGCTTCAATGTCTTCATGCGGGTGAGGTCGAGGATGGTGGATTCAATCCCCACTTGTGAGGGACCACCATCCAGGACAGGGATGGCATCACCAAACTCATCGCGCACATGTTGCGCGGTGGTGGGGGAGACATGCCCGAAACGATTGGCAGACGGCGCGGCGATCAATCCACTGCCCGCCTTGGCAAATTCCTGCAGCAGTTTTTGCGCGACTGGGTGTGAGGGACAACGCAATCCAACGCTCGACTGGCCGCCGGTCACCGCGGAGGGAATGGCCCGCGATTTCTTGAGGATCAGGGTCAAGGGGCCCGGCCAGAATGCCGCGATGAGTTTTTCCGCGATCTCAGGAACGTCACTGACCCACTTTTCGAGACTCGCGCCCTTGGCCACGTGAACAATCAAGGGATGATCTGCGGGGCGCCCTTTGGCGGCGAAAATTTTCAGCGAGGCTTTGGCGTTGGTGGCGTCCGCCCCCAGACCGTACACGGTCTCCGTCGGAAAGGCGACCAGCTCCCCGGCGGCCAGCGCATCGACAGCGGAGTTGAGTTCAGCTTTGGTCAGCGTGGGGCTTGGCATGCGGGTATTTTTGCACGAGGGGGCGGTTAAAATTCCCTGCCTGGACTTCCGAACCCATTTGCGCGGAACCGACGGGTAGTCCTGCGCACCATTGCTTCCCCGCCTTGAAGATCGCCCCAACCTCTTTTAGCCCCTATCGCCTCTCCGTTGCGCCGATGATGGACTGGACGGATCGGCATTGCCGCTATTTCCATCGCCAACTCACCAGGCGCACGCGGCTTTACACCGAAATGGTCACGACAGGTGCGCTGATCCATGGAGATCAGCCGCGCCACCTGGATTTCAATCCGGAAGAGCACCCGGTTGCGCTGCAGGTCGGCGGCAGTGACCCGACGGACTTGGCGGTGTGTGCAAAGTTGGGGGAGAAATGGGGCTACGACGAAATCAACCTGAATTGCGGGTGCCCGTCGGAACGCGTTCAACGCGGCAGCTTCGGCGCCTGCCTGATGGCCGAGCCTGCGTTGGTGGCCGACTGCGTAAAAGCGATGTGCGATGCGGTGTCGATTCCAGTCACGGTCAAACACCGCATTGGCATCGACAAGAACGAGAGCTACGATTTCGTGCGCGACTTTGTGGGGACCGTCGCCGAGGCAGGTTGCGCAGTGTTCATCGTGCACGCGAGAAACGCCATCCTCAAGGGCCTTTCACCGAAACAGAACCGTGAGATTCCGCCGTTGAAGTACGACATGGCCTATCAATTGAAGCGCGACTTCCCGGCGTTATCGGTTGTGATCAACGGCGGCATCCGCACCACGCCAGAAGTACATCAGCACTTGAGGCATGTGGATGGCGTGATGATCGGCCGCGAGGCGTACCACAACCCCTACTGGCTGGCGTCGTTTGACCGTGAATTCTTTGGCGATTCATCGCCTGCGCCGTCGCGTGAGATTGTCGAGACTCGCATGGCGCAGTATGTGGCGCGGGTCTCGGCTTCCGGCGTGCCGCGCCATTCGGTGATGCGGCACACATTGGGGCTTTATCACGGCATGCCTGGTGCGCGCGCTTGGAGGAGATCAATGTCGCAGCAGCCGGTGTGGGCGCAGTAGTGTTGCCGAAACATGTGTGCCCGCATTGTCATGCGGCTTCAATTAGCGCCTGGCGAAAGATCCATGCGACCAGTGTTAGCCCTGCGCACTGTCCCTCGTGTGGTGGACTCGCGTACCTGTCGGCCTGGATACATGCCGTACATGGCGCGATGATCGATCTTTCATTTTGGGGCTCATTGATCTTGGCTCTGTTGCTCAGGAATGCGCTCGCGTCACTGGTCTTTCCAGCCACGTTCTTGGCAGTGCTTGCACTCACGAATAGGCGCGCAACCCTCAGGCCGCTCACGCCAATTCAATTGCGCAAGAACAGAACCCGAGCCTCGATTCAGACGGTTGCAGCTATTGCGGTGATTGCACTGCTCGCATATCTGACCACGCGTTAAAGTCAACTGTTGACGCGCTTTCCGGGCCAATAGTCCCGCAAACGCCTAACCTGTATTGGACTTTTGCCTGGCCATGCCTTTCAAACGATCATGTTCACAGTCAATCTGAATCAGAACAGCCTCCCCTGCACGGCCCTTCCCGGAACCGCAAACTGCGAGACATCCAGGCGCTGATACTTCCCCTGCCCGTGCGAGACGAGCCCCACCTTGTCGCAGGCCTTGTGAAATCGCTGATTCAGCAATCGCGCAAAGATTCCTTCTCCGACCATCCGCGTTCCAAAATTGGGATCGTTGTCTGCGCCACCGCGCATGTCGTTCACGCGCGACATCACGTGCTGGGCTTTGAGCGGAAAGTGTTGCTCCAGCCAGTTCCGGAACAGCTCCTTCAATTCATAGGGTAACCGCAACAGGATGTAGCCGGCCGTGCTGGCCCCTGCGTCGCGCGCCCGGGCGAGGATGGTCTCGAGTTCGTGATCCGTGAGGAACGGCACCACTGGCGCCACATTGACGCCCACCGGGATTCCGGCCTTTGCCAGCCGCTCAATGGTTTGCAGGCGACGCGTGGGTGCTGCCGTTCGTGGTTCCATGAAACGCGATACATGATGATCGAGCGTGGTGACAGAGACCGACACATGGGTGAGGTTCTTGGCAGCCATCTCGGCGAGGATGTCGATATCACGTTCTATCAATGCGGACTTGGTGATGAGGCCACAAGGTTGGTGAAATTCGCGCATGACTTCGAGGCAAGCGCGCGTGATGGCGTACTGCTTTTCGCACGGCTGGTACGCATCGGTGTTGACGCCGACAGCAATCACATCGGGTTCGTACCCCGGCCGCGACAACTCCGAACGCAACAACTCGGCCGCGTTGGTCTTTGCAAACAGGCGGGTTTCAAAGTCGAGCCCCGGCGACAGGCCAAGATAGGCATGGCTGGGGCGCGCAAAACAATAGATGCAGCCGTGTTCGCATCCCCGGTACGGATTCAAGGAATAGCGGAAAGGGATGTCTGGTGAATCGTTCTTGTTGATGATGGACTTGGCCTGCTCCATCGCGACCACCGTCTTGATCGCCCCAGGGCAATCGTCTTCCGCATTGGAAAAGGCCTTCCACCCGTCCTCCAGGGCCTCGCGCGACCAGGTTTCAAATCGTCCTTCGAGATTGAGCGCGGCTCCGCGCCCCTTGTGGACGGCATTGCGATCGAGCCCTGCCGCCAGATGCGTAGTTGCCAGTGCCATGGAGTGCTCCCATTGCCCAATTGACAAAACATGTATGAATATACAGTTGTTAAATGGGACATGCAAGCACTCCTAACTGTTGGTGGACCCTGTTGGCGCGGTGGCCGGTTGGTACCAGTCCACCCTTCGCGTGACGATCATGACCGTGGCCAGGACCAGAAACAGCAGGATGGATCCCAGGACCAGCGCATTGTCCTCGGAGAGCAGCAGACCATACAGCACCGCGTAAAGCACGACAAACTGGGCGCCAAATCCCGAGGCCATCCGCACATTTCGCATGGCGTGGGCAAGGTAGTACGTGATGAGTGCAACGCCGCTGAAGGCCGCGATGGCGTATGACCAGGCAAAGGCCATATGTTCGGAGAGGCTCAGCAACAGCAAGAAAAACAAGGCCAAGGCCATTCCGACAAGGCCATATTGCATCGGGTGTAACCGCATCGGCTTGAGTGTCTCCAGCAGGAAAAATCCGCCAAAGGTGAGTGCGATGAACAGAATGGCGTATTTGGTGGCGCGCTCTGCCAAGAGGTAGATGTTGACCGGCTCGATGAAGCTGACGTCGAAGGACTCCAAATGCCGTCGCTGTGCTTCGTCGTGCGAAAGGCCTTTCATCAGGAATCCCACGTTCTTGCTGGCCAGGTGCGAGACATCCCATCGGGCGGAGAACCCGCTCGCGCTGATGTCGCGCTTCACAGGGAGGAAACTTCCCCCGAAATTGGGATGGGGCCAGGACGAGGCCAACGTCACATGGTTCATCCTTCCCACGGGCACCCAGGCAAGACTGCGGGTGCCGGCGATTTGCAATGTCCCTTTCACCTCATAGCGAGTGGGCTTTGAGGCATCGATCATGCCGACGAGCGTATGAAATCCTTCACCGATGGGGTCGAAGCGCGCGCCGGGCCCGGAAGGCATCTCCATCCCGTTCCAGGAAATCTTGGGCGTTGCGATCAGTCCTCTCACGTCCGATACAGACCAAGCAAGCCAAGCGGCTCCCGGCGTAATGGAGGAACGCGGCACCGTGAGTCCCAAGTTCGCGGGAATCTCAAACCTGACGTCCACCTGCGCCTGGCTGCGATAAACCAATGCCTTGTAAAGACCCTTGTAGCGTTCCTCGGTGGTTGCCGTCGCGCTGAATGACACTTCTTCAGGCACAAAGAACACCTGGCGCGTGCGCTCATGAACCCGCTTCGTCTCCCGCCCGCGTTCATCCGTGGAAGTCTCGATCTCGCGCTCCACATACGGCACCACCAAAATCGGACCGGCAATGCGTTGTGGTCCGGCAAGGCTCGCGGCTATCGACTGCTCGACACCGGATTGGTTTTGCTGTCGCTCTGACACGAGGCCCTGGATCATCGACAACGGCACCATCAGAAGCAGAACGAGTAACAGTACGGTAACGACACGAACGATGAGTTTCTTTTGCATCTGATGATGACCGTTTGATTGGTATTGGCCCAGAGGACGCCCACTCCCTGGAGGAGAGGATTGGGATTGGGAGTGGGCGTCGGGCTCCGAGGTTCGTGAATGGCTCTCGCGCGGCTTAGGCCGACCAGCTCAAATGGAAGCGCGCGCCAGGTGACAGGTGCAGGCTTTCCCAAGACAGTGCCTCGATGCGGCCTGCCTCGCGTTCAAAGTGCGCGCCGGTCGGGGCCCCGTCGACGCGACGCGGAAGCGATCCCGTCCATTCAACCCAGACTGAACCACGCGAAGGTTCGCGGGCAGCAATTGCGCCCGTTTCCATCGATGCGTCGAGCGAGGAAAAACGTGTTTCCGTGAGGGGCAATGCTAGATGGGCCTTGCCTCCGGTGAATTCGACGGGGATGGCGTAGGCATAGGCAATCGTCACCACACGGGATTCTTCCAAACCAGGCAACAGGCTCGTCGAGATTTCGCCTTGTGCATCTGTGGTCACGATCAGCGACTGGCGGGTCAGCGTGCGGTAGGCGTCCGACTCATTCCGCGTCATGATTCTGGCCGCATATTCCGCTTGAGTGGTTTGAAGATTGAGGGACTGCAGAACGGCCTTTCCCGGGAGAAACGCTGAAAACACGGCTGCGCCTTCGGAGTCTTCCGGCAACAGGAACGACTGCATGACCCGGACCACTGCGCGGCGGCCCTCGATCTTGACCCACCAATCGCGCTCCAAGGCCTCAATGGGAACGCTGTCACAACCCATGCCAGCCGCCAAAATACCGGGGCCTGCGAGGTTTGCAGTTGGTGCGGTTGCCGGAGCGGCCTCTGCCGTTCGGGACAGCAGCATCGCCAGCGTTGCGGCCACCATGCTGATGACCAGCCCGGCGGCAATGGCGGCGGCGATCATGCGCAAGAAGTCCTGTGCGATTCCCGCAATCGATGGGTTCGCCGGGTGCGGGGCAAATTTGGCGTAGCTGGCGCGGCGGCTCCACAACAGTTTCATGTCCATCTCCTCTGAATGGGTTGGCTGGCCATCCCATGCGGCCAGTGGTGTCATTACGCGACGCAATTCGGGCGGAGCCGGGAATCAATTCGGATCAATGTGGGAACAAAGATGGCAAGAAAATGATCAATCAACCTGCGGTGTCCGCAGGCAAACCCCTGCGGTATAGTCGGCAGCGACATTTTTGACGGAGACGCCGCACATGAAACGCATTGCCCTTGTCGAAGACGATGCGGCCATACGCGCCAATTACGCGGAGGCGTTGAGGCGCCAAGGCTATGAAGTGGATACGTTTGAGAATCGCGCCAGTGCCACCGCCGCATTGAAGTCGCGACTACCGGACCTTGCGATTCTCGATATCGGCTTGGGTGATGATGTCGAGGGAGGCTTTGCGCTGTGCCGGGAGTTGCGCGCCCAGTCGGGTTCATTGCCGATCATTTTTCTTTCGGCGCGGGACAGTGACTTCGACATAGTTTCCGGGTTTCGGCTGGGAGCAGACGACTATGTGACCAAGGACGTGAGCCTGCCGCACCTTTCCGCACGGATCGCAGCGTTGTTCCGCCGCAGCGAGGCCGCCAAGATGCCCTCGCGCGCCGAGGATGTGCTGCTTCGTGGCGACCTGACGCTGGATATCAACAAGATCGCCGTATTCTGGAAGCAGCAACGTGTCGAGTTGACGGTCACGGAATTCTGGATGATCCACGCGCTGGTGAAATTTCCGGGACACGTGAAGAACCGTGACCAACTCATGCGTGAGGCGGAACTCACGGTGGACGACAACACCATCACGTCCCATTTGAAGCGGATCCGGAAGAAGTTTCTGGTCGTCGATGAATCGTTCGATGAGATCGAGACGGTCTACGGAATGGGCTATCGGTGGCGCGCGGCGTTGTAACGGCGAGGGACGTGAGGATTCCGAGACCCTTGACGAGTCTGCGTGCCAAGTTGCTGGCCGTCGGGCTCGTGCTGCTGCTGGTGCCCTTTGTGGGCTACCGCTTTGTGCAGGAAATGGAGCGATTTCTGCGCGAGGGCCATCGCGAGGTGCTGATTGCTGCCGCCAAGCTGCTCTCCGCCACGTTATCCGATCGACCTCAATTGTTTGCTGTACCGCCTTCGCTGCCAGATGCAACACGGGAGGGCGACGACGCCGAGCGCCAGAAACTGCTTGCCCTGTTCGGCGCCAGCGAGCCGAGCGTCGCTGCGGGACTGGGTGGCGCGTATGCGCCATCAGAGGAAGTGCAGCGCATCCTTGCGGTAGTCACCAACAATGCGTCGCGCATTTGGGTGGTGGATGCCGACGCGCGGGTGCGCGGCCTGGCAGGGCGCCTGGATGCCGCGAGCACTTCGGACCCGTACTCTCCATTGGCGCGCTTCAATCGCGCCGCTTCAAAGGTGCTGTCTGCGATCCTGCCTCCTGAAAGTTCCAATTCACCAATGGTGTCGCCACAGCAGTCTCAGGCGATGGTGATGGACCAAGTTGAGCGGGCGTTGCGGGGTGAACCCAACCAACGGATTCGGGCTGGGAATGACCAGACCGGCCCGATTGTCTCGGTGGCCCAGCCGATCTGGATCGGAGAGCGAATCGTTGGGGCCGTGGTATTAGAGGAGACCAGTTCAACTGTCCAGGCGCTGCGGCGATCAGCGCTTGAGTCGGTGATCGTGGTGAGCAGTGCGATTCTGATGAGCGTTCTCCTGGTGCTCGCGGGCTTCGCGTGGCGAGTAACATCGCGTGTGCATCGGCTACAGCGCGAGGCGGATGCCGCCATTGACGCACACGGCCGGATCCGCGGGGGAATCGCACCCGAGATTGGTGGGCTGGATCGACGCGATGAGATTGGCGCTTTGGCCAACACGCTATCGGTCACGCTTGACCGTCTCAAGCGATACAACGCGCATCTCGAACAACTGGCCGGTCGCCTGTCGCACGAACTGCGAACCCCGGTGGCCATTGTCCGATCATCACTCGACAACCTGAAGCAGAGCGGCGCACTGGCCAGTGACAACACCTACCTGAATCGTGCGGAGGACGGCATTCAGCGACTCGCCAAACTGATTTCCCGCCTGTCGGAGTCGACCCAGCTTGAACGCATGCTGGAAAACGCCGAACGAGAGCGCGTTGAGTTGGGTGCGCTGATTGCCGGATGCGTGCGGGGATACGAAGTGGCATATGCCCCGCGCAATTTCTTGTATGAGCGGCCGGATTCACCAGCGCCGATGCAGGCGGTTCCTGACGCCATTGTCCAAATGCTCGACAAATTGGTGCAGAACGCCAATGATTTTGCGCCGGACGGGTCCGTGATCCGCGTCGCGTTATC
>JBGAUM010000173.1:0-3330 GCA_044228625.1 Usitatibacteraceae bacterium | reverse complement strand
GTCCGAAAACGCATCCGACAAATTCTTTCCTGCGCTGAGGATGGTGCCCACTTTGTCTGTCGAACTGCTCACGCCCCCAGGGATTAACCCCGCCAGACTGGGCTTACCGCCAGAACTTGGAATCGGCAAATTCGGGATTTGCGGCATACCTGCGCAGCCCGCAAGGCCAATCACTACTAGGATCAGAAACGGTGTCCGGATGTTCATTTGGCCGCTCCTACGCTTTTCTGTGCCTCAATGGCATCTTGGGCAAGATAAGCAACGCTGCGAATGGAAAGCCTTGCTTGCAACGCGAATGCGCGGGCAGTTCCATCCGTCACCGCCAGACCCTTCATCTTGTTGAAAGCCGCCACATCAATTTCGGCATTGCGCAAATCGTCTTCAGTGATTCCTCGGATTCCCAATGTCGCACCCTGTGCGCGCGTCGTAGTCCGGCTGGAGTCACCTGCCAGAAGTCGCGTGAAGCCGGACATGAAGCCACCGCTCGAAGATTTTTCGCCCTCCACCACCGTGGCACCACCGCGCAGGTGCATCATTCGCACCCACCCCGTGTCGGGCCCGACTTTGACTTGTGTCCATGCGCCCCGTCGCTGAACCGTTTGGACGGTGGTCTTTTCCGCCAGCGGCCGGATGACGCGCGCCGAATCGTCCGGCGCAGCGCGCAATTCGGTCATACGGTTGGTGATGACAGCTTCCTGCGCCCCCACAGGGACCAAAAAGTTGGGGATGATCGCCAAGGCTGCAGCGGCGAGCGAGGTTCGAAATCGTCTCATGGGCTTTGCATCTCCATCGACACCGTGCGCAACAATTATTCTTGTTTTGGGAGTTTCGCACAAATGCGTGATACCCGATTGCGATGGTCAAGCCGGCTTGGGCGCGACCCGGATCACCGCCAATCCATGTCCGGCTTCCCGAGGGACGCCTTCACGCGGCGCACGAGCCAGATAGATGCCGCAATGAAGACCACCGGGGAAATCCCGGCAACGCCCCCCATGCGTCCCATTTTCAGCGCAAAAAACAACGCGATGATCCAGGTGAACGACGCGGCCAACAATGCCGTGGCGCGCACACGCCGGTTTCCGAGCAATTCGTAAACACCCGCCCCACCCAGGAAAAGGAACGTGACCCAGCCGACGATTTCGCAAAGCGACAGCAGCACGCTCATTGGTTTCCTGCTGTGCGACCGGCGTGTGCAAATGCCGCAAGTTTGGTTGCGTCCAAAACAGCCTCGGTCCGCACGCCGCTGCACACGTCAATTCCAAAAGGTTGCACCGCCTCGATCGCATCACGTACGTTGGCGGAATTCAGCCCGCCCGCCAGCCACACCGGCACTCGCGCGGCCTCGCGGATCCGTCGCGAAATCGCCCAATCGTGCCTGCGGCCGGTGCCGCCGAGTTCCTTGACTTGGCCATCCAGCCGCCCTGAGTCGAGCAACAGCGCATCCACATGCCGCGCGATGGCGATGGCGTAATCGAGGGATTCCGGGCCGGTGACGTGGATGACCTGCACGCGCTTCACGCCCGGCAGGCGCTTCGCCAATGCGTCGTGCGTCGCGCCCTCGAGGTGGTCGCAACACTGCAGCGTGGTAGTGAGGCAGCGTTCCCATTGTGCCTCGATGCCGTCCGCGGTCGTCTCCGAAGTAAGCAGGAAGGTGGAAACGCCGGGGGGCACCTGGCGCGCGATCTCCGCAATGCGTGGCTCGTCGATCACGCCCGGCCCGCTGGGCATGGCAGCCACCAGGCCCAGCGCGGACGCACCGGCCTCGATGGCGAGGGCCGCCTCAACATTTGACTGGATGCAGCAGATTTTGAAACGCGGATTCAAGGGCGTGGTGGGAAGTATTCAAAAACGAACACCGGGATTCGGCGCGCCATTCAAGGCCGTTTGCCCTCAATCGCCGCGCCCTTGCCGAAGTTTAGCGATTCTGCCGGCCTGAAGGCGATGCCGCGAATGCCTTTGCGGCAGGCGCGGCGGGATTCACCCGTTGTTGATGGGTGATGGACCACTTACCGCGTTCAGGACACGTTGCATGTCTGCACACGATTGCGGCCGGCGCGCTTGGCTTCATAAAGCGCCTGGTCCGCCCGGGCCACCAGCACCTCGGGGGCGCTATCGTCAGGCACCTGGGTGCATACGCCGATGGACACCGTGATGCCCAGTGGTGATTCGGCGATGCTGCTGCGCATGGCTTCGGCCATGGCGCCGGCCACCTTGTCGTCCGCGCCGGGCAGGATCACCACGAATTCCTCGCCGCCATAACGCGCCAGGAAATCCTCCGCGCGGCGCAACTGGCTGAGCAAATGGCGCGTGAGGCTCTTGAGCAGTTCGTCCCCGGCCACGTGGCCGTGCTCGTCGTTGTATTTCTTGAAATGGTCTGCGTCGATCACCATCACGGACAGCGGGCGCTGCTGCTCGCGGCACTGGGCCCACACGGCCGGAAGGTATTCGTCCATGCTGCGGCGATTGGCGATGCCGGTGAGGCCATCCATGTGCGCCATCATCTCCAGGCGGCGGATGGCGTCTGCCAGCTCCACGGTGCGCTCGTCCACCTTGCGTTCCAGCTCCAGGTTGGCTTCCTGGAAGCGGCGCACGCGATAGCGGATGAACGCCAGCACCCCCATGGCCAACAACGCCAGCGTCAGCAGGCCGAACAGCACCTTGGCCCACGCGCGTGCGTACCACGGCGGCAGCACGCGGAACCTGAAGGGCGGCGCTTCGCTGACATTTCCGTCGGAATCCTGGCCGCGAACGATCAATTCGAGGTCGCGCGGCCGCAGGTTGTAATAGGTGCTTTGCGGCGAAGGCGTCCACTCGCCGGGGGACTCGTCTTCTCCGGTCATCATGGCCTGGTAGCGCTTCATGTTGGGCCGCACGATTTGCGGGATCGAATAATCGAATCGGATGCTGAACGGGCCCTCGGGAATCTCGATTGGTTTGTCCGGCGTCAGCGCCAGCGGCGTCTTCGTGCCGTCCGCGTTCAACAGGGTGACACCCGACAACTGCACCTTGGCCCGCGACTGCGAAACCGCTTCTGGCACAGCATGCTTGATCAACATGCCGTAGGAAGTGACGAACGCGATCTGGTTATTGGCCATGAGCTTGTGGTGCACGAGCGCGCCGCGCAGCAGCTGGCGCACCTCGGCCTGCTTCCAGATGCCCGATTGGGCGCGGTGGAACAAGCGCGTGTTGCTATACGCCCACAGTTCTCCATTGGGAGTGGCGACGAAAATGAAGGTTTCTTCGGGCTGCCGAAGGTCCCGCAGATTGCCCAGCGCGGCGGGCTTGAAGCGGGCGCCATCCCAACTGAAGAGCACCTTGCGTGTGCTGGCC
>JBGAUM010000040.1:0-26566 GCA_044228625.1 Usitatibacteraceae bacterium | reverse complement strand
GGTATCCAACTTGACCGGTTCCGGTTGCGAAGACTGCACAGATGCGGCGGTGTGAATCGCCTCGGCAACGAGTTCGCTTTGGCTGACTTCGTATCCGCCGAACAGCAGGCCGGTAACCAGTACACCAACGGCAAAGCCGGCAAAACTGTTGGAACTTCGTGAGGGGGTATTGAATGTGTTTTTCATGATGGACTCCATAAGTAGTTTGGGTGGTTGCGCTCCTGTTTTGAACGTGGCGCCACTTTATTTGGCGTGCAAGTGGTTTTGAAGTGGTCTGCGACGAAGCGCAGGTTTCATGGCGCAAAACGGACCTGTTCCGGATGAAACGCCCTGTGAAATGCATCACATTTGCGAGCACTGCGGTTGAAAAACCGTTCTCAAGACCAGCGAAGCAACATCAAGAGTGCCGTGCAGGGCTCGCGCAACCGTGGAGCGTTGCGGACCTGCACGCACTGGCTTCGGCATGGGGAAAATGACCCAGATGAAGCATGGGTAAGCCCTTGGGTAGTGCCAGTGACCGGGTTCAAGACCACTGTATTCGGGCCATCTGCGTTGCGGCTGGGCCCTCAATCAAACATTGAGGCCCGCTTTGCTTGCGCGGTTCCCACGCGCAGCACAGCTAACACTGGCTTTTGTCAGCCTTGCACCCCAGGACAAAAGACTTGCTTCCCGTGTTCTTGTTGACGTTGTAATTGGCCAATTGCGCGTTGAGCTGCGCCGCAGACATCCCGTTGGTGGACGGAATCATGGTCGCATCGTCCCAGATGCCGACAATGCACACGGGCTTCCCGCTGCACACGGATTCGGCAATCCCCCGAAGCTTTTGCGGATCAAAACCCTTGTTCACCAGCACATAGCTGATAACCGGGCTGATTTCCCTGGCCACTTTCCATTGAGGCGCATCCTGCGCGGCGACCTGGCCGATGGCCAGTGCCAGTATGGTCGCGATGATTCGCTGCATTTCGAGCTTCCTCGTCATGAATAGAAACGCCATTAGAAACTGCCGGACATGATATCGCCGTCAGGCGGTTTTGAATGCGCATGCGTCGTGGCGCGAACAATGGCTTCACCGCTTCCGGGTGAACGCACTCATTCGATTCTTGTTGATTGGTGAGCCGAAACGCATCTGCTAAACGCTAGAATTCGTGTTCCCTTCCCGCGGAGTCCGCCATGTCCCTCTCGATGTACCAAGCCTCAGTGCCCGTGTTCCAAAAGACCCTCGGCAATCTCAAGACCATCCTCAAGAAAGGCGAGGAGCACTGTGCGGCAAAGAAAATCGACCCGTCCGTGATGCTCAATTCGCGGCTTTTTCCGGACATGTTCGCGTTGACGCGCCAGGTGCAGATCGCCGCCGACGTGGCCAAGGGCGCCTGCTGCAGGTTGGCCGGCAAGGAAGTGGTGAGTTTCGAAGACAAGGAAACCACCTTTGCGGACCTCTACGCCCGCATCGACCGAACCCTGGAACTGGTCAATGCCGCGAAAGCGGCCGAGATCGATGGCAGCGAGGGCCGCGACATCACCATCAAGCCCGGTGGGCGCGAAATGACGTTCAAGGGCCAAACATACCTCCTCAATTGGGTCATGCCCAATTTTTTCTTCCACGTCACCACCACGTACGCCATCCTGCGCCACAACGGCGTTGAGATTGGCAAGATGGATTTCCTCGGCGAGTTCTAAATGGCCTGGGATGTCAAACGCATCGCCGGGCGGTTATTGCGCTCGGCGATTTTCATTGTGGTCGCCGTCTATGCAGGCTTTTCCGCCCTGGTGTATTTCTTCCAGGAGCGCCTGATCTTCCGGCCGACGACCCTGCCGGCCACGCACCAATTCGGCCTCGCGGATGTGCAGGAAGTGAAGGTGCCTGTGGAGGGTGCGGAGTTGTCCGCGCTGCACTTCCGGCAGCCCGATGCCAAAGGCGTGGTGTTTTTCCTGCATGGAAATGCGGGCGACCTTTCCACCTGGCTGACCAGCACGGACTTCTACCGGCGCACCAAGTTTGACCTCTTCATGATCGACTATCGCGGCTTCGGCAAGAGCACGGGAAAAATTGACGGCGAGGCGCAAATGCACGCCGACGTGCGCCGCGCCTATGACCTCATCGCGCCGCAATATGCGGGCAAGAAAATCATCCTCTATGGTCGTTCACTTGGGACGGGCCTCGCCGCCAAATTGTCCACCGAAGTGAAGGCCGACCTGACTGTTCTTGTGTCGCCCTATTCGAGCATCCTGGAACTGGGCAAGCAGTTTTACCCTTGGCTCCCGGAGTTCGTCAGCCGCTACCCGATGCGCAGCGACCTGTGGCTTCCGCAGTCGAAAAATCCGGTGCTCATCCTGCACGGCGATCGCGACGAGTTGATTCCGCTGGCGCACGGCCAACGGCTCAAGGCGCTGAGTGCTGCGGCCGAACTGATGGTGATCGAGAACGCCGCGCACAACGACATTCACAAGTTCCCGAAGTACCTGGACGCATTGGCGGGACGTCTGACGGCCCTGTAATGTTGCTCAGCGCGAGGTGTCGATGATCTTGATGCGCTCCTTGCGTTCCTTGCCTTCGCGCTTGATGGTGAAATCTGCGGAGTTTCCAATGCCGGCACGATCAAGTTCCGCGATGAAGGTGGACAAGGTATCCACGGGACGCCCGTTGACCGCCGTGATGATGTCGCCGATCTTGCCGGTGCGCTCGGAAAGGGGTTGAAGTCCGGCTTGCGCGGCCGGTGAATTGCGCCGCACCTGGTGCACCACGACCCCCTTGATGCCATTGCGCGCCACGATGCCCGGATTGAATGGCACGATGCCGATCCCCGGGCTGGAGGCCTCCCCGCGCGCGATGAGCTGCGGAACGATCCGGTTCACGATGTCCACCGGGATCGCAAAGCCCACACCCGCGGAACTGCCGGACGATGATCGGATGGCCGTGTTGACACCGATGAGACGGCCCGCACTGTCCAGCAACGGACCGCCCGAGTTCCCCGGATTGATGGCGGCATCAGTCTGGATGGCGCCGGCAATCTCCGCGTAATTCTGCGTCGGCAAATACCGGTCGAGCGCCGAGATGATGCCGGTGGTCAGCGTGCGCTGGAGGCCAAAGGGATTGCCGATGGCAATCACCGACTGGCCAATTTTCAGGTCGCGCGATGACCCCAGCGGAATCGGTTTGATGCCTGGCGGCACTTTCTTGAGCTGAACCACCGCCAGATCGTATTCCGGCGCGGCACCGACAAATTCGGCACTGATGGGATCTTTGCCGGCGTCAAGCTGCACGAGGACTTTGCGGGCATTCTGGATGACGTGGTAATTCGTCACCACGTGGCCCTCGTGGTCCCACACGAATCCGCTGCCCGCGCCCTGCGCCACTTCGGCGAAGAAGAAATTCTGCTCGATGCGTTCGGTGGTGATGTACGCCACGGAGGGCGCCGCCTGGTCAAAAAGCGCAATGAGATTGCGTTCAGTGTCGAGCAGCGGGCCCCGTGCGGCGACAGCGCGCGGTTCGACTGCCTTCTCAGCACTCTTCTGCGCATGAACCACCACGGTGGCCAGCGACGCCAAGGCGGCCAATAGGATCAGGGTGCGGGTGTGATGAATCATGGGAGTCTCAGGGGAATGGATGTCGAGTCGCTGCGCAAATGGGGATTTCGGATGGGAACTCAATCCCTTTCTACCCCATTCGATTGCCGCTTGACAAAGAAATTCCTTTATGTAACCATTTGGTTACTTATAAAGCCGCCCTATGGATGAAGACCAACTCGATCTTGTGTTTCACGCCCTCGCCAGCCAGCCGCGCCGGGAAATTCTCGCCGCAGTGCGCGCAGCGCCCGGATGCAATGTCAACACCATTGCCGCGGATTTCGCGATGTCGCGCATCGGCGTGATGAAACACCTCGCCGTGCTGGAGGCCGCCAACCTGATCGTGACCGAAAAGGTTGGACGCGAACGACAGATGTACTTCAACCCGGTCCCCATCCAGGAAATCCATGAAATGTGGACCGACGAATTCACCCGGCATTTTTCAGCAAGCCTGACCAAACTCAAACGCGCCATTGAACAAGGAGACAAATCGTGACCGACACCACCAAAGCCGTTTTCCGCATCGTCATCAACGGCTCCATTGACGCCGTCTGGCGGGAGCTCACCAAGCAAGGCGAGCCCCAGGCAGCCGTATTCAATGCATGGCTGCACGCACAATCCCTGGCGGTGGGACAGCGCATGCAAATGGCGACCAAGGGCCGCAGCCACGTCATGGTCGTCGGCACCATCACCGCCTTCGAGCCGCCCACGCGATTTGCGCACACCTTCAAATTCACCCAACTCGATGATCCGGAATGCGAGGTCATTTACGACTTGAAGCAGCTTCCCGCCGGCGTCGAATGCACGCTCACCGTGGACCGCATGCCGGTCGGCACGAAGACAGCGAAAAGCATGCAGGACGGCGGGCACAAAATCCTCAATCTGCTCAAGTCGATTGTGGAGACCGGAAAGATTCCATTTGGCACCCGCGTCATGTACGCCATGATGGACAAGATGCTGTTCATGCTGCCGAAATCGCTGCGCTCGGAAAACTGGCCGCTCTAAAACATGGCAACCCCTCGAAAAGGAGCAATTCAATGAAATCCCTCCATACCGTTTGCCTGCTGGCCAGCCTGGTTGCGCCGGCTTGGGCGCAGGAGCGTGCGCTCAATCTCGAAACCACGGTCAAGGCCACACCCGCACAAGTCTTTGCCGCCTGGAGCACCACCGAGGGCATCAAGACATTCTTTGCACCGGATGGCCGCATCGAGGCCAAGTCCAACGGACTGTATGAGATCCACATGAACCCCTTGGCCGCAGCCGGCGAAAAGGGCGCGGACGACATGCGCGTCCTGGCAGTCCAGGAAAACCGGATGATCTCGTTCACGTGGAATGCGCCGCCCTCGTTCCCGGAGGCGCGCAAGCAGCGCACCATGGTGATCGTGCGCCTTCACCCGGTTTCGGAGGCCGAAACCAAAGTGACCTTGCATCAGGTCGGCTGGGGAGACGGTGGCGAGTGGGACAAGACCTATGAGTATTTTGGGAAGGCCTGGAGCTATGTCTTGGGCAATCTCAAGAAGCGCTTTGAGCAGGGCCCGATCGACTGGACGCCGCATCTTGAGCGCATGAAAGCCGCCATGGCTGCGCAGAAAAAATAGACCCCGAAAGGAGACATTCATGGGAAAGCTTGAAGACGCTGAAGCCACAATGAAGAGGAACCTCGAAGAAAAAACGGGAAAGCCCTTCGACACCTGGGTCGCGTTGGCGCGCAAGAAGAACTTTGCCAAGCATGGGGAAATCGTGGCGTGGCTCAAGAGCGACCATGACTTCGGCCATGGCTACGCCAACAGCGTCGCCCTTGCGGCACGCCAGTCCGGTGACGGCGCCCCTGGCGCAGAAGATTTGGTGGGCGCACAGTACGCCGGCGGCAAAGCCGGCCTCAAACCCATCCATGACGCCTTGGTCAAAATGGCACAGTCATTCGGCAGCGACGTGGAAATCTCCCCCAAGAAAACCTGCGTCAGCCTGCGGCGCAACAAGCAATTCGCGTTGTTTCAGGCGTCCACCGCGACGCGCGTGGATTTGGGCATCAACCTGAAAGGCATGGCGCCGAAGGGCCGCTTGGAGGCCTCCGGCAGCTTCAATGCGATGGTGAGCCACCGCGTACGCCTCGAAAGCGTCAAGGATATCGATGCTGAAGTGAAAGGATGGCTCAAGGCCGCCTACGATGCGGCTTGAACGCGGCTACCCTTTTCCCTTTTTGCGCGCGTAATCGGCCTTGGTCTGATCCGAGATGCGCTGGCGGATGAAGCGATAGGCCTCGCGGTATTCCGCCGCATTGCGGGTGGTGGACGCAATCTTGAGCGCGTCCAGGCAAATCAACTCAAGGCGGTAGTTGGAAAACAGCGAATCGACCGGACATTTCAGAGGGTCGTGAACTGCGACGCGCCAATGCGGCTGCATCACCAACATCAGGGTGGCGATGCGCTCCATCATGAACACTTTTGCGGCGACGGTTTGCTTGCCGTAGGTCGCCGGCTTGTTCAGGGAATCCGCCAATGCGCCCTGGCCGGATTCTGCAATCGCGAACAGGATTTCGTTGAGCCGCAGCCATTCGGTCCAGAAACGGCCGCGCGCCACAAAATAGTTGGAGAACACCGTGTTGCGCGAGTCCGTGGTCAAGGCCTCGAATTGCACGCCGGGAAACGTTGCGGAAATCGCGCCTCGAAACGTGTTGATGGCCTCGGGGTGGTGGTTGAAGCCTTGCTCGAAAATGTTCCAGTAGAGCGCGATCTGGTCGAAGTGCGGCGAGAACAGCACCACATCCGTTTCCGGATCCTGCTGCTCGATGAACTCGCGAACCTGCTCTGCGCGGAGCCCGGTCTTGCTGCCAAATTTCGGGGAAAAGAAACCGGTGAAGACGTCGTCGCGCACGCCTTTGCCAAGCAGGTGCTGGCGGATGGGCCAATACTCGTACCAGTCCGGACGCTCGTTGGAAACGTTGTCCATGGGAATGAATCCGGGGTCCAGCAGTGAACGCGTGGCATCCGAATAAAAGATCTGGTAAATCTCTGGCACGGGCATGGTTCCGGGATTACACCGTCAGGGCGCGGATTCTAACCTGCGAATGCTGCAGCCTCGTTGGGGTGCATCCCATGCCCGCGGACCCACTCCACTTCGAACCTTTGCGCGCAGCCTATCTGGGTTTCGGGGGTACGCGGATCGGGGGCGGCGCTTGGGGTCGCGGCGTCGATGGTGACGGAGATTCCTCGCTGGCGGCCTGCGCTGCACGTGCTGCCTGGTCCCGGCGAAGCCGCGCCAATTCCTCTTCCTGTTCGCGTTGGCGAATGTACTCTTGCTGCCGCGCGGTTTCGCGGCGCGCCTGCCATTGGGCTTCGGATTCATCGCGCTGGCGCTGATATTCGGCGGCCTGGCGGTCGCGCTGGTCGATATAGGCGCCCATGTCGCTGCGTGTTTCCACCTGCCCTTCGACAAACCGCTTTTGCTGCTGCTCGTCGCGGCGCAGATCGATCTCCATCTGGCGCAGGCGCTCCTCTGTCTCTTTCTTGGCGGCCAACTCTTCGCGCGACAGTTCAAGTTCCCGTTTGCGCCGCGCCTCGGCCTCCTCCGCGCGCTGCCGTTCGCGCGCTTCCTCAACAGCCCGCTCTTGCTCGGCGCGCTGCGCCTGTTGGGCGCGGTCCCAACCCCAATACCCCAGGGCAGCGAGCGCTGCAACGGCGAAAACGCCGGCGACAAGGTTTTGTTTTGATGGCATTGAAGACTATTCCCGCAGGGACAAAAAATGTGCGCCCAGCATTTCGTGACAATGATCAAAATTCTAGCGCCAATGCCACCCTCCCGACGAATCAATGCGTCGAAGGTGTCGCCTTAGGTACGCCCGGATCGTTGCTTCAGCTCGTCCGGTCGACAAACAACACAACGTGCTTCCACGCCTCGCGACTCTCCTCCAGCCACGGCATGGTGAGTGGAAAGTCGTGCTGCATCCGGCGCCCGACACAACACATCACGTCGACGCCTGCAACCCTTGCCCGCTCTTCGACGCGGAGCGCATCGTCGAGCATGACTTCGTGTTCTCCGGCGATCACCAGCAGGGGCGGAAAGCCGTGAAAATCTGCATACACCGGCGAAATGGCGGGATGGTTCGCTGCTTCCGACCCCACGTAATGACGGCTCCACACGGAGAGGTTGCGCCGACTGAACCAGACATCTTTTCCGTCATTCGTCACGAGCGAGTTGCCCGTCAGTGCCAAGTCCGTCCAGGGCGAAAAAACAAACGCCGAATCGGGCAACTGGCGGCCGGCATCGCGCAACGCTGCAATCAGGCTCAGCGTAAGGCCCCCGCCGGCAGAATCACCGGCAATGGCAATTCGCGAATTCTGGCGCGTTGCCCTCACGTAGTCCCAAGCGGCCAATGCATCCTCGAGTGCCGCCGGAAATGGATGCTCGGGGGCCAACCGGTATTCGGGCACGAAGACTTCCGCCTTGCATCGGTAGCTAAGGACCCGCGCGCGGTCACGGTAGCTGGCCACTGAGCCGACGATATAGCCGCCTCCGTGCAAATACAGCACCACGCGCCGTGCGTCCGGCACCGCGCACAGCGATTCAATGGCCAACGATCCGGCACGGTGGTCGGCAAACACCATGTTCGGGAACTTGGCCATCATGGCCTCGCGCGTTACGGTGGCATAGCGCTCGAATCGGCGGCGGGCGGTTTCGTGGGGCGTATTCGCGCCGTACATCAGGCGGGTGAAAAGGCCATAGGCCGTCACCGATAGCCAGCGTTTCCACGTCGGCGAAGACTGTGTGGTGTACATCATCGGCAACCGCCTTTCATGCGAACCTGCCGTGAACCACGCACTGGTCCAGCCATTCTGAGACCCGGGCACGCGCTTGAGTTGCGTGAACCGGCAGCACCACGACATCCCCGGCACGGGCGTCGGCCGCCAGCGTCCGGGCCGCGGAGACCTCGTCAGCCTCGAACGCAATTTGTCCGGCGGCAACCCCGGAAGCGATCAACGCCTCTCGCAGCAATGCAGGGACCGCCCCGAGGCCCGCCCTCGCAACATTTCCGGGAGTTCCTTGATCACCACGCGGTGCGGAGTCAAACGACGCGGCCGTTTGCAAAGGTCGCGAATATCCTCGTCGTGCGATTGCCCGCCTGACCCAGGAGCAGCCGCAGATGCCCGCCCGGCGCGCTTTTTGAGTATGACAGACACGAAGCAACCGCATAAGCCATCCGGATTGTGGGCGTAATCCATCACCACTTCTAGACATGCGACCTGCCAGCGTTCGAAACGACCCGGATTGTCCGAACGCTGTGCGCCAAACCGGCACATGACCTCGCGAATGACTTTCACGGTCACATTCAGAACGTGCGCCGCCAGCGCAGCTGCGGCAAGGTTGGCGATGTTGTAGTCCGCGGCCCCGCGAACCGCGAGGGGCATGTCGGCCACTGATCCCAAGCTTTCTTGCCATGTTGAGTCTCGCAAGATCAGTTCGCCCTGCTCCAAATAGCACGCGGGTCCGGTGCCGGAATTGCGACCCGCAGGATTCCCGCGAATAGAGAACAGCGCCACCGCACACGCCATGCGCGGCAGGAAACGCATCAGGACCTCATCATCCGCATTGAGGACCAGCGTTCCCTTGGCGCGCAAAGGGCGCGCCACTGCAAGTTTGGTTTCAGCAATGTCCTCCAGCGATTCGATCCCATACTCTCCGAAGTGATCGGCCGAGACATTGGTCACCACCGATACATCGGCTTGAGACACCGCCAATCCGCGCCGCAGGATGCCCCCGCGAGCCGTTTCAAGAACCGCCGCCGTGACCCGCGAATCGCGCAAGACGGCCCGTGCCCCCGCCGGCCCCGAAAAATCGCCCCGTTCGACCCGCTGGCTGCCAACGAAGATGCCCTCGGTGCCGCACATGCCGGTGGCACCCGGCGCGTTCTCGCGTGCTGCATCGAGCATGGCGGCAATCAGCCGGGTGGTCGTCGTCTTGCCGTTGGATCCGGTCACCAACGCGACAGGAATGGCGCCCAGCGCGTCCCATTCGATGTCATCAACGCGCGGCAGCTTGGAAAGTGGAAACAGACGGCTCCGATGGCCGCCGCCGAGTGACAAGTCCTCGTCATCCAGCACCGCCGGGACGCCGCGGCGTACGGCCTCCTGCAAAACCTCCTGAAGACGCGGCTCGCGTTCGGCCGCTGCAAGCGCCAGAAAATACCGCCGGGTCTCGCTCGCATCGCGAAAGCGATGCAGGCGTTCGAAGGAGCCGGATGCAGGTCCCGTCTCACGACCCAGCGCGGCGGTCTCCCAGGCATATTCATTCACTTCCGTTGCCGTCAACTGCTGATCAAATGGACAAGGCAGCACCAATTCTGCCGTGCGGGAATTCTGACGAATGATGGGGGCTTCTTGCGCGCCCCAAAGGTCGGCAGCCATCGTCGCGGCAATTTGTTTCCAGAGGCACAGCGCCTCAACATCCCGGGCAAGTGGGCCTTGTGACTCGAGAATCGCGGCGGGACCGCTGACGTAGCGGTTCATTCCGGTCAAACGGCGTGAACCAGCAAAGCAATACTGGCTGTCGAGGTCGAAGGCGTCGACGCGGGGATAGGTCACCCGAACATCCTTCGGTCCATCGATTGATATCGTGACATTTCGAAGTTCAACCCTCTTTCACGCGCACCCCGGCCTTCCGGTGCATCAATCATCCGTTTCTTTCACAAACCGGATGCCGCGCTCATCACGCACAAAACCGGCCGATTCAAGGGCGGCGTCGCCGCCGTCGGCACTGCCCGATCCCAGCAGTCGATCACTGGCGTCCTCTTCCGGGAGCGGCGGCGCTTTGGTGGAAGGCGCCGCGGTCACGGGGGCGCCCTCAGGACGGAACTTGGTGACCTGTTTCCACGAACGCGCCAAGGCGTCGGCAAAGATCAGCAGCAAATCGCCCTGCCGTCCGATGCGCAACGCGTGATCAATCGCCTCCTGTTCATCCGGGATGATCTCGATCTGCTGGTCCTTGACGCCTCTCTCGCGCAAGACCTTGGCGATCATCTTCGGTACCTCATCCGGGGCGCGACCGCGAAGGCCGTCATCACGGCGGCAAATGTAATGGTCGAATCGTCCGGCCACTTTTTCGGCAATGGCCACGATGTCCTCGTCGCGCCGGTCGCCCGGCCCGGCCACCACGATGATGCGCCGGCCCGTGACCTCCAGGCGTTCGGCCAGATCCGCCATCACGCCCACCGCATGCGCATTGTGGCCGTAGTCGAAAATCACCTTGAACGGATGTTCGTCAAAGACGTTCATCCGGCCCGGCGCCTGGAAGAACGTCGTGTCAAAGGTGCGCAGCCCTTGCCGAATCGCATCGAGCTTGATGCCCATTGAAAACGCAATGGCCGCAGCAAACATGGCGTTCTGCACGTTGTGCATGGCGCGGCCTTCAAGCGTGGCAGGGATAAGGTGCGTCCACATCAACGGCAGGTGGGCCCCCTTGTCGTACAGCGCAATCATGTGGCCATTGACCCCGGCTTCAAGGGCACAGGCCCGGCCGCCGGCACGAATGTGTTCGCGCACCAGCTTGTGGTTCGGGTTCATCGTCACATAGCAGATGTGCTTGGCCTCGGTGTCCGCACTCATCTTGATGACGTTGACATCGTCCGCATTCAGCACCGCGCAGTCCTTGGCCACTTCGATGATGATCTTCTTCACCTCGGCCAATTGCTCGAGCGTATCAATGCCCTTCATGCCGAGATGGTCGGACGCCACATTCAGCACCGCCCCCACATCGACAAACGGCACGCCCATGCCGGCCCGCAGCAATCCCCCGCGCGCAATTTCCAGCACGGCGAAGTCCACCTTGGGGTCGGCCAGCACCATCCGCGTGGCCACCGGGCCGGTCATGTCGCCCTCCACCGTGCGCTGGCCGTCGATGTAAACGCCGTCCGTGGTGGTGAGGCCTGGCGTGAACCCGGCCATCTTGACGATGTGCGCCATCATGCGCGACGTGGTGGTTTTGCCATTCGTCCCGGTGATCGCGCAGATCGGCACGCGGGAAGGCGTGCCCGGGGGGAACAGCATGTCGATCACCGGGCCCGCGGCGTCGCGCGGCTTGCCTTCCGAAGGGGCCACATGCATGCGGAAACCAGGCGCCGCGTTCACTTCGCAGATACCACCGCCCGCCTGCTTGTAGCTTTTGGTGATGTCGGAAATCAGGAAATCCACGCCGCCGACATCCAGGCCGATGGCCACCACGGCGCGCACCGCCATGTCGCGGTTGTCCGGGTGAATGATGTCCGTGACGTCGGTCGCCGTGCCGCCGGTGGAGAGGTTGGCGGTGGACCGCAGCATCACCACCTGATCCTTGGCCGGCACCGAGTCCGCGGTCATGTTTACGCGCGCCAGCATCATCGCCGCTTGCTCATCCATTTCGAGTCGCGTCATGACCTTTTCGTGGCCCACACCGCGGCGCGGGTCCTTGTTCACTTCATCGACGAGGGCGCGTACCGTCGAAACGCCATCGCCCACCACATGGCCGGGGGTGCGGCGCGTGGCGGCGATCAATTCGCCGTTGACCACCAGGAGCCGATGGTCTTCTCCTTCCAGGTAGGTTTCGACGATCACCGACGTCGACTCCTCCTTGGCCAGTTCGAATCCCTTCCGCACCGCCTCGTCGTCCATGAGACGCACCGAAATGCCACGCCCATGGTTGCCGTTGTAAGGTTTGGTGACCACCGGAAACCCCAAGCGGTGTGCCGCCGCCACTGCGCGCTCGGCACTGCGCACCAGACGCTGCTGGGGCACCGGCAAGCCGATGGCCGCAAGGATCTTGTTGGTTTCTTCCTTGTCCTGCGCCAGTTCCACGGCGATGTAGCTGGTGCGGCCGGTGACGGTGGCCTGGATGCGCTGCTGGTGCTTGCCGTGGCCCAACTGGATGAGCGATTGCTCGTTCATGCGAAACCATGGAATGTCGCGCGCCACCGCGGCTTTGACGAGCGACGCGGTCGAGGGACCCAACGCCCGGCGCTGGGCATAGCGGATATACTCATCGCGCGCCTTCGGCCAGTTCCAATCATCCGGCACAACATCCTTGGGCACCAAATTTTCTGGCAGCAACGAACACAAGAGCTTCAGCGCAAGTTCGCCCGCCTCGATGCCCTCGTCGCGCTGCGCATATTCATAGACCACGCTGTACACGCCGGGCTTGCCGGTGCCGCGCGTCTTGCCGAAGGTCACGTCCTCGCCGGCGACGTTCTGCAATTCGATGGCAACGTGTTCAAACACATGCCCCAACCACGTGCCTTCATCTTCAAGCATGCGGCGGATGAGTCCGCCCGGCTCGCGGTAGCTGCAGCCGTGCTCCTGCAAACTCGGCAGGGCCTCAACCAGCTTCATGACATACGCCGTGCCCAGCTTGCCGGTTGGCCAGTTCTCCAGTTCGCCCAGGTCTAACTCCAGCCGGATGACCGGAAAGTGGGCGTAGAGCGAGGGGCCGACAAACACGGAACGATCGAGGATGCGCATGGGGTCTCCCTTTTGGCGACATTGGCCGCTGCGGCTGCTTCGCAGCACTGGTCATGCTTTGGGGCATTCTAATGCGCGGGGGCATACAACATGGATCGCGCATCAACCTGCGCACCTTGCACTAGCGCTTGGCCAAAACTCCGGCGCTGGCCTTCCGTGTATGCAGGTTATACGTCGCCCCCGCGACCAGGATGTGCAGCTGAATGCCCAGCATGCACACCGGCTCGCCCTCGGCCACGGTGTCCATCGACGAGAACGACATTCCGGAGGCATCGACGATGGTAATGGCACCACTGCCCACCACTTCGATGTCGTTGTCCGGGCCAATGAAGGCGGCGGTGTCCTCGTCCAGTCCGAGACCATGGGCAAACGGGTTGTAGGCCAATGCGGCCAACAATCGTCCCAGCCGGTCGCGCTGGCGAAAGTGCTGGTCGATGATGAAACGGTTGGTGAGGCCCAAGCCCGGCGCCAATCTTGCAGCCCCGGCGATCGGGCTGTGGCCTTCCTCGCCAAAGGCAATCATGTGTTCCGAGATAAACGCCGCACCGGCGCTGGTGCCGGCCACGTGCACCCCCATCGCATTCATTTGGCGCAGGGACTTGGCCACCGGTGTGCCGCCCAGGATGGTCGACAAGCGCAATTGATTGCCGCCCGTCATGAACACACCGGTTGCAGATTCAAGGCGCTGGATGCGGCCTTGTTCCTCGCAATCGCGGCGCGAATCAAAATTCATGGCCTCGACGTGTGCGGCCCCCAGTTCACGAAAAATCTTTTCGTAACGTTCACCGGTATCGGACATCCGGCTCGCCGTGGGCAGGACGATGATGTTGGCATCCGTGCCGCCCGACAGCGCGACAAAACGCGAAAGGATCTCGCGCGAATTCTCTTTCTCCTCCGCGCCGCCGATGGGGATGATGGTGCCGCGCGCGCCGCCGTTGGGAACCTTGCTGGGCATGTTTTTGTGTTCGTGCCTGGTGAATCGATGCGCGCATGATGCCACCGGAACGGCGCCCTCGACAGCAGCGTCAAACCCCAATACTGGCGTGCCTTCTGGGCCACTTTTGCCCGAAAGTGCGCGCCAATCCTAGTGGTTCAAAACTGGGGGCGGTAGAACGCGTCGATGGCACGCTGCGCTGCCGGTTCCATCAGCGTCGGCGTATGGCCGCGCTGGTCGACGCTGATCGCATGCAGGCCCGGCCACTCGGCGCGCATCCGCTCGACCGTTGAACGAGACAGGATGTCGGACACTTCGCCGCGCACCACCAGCATGGGGCGCCGCTCCAGCGCAGCGAACACCGGCCACAAATCCGGCGCCACCGTGCCGTCCGCCAGACCCTGTGCAATGGCCGGGTCATAGTCGAGTTCGACCTGATCGCCCCGCTGGACAAACAGGTCGCACGCCATCGCCATCCAGTCGGCATCCGTGTAATCCAGGAACGCGACCGCGTTGCTTGCGCGCACTTGCGTCGTGGCGGCCTTCCAATCGGGCACGGCCATGTTCTTCCCGGCGTAACTGGCAATGCGCGCCAACCCCTCGAGGTCAATCTCCGGCCCGATGTCGTTGAGCACGACGGACGCCACCCGTGCCGGCGCGGCATGAAGCAGCAACATGGATATCAGGCCCCCCATCGACGTTCCGATCAAGTGGACCCGGGGGATGCCCAGGCGATCAAGCAGTCCCAGCATGTCGCGCACATAGCGCTCCATGCGGTAGTTGGCGGGATCGGGATCGCGTGCCGAACGTCCGCGTCCCCGCGTGTCGGGCACGATCACCCGCGCGGTGGCCTGCAAATGGTCCGCAAGACGCCAGAAGTCCTTGCTGTTGCGTGTCAGGCCATGCAAGCACATGACCACCGGCGCGTCGGGCGATGGACCCGGATAGTCGCGTGCGTACAGCGTGAGACCATCGTCACTCTGAAAAAAGACGTCTGCAAAATTCATGATGTCGTTGTTGTCCGCTTACAATGGTTACGTGACCGATCAACCGCCCCGCCATGTCCCGTCCCGCACCTGCCAAGCCCGCGCCGACTGCCAGTCCTGTTGAAGCCGCACGCGCGCGCCGCAAGAAGCCGCGTTCTGCGGTGGGCCGCCCGCGCAAGACCGAGGCGCGGCCGGATGCTCGCCACTTGATCCTTGACGCGGCTGAGGCCCTGTTTTCCACGCATGGATTCGATGGCGTGACCATCCGCGAGGTGACTGCAATGGCCAACGTCGATACCGCATTGGCCCATTACTATTTCTCGACCAAGCAGGGGTTGTTTGATGCGGTTCTGGAGCGGCGCGCCGTGGAAGTGTTTGCCGAGCGCATGGCCGCGTTTGACCGGTACGAAGCCGAATCCGGCAAACAAGTGACGGTCGAAGGTGCGGTAGCAGCCTTCCTGTCGCCACTGCTGCAGCGCGCACGAACCGGCGGCGTCGGCTGGAAAAACTACTTCCGCCTGCTTTCGGTAGTCAACAACGATCCCTTGCACGTCGCTCCTTCCGTCCTGCTCTATTTCGATCCGTTGGTCGAACGCCTGGTGGGCATCCTCAAGCGCGCCTTGCCCGACGCCTCCGTGGCAGACCTTTACTGGTGCTTCCAATTCCTGACGGGCTCATTGACACTGACCCTGTCACGAACCGGGCGTATCGATCGCCTTTCTTCCGGCCTGTGTCATTCCGATGACCTGGGCGCCATCGAGCCCCGGCTCATCGAATACTGCGCCGCCGGCATCCGCCACGTCTGCGCCCCGCCGCGCAAACACGCGGCGAAGCGCTGACGCCGTCGACTAGAACCGATAGTCGATCGTCAGAAAGGTCTGGCGCGGATTGCCGTAGAACGCGAGGATGCTGTTGTCCGCGACCGACGGCAGCGTCGGGAAGTTGTAGCCCGCGATCTTGTAACGCTCGTTGGTCAAGTTCTTGCCATGCAAACCGATGCGCAGCTTGCCGTTGTTGGCCGACCACACCAGGCTGGCGTCATACAGCGAGAATGCATCCTGGTCGAGGATCGGCACCGCAAACTCGAATTGCTGCGTCTTGGCGCGGCGTGCTGCCGTGGCCGAGAGTGCCAGCTTGCCCGCCTGGCCGATCATCGACATCGGCCATTCGTACGTCGCTTTCACGTTGGTGGTGGTGCGGGGCGTGTTCTGGAAGGCCCGCGCGCTGGCCACGTTATTCCCCGCAACCACAAACTGCGAGTACTTGGCGTCGATGTAGCCGCCCATCGCCGTGATGCTGAACGCATCGGTGAGGCGTGCCACCGCTTCCACTTCGAAGCCCTTGATCTTGGCCTTGCCCGCGTTGGTGGTGACCCCCGCGAAGCTGTCGTCAATGCCATCGCCGTTTGTATCAATCGCCACTGAGCCCGGGATTTGCACATCGCGGTAGTCGCTGCTGAAGGCGGCGATGTTGGTCAGCAAGGCGCCGCCGCCGTAGGCCGACTTCAATCCGAGTTCGTAGGTGGTGATGTTTTCCGGCGCAAAGCCCTTCTTCGCTTCTGCGAGCGGCAAACGGGTACCCACCAGGTTCAAACGCGGATCAAAGCTGCCGCCCTTGAACCCCTTTGACGCCGAGGCGTACATGGTGTGGTCCTTGTTGGCCTTGTAGCTCAGCGACAGGCGCGGCGTGAATTTCTTGTCTTCGCGCTCAAGTTCCCCGTTGGTGAGGTTGGTGTCGGTGCGGAACAGCGTTGCCCCCGGATTGCCCATGCCCGGCGAACCCGCGGTACCCAGGTAGATTTGGCGCAAGACCGACGCCTTGCGCTCGTCCTTGGTATACCGGCCACCGACCGCCACGCTGAAGTCCGAGCTCACGTCGATGCTGGCATCGGCAAATACCGCGACGGCCTTGGTATCGACATTGTCCTCGGTAAACGTCGAGGTACCGAGCAGGCGAACGTCAAACTTGTTGTAGGCATTGGCTTTGAGGTAATACACGCCCGCCACGCCCTGAACGGTGCGCCCGGTATAGGTGAACTGGAATTCCTGGCTGGTCTGCTTGTTCTTGTACAGCGCAGGGACGTCGAAGCTCACCTTGTTCAGCGCGTCGAAGTCGATGGGCGCATAAGACGTGTCCTGGCGCTTGGCCGTGACCGACTTGAAGGTCAGCGTATCACTCAACTGGTACTCCACCAACGCGGAACCGCCCGATTGCTTGACCTGCTGCTTGTGACCCAACACGCTGGTCAGGTTGGCGCGGCTGTCATAGACATTCGACAGCACCGGTGCGCCGCTGGTGGTTTCCGGGGTCAAACGGTGACCATGCTTGGGATTGGAATCGTCCGTCGTCGTGTCGCCTGCAACACGCACAAACAACTTCGCGTTGGGAGTCCACTCCGCCGACACGCGGCCCGCTTTCACATCCTTGTTGTAGTTCTCGTCGCCGTTGGCCAGGTTGGTGCCGAATCCGTCGCGGTCAAAGCGCGCCAGCGTACCGCCAACGCGGAACGTATCGGTGAGTGGCACGGATCCGACCAGCACGAGATCTTTCTGGTTGTACTCACCCACAGTCAGGCGCGCGCGAAAATCGGATTTTGCAGAAAGCTTGCGCGTCACATACTTGACCGCGCCGCCGATCGTGTTGCGGCCGTACAGCGTGCCCTGCGGTCCGCGCAGCACTTCCACACGCTCGACGTCGTAAATGTCAGCCAGTGCGCCTTGCGGACGCGCCAGATAGATGTCATCCAGGTAAATGCCGACACCGGCTTCAAAGCCGGCGACCGGGTCCTGCTGGCCGACGCCGCGGATGAAGGACGTCAGCGTGGAATTGGTGCCGCGCGAAGCTGTCAATGTGGTGTTCGGCACCGACAGGGCAATCGCCGAAATGTCCGGCGTACCGGATTGGGCCAGGCTGTCGGCGGTGAAGGCCGTCACCGAGATCGGCACGTCCTGCAGGGTTTCTTCGCGGCGGCGTGCGGTGACCACCACCTTTTCCACTTTCTCGCCGGACTCGGCCCCTTCTGCTTTTGGCGCTGCAGCCGCGGGGGCTTGCTGCGCAAACAACGGGGAGGACGCGAACAGCGCGGCCAGGGTCAGGCTCAGGGTGGTACGTTTCATGGCATCTCCTCAGATGAACAGGTGTTTGATCGGCGATTTCAGGCGGGCATCGTCCGGATTTCAGCTGACTGCATCGCAATGCACTGACTTGCGATTTCGGGCCGGTTGCCGCTAAAATTCATTTGTTGTTGAATTTATCGTATCACGGTTTTTTTGCGGCACGCAAGGTGTTGTGGAAAAAGCCGGGGTCGATGTTGCGGGGCCGCTACAATCGTCCGGTGCAATTCGGGCCGTGGCTCGGGTCGTCCATAAAAACAATATGGGTTGGAGGAGAGTGTGGTGAACATCCTGCGTCGATTGGCCTGCGTGGCCCTGTCGCTGTTGGCGCCTGCCGTGGTGGCGGCCAAAGACATCAAGATCGGTTTTGTTTACGACAAGACCGGCCCGCTTGAGGCCTACATGAAGCAGACCCACACCGGATTCATGATGGGCCTGGACTACGCCACGGGCGGCACGCTCACGGTGAACGGCCGCAAGCTGGTGGTGATTGAGAAAGACAGCCAGGGCAAGCCCGACGTGGCGAAGGCGCAACTCTCCAGCGTGTACGCCGACGAGAAAGCCGACCTCGCCATTGCCGCGGCAGCCTCGGGCGTCTCACTCGCCCTGCTCCCGGTGGCCGAGGAATACAAGAAGGTGCTCATCATCGAGCCCGCCGTGGCGGATTCGATCACCGGCGACAAGTGGAACAAGTTTGTGTTCCGCACCGCGCGCAACAGTTCACAGGATGCCATTTCCAATGCGATCGCCATCGACAAGCCCAATGTCTTCATCGGCACGCTGGGCCAAGACAACGCCTTTGGCCGCGACGGCGTGAAAGCCTTCAAGGACGCCTTGAAACAAGCCAAGATCGTGCACGAAGAGTACCTGCCGCCGGCCACCACGGATTTCACCGCCGGCGCGCAACGCCTCATCGACAAGCTCAAGGGACAGCCGGGCAGGAAGATCATCTTTATCGGCTGGGCCGGCAGCGGCAACCCGTACAAGATTGCCGACCTCGACCTGAAGCGCCACGGCATCGAGATCGCCACCGGCGGCAACATCCTTCCGGCCATGGCCACCTACAAGCAATTTCCGGGGCTCGAGGGCGCGACTTACTATTACTACGGCATCCCGAAAAACCCGGTGAATGACGAACTGGTCAAGCGCCATCAGGCACAGTTCAAGTCCCCGCCGGATTTTTTCACCGCAGGCGGATTTGCCGCCGCCATGGCGGTGGTCACGGCGTTGAAGAAAACCAATGCGGACACCGCCACCAACACCCTCATCCATGCCATGGAAGGCATGTCCTTCGAAACGCCCAAGGGCACCATGACGTTTCGCAAGGAGGACCATCAGGCCCTGCAGAGCATGTATCACTTCAAGATCAAGGTTGACCCTGCCGTGGCCTGGGCAATTCCGGAGCTGGTGCGGGAGATCAAGGCCGATGAAATGAAAATTCCCGTGCGGAACAAACGCTGATCTTTTTCGAACGAGCCCCCCATGCGCCTTCTGAATCGCTTTTCCCCCATCGCCCTTGCCCTATCCACGTTCGCCGGAGTGGCATCTGCGCATCTGCCACCGCCGCCGCTGCCCACCCTCAACATCGACACGACGCAAACCACCGTCTCCGGAATCTCCGCTGGGGGCTACATGGCGGTCCAATTGCATGTCGCCTACTCCGCGAAATTTGGTACCGGCGCCGGCGTGGTGGCGGGCGGACCATTCAATTGCGCGGAAGGGTCGGTGGTCACCGCACTGACGCGCTGCTTTGGCAAGACGGCAATCCCGGTGGAGGCGTTGATCGAGGGCACGAAAAAGCTGGCCGAGGAAAAAGCGATCGACCCGCTGTCCGGGCTGGCCAAGAGCCGCGTGTATGTGTTTTCCGGCGCGAAGGACAGCGTGATCCCGGCCGCCACCAGCGAGGCGCTGATGAAGTACTACGCGGCGTTCGTGCCAGAGAAAAACATCGCGTTCAAGCGCGACATCCCCGCGGAACACGGGTTCGTCACGGATGAAGGCAGCGCCTCTTGCGACAACAAGGCCGCGCCCTTCCTCAACAACTGCGCGTTCGACCTGGCTGGCGCGATGTTGTCGCAGTTCTACGGCGCACTCAATCCGCGCAAGCCCGGTGCAGCAGATGGCAGCCTGCAAACCTTTGACCAATCCCCTTTCGAGCCTGCGCACGGCATGGGCAGCACCGGATACGTGTACGTGCCGAAGGCGTGTGCCGCCGGCGAAACCTGCCGGATCCATGTGGTATTGCACGGCTGCAAGCAGAATGCCACGGAGGTGTCCGACGCCTTTGCCAAGGGCGCTGGATTCAATCGCTGGGCGGACACCAACCGCCTCGTGATGCTTTATCCGCAAACCGGCAAGGGCGCAACCAACGGCTGCTGGGACTGGTGGGGATACGACGATCCGAACTACGCCAAGAAAACTGCGCCGCAGATGAAAGCCATCGTGGCGATGGTGGACCGGTTGTCCAGCGGCTTCAAAAAGTAACTCAACGTCAATCCGCAAGCCAGTCCCCGCGCGCACTCTCATGGCCGACCTTTCCACGCACGACCTCACGATCCGTTTCGGCGGCCATGTGGCAGTCAATGCGGTGACCGCGAGTTTCAAGCCCGGAACGTTGACCGCCATTGTCGGGCCCAACGGCGCGGGGAAGACGACCTACTTCAACCTGATTTCCGGGCAGCTCAAGGCGAGCGCCGGGCGCGTGATGCTGGGCGATCAGGACCTCACGGCCTTGCCACCCTCGGCGCGCACGCGCGCCGGGCTGGGCCGCGCATTCCAGCTCACCAATCTGTTCCCCAACTTGACTGTGCACGAAAACGTGCGGCTCGCGGTGCAAGCCTGCCATGCGGGCGCGCATCGCCATGGCCTGAATCTCTGGAGCCTGGCGACGGACCACACCAGCTTGGCCCAGCGCGCCGATGCGCTTCTGGCGCTCACCTCCTTGGACGGCAAGGCCGGCGTCAAGGCCGCCACTCTGTCCCACGGCGACCAACGCAAGCTCGAAGTCGCCATCCTCATGGCGCTGGAGGCCTCGGTGTTCATGTTCGATGAACCCACCGCCGGCATGAGCGCCGACGAAGTGCCGACAGTGTTGAACCTGATCCGCGAGTTGAAAAAGGACAAGACCAAGACGCTTCTGCTGGTCGAACACAAGATGGATGTGGTGCGGGAACTCGCCGACCGCATCCTCGTGCTGGTCAATGGCACGCTGGTCGCCGATGGCGACCCGGCCACGGTGATCGCCTCGGACGTGGTGCAGGAAGCGTACCTTGGACGGCGGAAGGCGGCATGAGCACTCAACCACCACCCGGACTCCTGCTCTCCCTGGCCGGCGTCCATACGCACATCGGCGCCTACCACATCCTGCACGGCGTGGACCTTTCCGTGCCGCGCGGGCAACTCACCTTGCTGTTGGGCCGCAACGGTGCTGGCAAGACGACGACGCTGCGAACCATCATGGGTTTGTGGAAAGCCTCGTCCGGCGCCATCGCGTTCGATGGCCGCGACTTGAATGCCCTCGCGACGCCGCAACGCGCACGACTGGGAATTGCCTACGTGCCGGAGTCGATGGGCATCTTCGCCGACCTCACCGTGAAGGAAAACCTCACGCTCGCCGCACATTCGGCGCGCCATGCGGGCGAACTCGACGAAAAGCGCCTCGCATGGATCTTCGCGAAATTTCCAGCGGTGAAGACCTTCTGGAACTATCCCGCGGGCAAGCTCTCCGGTGGGCAGAAGCAAATGGTCTCGGTGGCGCGCGCCATCGTCGAGCCGCGCGAACTCCTGATCGTCGACGAACCGAGCAAGGGCCTAGCACCCTCGATCATCGACAACATGATCGATGCCTTTGCCGAACTGAAGGCGCAGGGTGTGACGATCCTGCTGGTGGAACAAAATCTGGAATTCGCCAAGCGCCTGGGCGACACCGTGGCGGTCATGGATGATGGCCGCGTGGTGCATGCCGGCACGATGGCGGCGTTCGTGGAGAACGACGCATTGCAGCAGGAGCTGATGGGGCTGGCGCTATGAGCACGCCTACCCTGCCCACATCCCCTGCAAGCACACCGGCCGCCCCGGCGGTTCCTGCCCAACGCGACATCGACTGGGCGCCGCTCGCGCTGGTCCCGGCCTTGATGCTGCTCGCCCTGCCGCTGGTCGGATCGCCTTCCACGTGGCTCACCTTGACCGTGGCCGGCCTGGCCATGGGCATGATCGTGTTCGTGATCGCCTCCGGCTTGACCTTGGTATTCGGATTGATGGACGTGCTGCACTTTGGCCACGGCGTGTTCATTGCGTTGGGTGCCTTCGTGGCCACGAGTGTGTTTGCCGCAATGGGCGGCATGTCCGGTGCTGAAGCGCTGATGCCAAACCTCTTTGCAGTGTTCGCAGCGATGGCAGCCGCCATGGCGGTTGCAACGGTGTTGGGCCTGGTGTTCGAGCGCGTCCTGGTGCGGCCAGTGTATGGCATGCATCTGAAACAAATCCTCATCACCATGGGCGGCATGATCATCGGCGAGGAATTGATCAAGGCCCTCTGGGGCGCTCAGCAGATTCCGTTCGAATTGCCGCCCACCCTGCGCGGCGCCTTCACGCTGGGCGATGCCACGATCGAGAAGTACCGCGTGCTGGCCATCGTCATTGGCGTACTTGTGTTCGCGCTGCTGGCGTGGACCTTGAACCGCACCAAGATCGGCCTGCTGGTGCGCGCCGGCGTGGAAAACGGCGAAATGGTCGAGGCGCTGGGGTATCGCATCCGGCGCCTGTTCGTCGCGGTGTTCGCCGCGGGCAGTGCGCTGGCGGGGCTGGGCGGGGTGCTGTGGGGTCTGTATCAGCAGAACGTCATTCCCCAGATGGGCGCGCAGGTGAATGTGCTGATCTTCATCGTCATCATCATCGGCGGGCTGGGTTCCACCGCCGGCGCCTTGATCGGCGCGCTGCTGGTCGGTTTGATGGCCAACTACGCGGGGTACCTCGCGCCCAAGTTCGCGCTGTTTACCAACATCGCCTTGATGGTGGCCGTGCTGATGTGGCGGCCCTCCGGCTTGTTCCCGGTGGCGAACCGATGAGCCGCGTCAATATGCTGACCCGCCTGTTCTCGAACGACCTGCCGCGCAGCCGGGTGCTGGCCGTGCTGCTGATCGGCATCGCGCTTGCGCTGCTGCTCACGCCGTTTGCGATCCCCGGCGTGAAGGCGTTGAATGTGGCGGCCAAGATCATGGTGTTCATCGTGCTGGTGGCGAGCTTTGACTTGCTGCTGGGCTACACCGGCATCGTGAGCTTTGCACACACCATGTTCTTCGGCATTGGCGCGTACGGCGTGGCGATCGCCTGCACGCGGCTGGGGTCGGACCTGTCCGCGTTGCTCATCGGCGTCGGCGGCGCGCTGGGCGTGTCGCTCCTGCTCTCGCTCGCCATCGGGCTGTTCTCGCTGCGGGTGCGCGCGATCTTTTTTGCCATGATCACACTGGCCTTCGCCTCCGCATTCCAGACGCTGGCCTCGCAGCTTTCCGATTTCACCGGCGGCGAGGACGGCCTCAACTTCCGCCCGCCGGAGTGGCTCACGCCGAGCTTTTCCATCTCCGACACGCCGCTGTTCGGGGTCGATCTCGACGGCCGGCTGATCTGCTACTACCTGCTGCTCACGACCACGGTTGTGTTGTTCCTCACCCTGCTGCGCATCGTCAATTCTCCGTTCGGCCGTGTGCTGCAAGCCATCCGCGAAAACGAATTCCGCGCCGAGGCCATCGGCTACCGCGTAGTGGTGTACCGCACACTGTCCTCTGTAATTTCTGCACTCATCGCCACGCTGGCCGGGGTGATGCTCGCGATCTGGTTGCGGTACAACGGCCCGGACGCCACGCTCTCGTTCGAAATCATGCTCGACATCCTGCTCATCGTCGTGATCGGCGGCATGGGCACGATGCATAGCGCGGTGATTGGCGCCGCATTGTTCGTCATCGCACAAAGCTACCTGCAGGAACTCCTCAAGCTCGCGCATGAAGGGCTCTCCGCCATGCCGGTGCTCGCAGCACTCTTCACCCCGGACCGCTGGATGCTGTGGCTGGGCGTGCTGTTCGTGCTCTCGGTGTATTACTTCCCGACCGGCATCGTCGGGAAGTTGCGTCGAACCAATTGAGCCAAATCTCCCAGGGCAAACCCTAGTACTGGCGGGGTATTTCAGGCATTTTTGCCCCGAAAGGCCCGCCGGTGCTTGACTTTGCGTTGGTGTGCGATTGCGAGCGACGAAACGCATCGATGCCTGCGAGCCAGAACCAAATTCGGTCTGGGCCGTGGAAACAGCGCGTCATTCGGCATTTGCGCGGTATGCCGATGCCGACGGACTCCGGCGGAAACATGCGTCGTGAGGCACGGCAGCGCCCTAAAGGGCCTTGGGTACGGCAACTGCGGGAATGTTGGCCCCCAGACGAGCGAAAGGACGTATCGAGCCTGACCTGTCGGTGCAAAGGGATTGGCAGTCTCTTTGAATGCAAACCGTACTTCCAGACATCGCAGCTCCACGCTGAGTCAACGACCCCGGTTTGCCATGGAATTCCACCTCTGCGCAATCATCAGAAACGCCGTTCGCGCGGCCGGCACTCTTGCAGCCTTCGGGTTATGCGCCTGGTGCACGATCACCAGTGCCCAGACCACTCCCATCTTTTCCTATCCGCATTATTTTTCGCGGACCGGAACGAACGTTTCGGTGGAGGCGCTGGCCGCGCAACCGGATGGGAAAGTCATTGCCGGTGGAGGCTTTGACTTGGTGAACGGTATTCCGCGCCAAAACCTGGTTCGCTTCAACGCAGATGGAAGTGTTGACCCCTCGTGGGCGCCCAGCGTGAATGGTTCCGTGGCTGCGTTGCTGCATTCCGGCGAGATCACCTACGTGGCGGGAAATTTCACATCGGCATCCGGGCAACCGCGCAACTACCTGGCGGCCTTTGATGACACAGGCGCGTTGACGGCGTGGAATCCGCAGCCGGATGGCGTGCCGACAGCCATGGTGGCTCACGGAGGCGTGATCGTGGCTGCCGGAAATTTTTTCCAAATTGGCGGCGCGTCGCGCAATGGGCTTGCCGCGCTCAACGCTGCCGGCAACGCCACCGCGTGGGACCCGGCGAACGACGACCTGCCGGGAAAGCTGTTGTCCGACGGCGCAAGCCTCTATGTCTTTGGCAGTTTTGCAAGCATTGGGGGCGCAACCCGAAACGGTGCGGCCAAGTTCGATGCATCGTTCATCCTTCAAGCTTGGGCTCCGGAGTTCACCTACTTTGGCGGCCCAAGTGTTCCAAATTTGCTGGGGATCGACGGACCCGACATTCTTGCCATCGGCACATTCGACACCGTGAATGGTGTCGCCCAATCGGGAAAGGCTCGCATCAACCGAGTCACCGGTGCGGCGTCCGTGCTGTCCATTGCCGGACTTTCCAGCTCATCCCTACCCCGCACGCTGACCATCGATGGCGGCCACGCCTACTTCGGTGGCGGGTTCTTCTACAACTCCGCATTCCGCACAGGCATCGTCGCTGTCGATCTGTCTTCCGGTACCGAAATCGCCGGAATGCCAGCCGTGAACTCGGAAGCCAGCCAGCCCATTCTGGCCACGCTGGTCAGCGGCGCGCGCCTGTGGTTCGGCGGACAGTTCGACGCCGCGGGCGGCGTGGAGGTCTCCGGCATCGCATCCCTGCCGGTCAGCGGGCCGCCCACGGTGTCGGGACAGTTTCTGTCTTCGGCGTTCTCAACAAGTGCGGTAACCGCCTTCGCACGCCAGCCCGACGGCAAGGTAGTGATCGGCGGGCAATTCGACATGGTGGATGGGTTTCGTCGCAAGAACCTGGTGCGTCTGAACACGGATGGAACGGTGGATTCCGCCTGGACCGCCAACGTCACGGGTTATGGAGGAAGGGTGCTTGCGCTGGCCCACGATGGAAGCCGCGTGCTGGTCGGTGGAGATTTTGAAAGGGTCAACGGCACCCTGCGCCCTTGGCTTGCCGCGCTCGATGACAACGGCGTGTTGACTGCGTGGAATCCGGCACCCGACAATCCTGTGCATGCCATCCGGCCGGATGGTGGCTTTGTGTATGTGGCAGGCTCGTTCACCACCATCGGTGCGACGAGTCAGAACGGCCTGAGCCAACTGGATGCGGTGACCGGTTCCATCGTCGTGCCCGCCTTTGGAAACCATGTGTCGAGTTTCGGCGGATTTCCGGTGAACGCCATCGACGTGCGCACCCATGTCTATGTCGCCGGCAGCTTCGACCAGATCAGCGGATTGCTGCCGGATGGGGTCACGCCACGGCATTTTCGCAGCATCGCTGCACTCGATGCGGGCACCGGCGCGTACACAAACTGGAACCCGCCCCTTGCCTCCGCGGTAAATCTCAGGGGCGTGGCGGCGACAGCGCAACGTGTCTATGTTTCCGGCAGCTTCAATGCCATTGCCGGTCAGCCGCGCGGCGGATTGGCCGCGTTCAATACCAGTACCGG